>JAFIEQ010000063.1 GCA_020832455.1 Nitriliruptoraceae bacterium
CCCCGCGACCCCCCCCCCCGCGCCCCCCCCCCCCCCCCTGGGCCCCCCCCCCCGGCCGGCGCCCGTCGCGCCCCGGGCCCCGAGCGGTCGTCGGCACGACGCCGACGGCGCAACCGTAGAGGGTGGGCGCGTGTGCGACGCTTCCCAAACGTCGGGGGTGAGCGGCGCCGCCGCCCCTACGGTCCCGATGCGTGGCCGCTCGCCACACTCCCGTTCCGCGTCCGGAGTCCCGATGGTCCCCGCCCCCGCCCTCGATGAGGTCGCCGCCATCTGGTGGGACCTCGACGCGACCCCCGAGGTGCGCTGGCGTGCCGACGGCCCCGATCACCAGCTCGTGGAACTCGTCGACCCGACGGCGCCCGACGTGCACGTGCTGCTGTTGGCGCGGGTCGCCGGCGACGGACACCTGGCCCGTGAGGTCGCGGTCGCGCTGGCCGAGGGGCTGGCCGCCTGCGACTTCCCACCCACCGGGACACGCGCCTCCGCGCCGCGTGTCGCGGCCACCCTGCGCGTCGCCGGCCTCGACCCGGCGGTGCTGGTCGAGCCCACCGACGAGGGGTGAGCCACGTTCGCCCGTGCACGCCGATGCGTGTGGGATGATGCCGCGCATGAGCAGACACGGACGCACGCCCTACTCGGTCACGAGCCTCCTCGACGTCGCCGTCGAGGTGTTCAACGACCAGGGCTACGACGGCACCTCGATGGGGGACCTGGCCACCGCGCTCGGCATCTCCAAGTCCAGCATCTACCACCACGTGGACAGCAAGACGGAGCTGCTCGAGCTGGCGCTGGACCGGGCCCTCGGGGCGCTGTTCGCGGTGCTCGACGAGCCCGGGGCGACGCAGGGCAGCGCCCGCGATCGGCTCGAGCACGTGTTGCGCCGCAGCGTCGAGGTACTGGACGCGGAGCTGGCGTTCGTGACCCTGCTGCTGCGCGTGCGGGGCAACACCGAGGTGGAACGTGCCGCACTGGAGCGGCGCCGTGACTTCGACCGTCGGGTCGCGGGGCTGGTCCGCGCTGCGGTCGAGGCCGGGGAGCTGCGCGGCGACCTCGACCCGGCGCTGGTCACGCGGCTGGTGTTCGGGACCGTCAACTCGCTGGTCGAGTGGTACCGCCCGGTCGGTCCGGACGACCTGCGCCAGGTGTCCGACACGCTGGTGGAACTCGTGATGGGGGGCCTGGCCGCGTCGGGGTCCGAGGTGCGCGCGCAGGGGGCCGACGGTCCTGGCGTGCGCGCGGGTTGAGCGGGGCCGGACGGGATGCGCCGGGCCCACGGTGCCCTGGCCGTTCGTGGGTAGGGGCGCGGACGGCCGGGTCCTACAGTGAGATCGGTCGCGTGTCCGGGCACGGAGGTGTGCACCGCAGGACGGGACGACGAGCGGGCAGCCCCATGCGGCCGACAGCTGATCGCCGGCGCCCAGGGATGTGATGAGCGAGCGACCGTCCGAGGACCGACCCGAGCTGCTCCAGGGCGGCGGTCGACCGGTCGAGGAGGTCCTCGAGCACTCACGGATGTTGCGCCAGATGGCCGGCAGGGTCGCCCGGATCGGCGGCTGGTCGGTCGAGGTCCCGTCCCACGAGGTGCGGTGGTCGCCGGAGATGTTCGAGATCCTCGAGTGGGATCGCGTGGTCGAGCCCACGCTCGACCACGGGGTCAACACCGTCTACCGCGACCCGGCGCTCATCGCCGACGCTGTCGCGACCTGTGCCGCCGACGGGACGGCCTTCGACGTGGAGGTCGAGGCGGTGACGTTCACGGGCCGACCGATCTGGGCCCGGGTCGTCGGGGAACCGCAGTACGGCGCGGACGGTGCGATCACCCGGGTGGTCGGGGCGCTGCAGGACATCTCGGTGGCGAAGCGTGCCGCGGACGAGCGCATCGAGCGTGAGCAGCGGCTGGAGCGCATCGCGGCGCAGGAGGCCGCTGCCGCGGACCGGCTGCGCGAGCTCGACCGCACGAAGAACGCGTTCCTGTCCGCGGTGTCCCACGAGCTGCGGACCCCGCTGACGGTGGTCCAGGGGATGGGGCGCACCCTGCAGCGCCTGGGCGACCAACTCGGCGACGGTCGGGCCGAGGTCGAGCGTGCGATCGTGGAGCACGCCGATCGGCTGGCCACGCTGCTCGACGACCTGCTCGACGTCGACCGCCTGACCCGCGGGGCGCTGAGCTGTCGCCGACAGGCGTGCGACGCGGGCGCCGTGGTCCGGGATGCGCTGGTGGGCAGCCCGGTCGCCGACCGGCTCGTGCTGGACCTGCCCGACGAGCTGCCGGCGCTGGTGGACACCGCACAGCTGGAACGGATCGTGGTCAACCTGGTCGAGAACGCGGGGAAGTACGCACCCACCGGCCCGATCGAGGTGGAGCTGGCCCGCCTGGACACGCAGGGCGTGGCCGTCGAGGTCCGCGACCACGGACCGGGGATCCCACCGGAGCAGCGAGAGCGGGTCTTCGAACCCCTCTACCGCGCCGACGAGGCCGCGCCGCGGCCAGGGACCGGGGTCGGGCTGGCACTTGTCGCCGCGTTCGCGCGCTTGCACGGCGGGACGGCCTGCGTGCTCGACCGCGAGCATGGTGCCCACCTGCGGGTGGAGCTGCCCGGGCCGGACGCCGACGACGCCGCCCACGACGCCGCCGGTGACGACGACGGTCAGCGCGCGACGACCGTCAGCACGTCGTAGGTGGCGACCACCTCGTCGCGCTGGTTGACCACCTCGACGTCCCAGGTGACCGTGCCCTGATCCGGGTCGCGTGCGCTGCCCTTGTCCTTGCAGGTGAAGCGCACGTGGATGCGGTCACCGGGGTAGACCGGCTGGGCGAACTGCAGGTCCTCGAGCCCGACGTTGGCGAGCACCGGGCCCGGGTCCGGCCACACGAACAGCCCGGCGGCGGCGGACACCAGCAGGTAGCCGTGCGCGACCCGACCCTCGAAGATGGGACTGGCCTTCGCGGCGACCTCGTCCATGTGGGCGTAGAAGGTGTCCCCGGTCAGCGCGGCGAACGCCTCGATGTCCTCCAGGGTGACCTCGCGTTCCCCGGTGATCAGCGCGTCGCCGATCGACAGCTCCTCGAAACGCTTGGTGAAGGGGTGTGGGCCCGAGGTGTCGCGTGCCGCCCCCGGCACGTAGCGACCGGTCAGCGCGGTGAGCTGGTCGGGGGAGCCCTGGACCGCGGTGGTCTGCAGGTGGTGGTGGACGGCGCGCAGCCCGCCGAGCTCCTCGCCGCCACCGGCCCGTCCCGGCCCGCCGTGCACGAGGTGCGGCAGCGGTGAGCCGTGACCGGTCTGGCTGGCGGCGGCGGCATCGTCGACGAACAGCAGTCGGCCGTGGTGCGCGGCGATCCCGGCGAACAGCGCGATCGCGTCGTCGGCGCCGGCGGGCCCGAACGCGCTCGCGACCAGGCTGCCGCCACCTCGGCGGATCAGCGCGACCGCCTCGTCGACGGTGTCGTAGGGGATGAGGGTCGTGACCGGCCCGAACGGCTCGAGCGTGTGGACCTCGTCGCGGGACGCGTCGTCGGCGAGCAGCACCGTCGGGGGCATGAACGCGGCGTCGTCGACGTCGCCGACGAGCGGCAGCGGCTCGTCCCCGATCACCCTGCGGGCACCGGGCAGCAGCTTCTCCACGGTGCGCTCCACCCCGGCACGGGCGCCGGCGCTGACCAGCGAGCCCATGGTCACGCCCTCGACGCGGGGGTCGCCGAGCACGACCTCGGCGAGCTGGGCACGCAGCTTGGTCACCACCTCGTCGGTGTGGCTGGCCGGGACGAACGCGCGCCGGATCGCGGTGCAGCGCTGACCGGCCTTGGTGGTCAGCTCGGTCGCGACCTCGGTGACGAACCGGTCGAGGTGCGCGCCCTCGGCGCCGGAGGGGAGCAGGATCGAGGAGTTCAGCGAGTCGGTCTCCGCGGTGAAGATCGCGGAGCGGCTCGTGAACGCCGGGTGGGTGCGCAGGTGGCTGGCCGTGGCGGCGGAGCCGGTGAAGCCGACCAGGTCCTGGCCATCGAGGTGGTCGAACAGGTCGTGCACCGGCCCGGCGATGAACTGCACCGCACCCTCGGGCAGCACGCCGCTGTCGATGATGGCGCGGTAGAGCGCCTCGGCGACGTAGGCCGTCGGCGTGGCGGGCTTGACGATCGAGGGCATCCCGGCGAGCAGTGCCGGGGCGAGCTTCTCCAGCGAGCCCCACACGGGGAAGTTGAACGCGTTGATCTGGACCGCGACCCCCTCCTTGGGGCTGCCGACGTGGACCCCGGCGAACGAGCCGTCGCGGCTCAGCGGCTGCACCGGCCCGTCGACGACGACGTGTGCGTCGGGCAGGAAGCGGCGACCCTGCGAGGAGTAGGTCGCGACCGCGCCCATGCCGCCGTCGACGTCGACCCAGGCGTCCTTCGAAGTCGCCCCCGACAGCGCGGACAGCTCGTAGAGGTCCTGCTTGTGCGCGGCGATGACCTTCACGAGGTCCTTGAGCAGCCACGCGCGCTGGTGGAAGGTCAGCGCCCGCAGCGCCGGCCCACCGACCTCGCGGGCGTGGCGGACCGCCTCGCCGTCGTCGACCCCGTCGGTCGAGACCTGGCAGATGGTCGCACCGGTCACCGGGCTGACCACCGCCTCGCCGCCGTCCGGGGTGATCCATGTGCCGGCGACGTAGCTCGACAACGTGCGGGTCATCGCGTGCTCCTGGTCGGTGTCGCCCCGGTGGCTCACAGGGGCTTGAACGCCTCGAACGGCTGGTCGCAGGCCTGGCAGTAGCGCAGGTCCCGGCACGGGGTCGGTCCGAAGGCCGAGTCCCGGATCGTGTCCACGGAGTCGCAGTACGGGCAGGGCCGCGGGGCGTCGTCGTCGGGTGCGGCGGCGGGTGCCAGCGCCAGGGGCAGCGCGGTACGGCCCTCCGCTCGCACCGCGCCCGCGATCGGGCCCCCCGGCGGCGCGATGCCGAACTCGCGGAGTCGCTCCCGGCCGGTCGCGTCGATGCGATCCGGGGTCCAGGGTGGGTCGAAGCGGAACCTCACGGTGACGTCGCGGACCCCGTCGACCGCCATCGCGGCCTGCACGACGTCGCGCTCGATCATCTCCGTCGCGGGGCAGCCGGAGAACGTCGGCAGCAGCTCGATCCCGACCTGGTCGTCGTGGACGGCGATGTCGTGGATCATGCCGAGCATGCCGATCGTGACCGGCGGGAGCTCCGGATCGGGCACGTCGGCGACGGCCGCGCGCACGGCGACCGGGTCGATCAGGCTGGTGGTGCTCACCAGCGCGCCCCCGGGTGCACGCGGTGCAGTTCGGTCATCTCCGGCCACACGTCCCCGGTGAAGTCCTGCGAGTGTCGGCCGCGTCGGCCCCCGGCGGCCTCGGCCGGCAGGTCGCCCTCGAGCAGCCCCACCAGGTCGTCGAACCCGGCCGCGCGCAGCGAGGTGGCCGCCCCGTCGACGACCACGTCACGCAGCCCCGGGTGGCCGCCGGGCAGGATCGCAGACGCGTCCTCGCCGTCGACCGGTTCGAAGAAGCCCAACGCCTCCGGCAGCACGTGGCCGAGTGCGGTGTGGAAGCGCTCGCGAGCGTCGGCGCCGCCGGTGTGCAGCGTGGTGAACCAGTGCTCGGCGTGCTCGCGGTGGTAGCGCAACTCGTGGGACAGCTTGGTCGCCACCGCGGCGACGTCGGCGTCGGGTGAGCGGCGCAGCGCGTCGAGCCGGGCCACCTCGACCCGCGTGGTGATCCAGTGCCGCGCCAAGGTGCGGGCGAAGTCGATCGGCGGTCGTTCGCACACGATGGCGTGGCGGTAGCCGTCGGGTTCCCGACCCAGCCCGATCGCGTCGACGCCGGCGCGCTGCTGCTCTCCGCTGACCGCCGCACCGAGCAGCACCTGGTACAACAGGTCGGCGTGGTTGATGGCGTCCTGGGCGATGGTGGAGAAGGCGAGGTCCTCCTCCAGCGAGGGGGCGACCCCGGTCCAGTGCGAGGCGCGGTGGCCGGTGACCAGCGCGTCGTCGGCGATCGCGAGCAGCACCTGTGCCCGGGGGGTGTCCAGGTCCGGTCGCGGGGTGGTGACGCTCACGCGCTGCCCCCGCGTCGGTTGGGGACCTCGCGCGAGCGGACCTCGTCGGCACCGCGGGCGTCCGCGGCTGCGCGGGCACGTTCACGCTTCTCGCGGAAGCCGGAGTAGCCCTGCTGCAGGCGGTAGGAGATGTCGGTGTGGCGTTCCAGCAGCGTCGGGTCCTCGAGCCGGTGGAACTGATCGGTGCGCACCACCCCGTAGTCCACGCCCTCGTTGTGCCGGAAGTGCGTCTCGCGGGCCAGCAGCAACGCGGTGCGTTCGTCGGCGGCGTGCAGCGTCCCGACGTGCTCGAGCGGTCCGTCGAACTTGCGACGGCCGAAGACCTCCCAGGTGGCCACGATGCGTCTCCTCGCGTCGGTCGGCGTGCGGGTCGGATCGCGGGCTCAGGCGGCGGTGGACAGGTCCTCGCCGACGACGATGTCGTGGATCCAGTCGTGGTGACGGTGCAGCAGCTGGCGCCAGTACAGCCGGCTCGCCGTCGCCTCGGTCGGGGTCCCCTTGACGATCTCGCGCAGGCGGTCCCAGTCGGGCTCGGTGTAGTCCCACTGGCCCGCGTCCGCGTCGTAGCGCAGCGCCGGATCCGGGGTCTCGATGCCGAGGTCCCACAGCTTCGGGACGTAGGTCGACATCCACTCCTGGCGTGACTCCTCGTTGGTGCGGGTCTTGATGCCCCACCGGATCGACGGGTCGTCCTCGCGGGCGATGTCGTTGCCGAAGAAGTGCATGATCGGCTCCCACCAGCGGTTCACCGCCTCCTGGAGCATCTCGAACTGCTCGTCGGTGCCGGAGGCCAGCGCCAGCAGGATGTCCTCGCCGTGGCGGTAATGCAGCGACTCCTCGGCGACCACGCGCTTCATGACCCGCACGTAGGGGGCGTAGGAGGTCTCCAGCAGCGCCCGCTGGGTGACGATCGCGGCGCCGTCGACCAGGAAGCCGATGCAGGCCACGTCGCCCCACGAGTAGGTGGGGTAGTGGAAGACGTTGTGGAACTTGCCCTTGCCGGCGATCAGGTCGTCGTACATGTCCTTGCGCGGACGGCCGAGCGACTCCGCGACCCGGTAGATCAGATGGGCGTGACCGACCTCGTCCTGGACCTTGGCCGCCAGCGAGCGCTTGCGCTTGAGCGTGGGGGCACGTGCGATCCACTCACGCTCCGGCAACGCGCCCATGATCTCCGAGTTGGCGTGCATCTCGATGAACCGGATGTTGAGCTGCCGGTAGGTGTCGGGCATCCAGTCGCCGGACTCGACCTTCGCGCCCTCGTCGAGCGCCTCGAGGAAGGCGGCCTCGCGGGCGGGGTCGGTCCCCGCGGTGTCGTGCTGCGGGCCGGTCGGCGACATCGTGCTCGACATGAGAAGACTCCTCGCGCGCTCGGGCGACACCGCTCCCGGATGTCGCGTCCCGGATGTCGCGACCACCGACGGCGCCGCCTCGCGGCAACCGAACGAACGGTCGGTCAGTATCGTACGTCCGGCAGGAGGAGCGGTCAAGACCCACGCGCTCGCGCGGTGGACCGCGTCAGGCGCGTCCAGCGGCGGGCAGATGGGCGGGGTCAGATCTCGTCCGACCGCACAGCGGACGGGGTCAGGCCTGTCCGCTGGTGCGCAGTGGGCCGGGCAGCTGCAGGCCACGCTCCAGCGGTCCGCGCTCGAAGCGCCGCCGCCACGACCAGGCGGCGAGCGCCATGCCGGCGCACCCTGCGACCACGATCAGCATGCTGGGCAGCAGCCCGTCCGGGCGCAGCAGACCCGGCGCGAGGTGCAGGGCGATCAGGTGGGCCACGTAGGCCGTCAACGCGAGCTGGCCGAGGGCGACCAGCGGCGCGGTGGCGCGAGTGAGCCGGGGCGCCAGCCAGAGGCTCGCCCCGAGGACCAACATGGCCGATCCGGTGCCGCCGACCAGCCACAGCGGCATCTGGCTGTGGGGGGTGGCGTCGAGCAGTGCGGCCGCCGCGGTGGTTGGCGCCGCGAGGCGTTCCGCGAGGTGCGCGGCGAGCAGGCTCCCGGCGGCGAGCACACCGCCGAGCGCCACGAGGCTCAGTTGCAGCCGCGGTGCCCGCAGGTCGCGCCGACCGATCCAGATGCCGAGCAGCAGCGGTGCCGTCCAGGTGATCAGCGGGTACGGGCCGGACAGGACCAGACCATCGAGTACGGCCGGCAGGGGGTCGCCCCACGCGATCGCGTCGCGCTGGAAGCGGATCGGATCCTGGAGCCGGCCCCAGAGGAACAGGGCGGGGCCGAGCGTCGCGGCCGCCCCGGCCAGCGCGAGCACCAGCCGATCGGAGGCACGCAGCAGCAGCGGCGCCAGGACGAACAGCAGCGCGTAGCCCTGGAGGATCACGTTGACCCCGTGGTCCAGGGTCTGCAGCAGCAGTCCCCCCGGCAGCAGGAGTGCGGCGCGCCACCACAGCGTGCGCCGCGCTGCGGCCAGGTCCCCGCGACGTGCCCGGGCGAGCAGCGCGATGCCGACCCCGGCGACCAGCACGAAGAGCAACGAGGCGCGGCCGTGGGCGAGCGCGTACACCCGACCGAGCGCCGAGGTGTCGTCCAGCGGCCCGACGTGGACGGCGACCATGCCGACGATGGCGAGCGCCCGGGCGAGGTCCAGGCCGGTGACCCGACCCGTCGGGGACGCGGGGCCGGTGTCAGCCGGCTGCGCGGACCACGGGCGCAGACGCAGCGCCCGGCGACGCGTGCGGTCGGTGCCGACCGGCGACGTGTCCGGGATCGCCGCCACGCTCGCTCCTCGTCCGTCGGTGGGTCCGTGCGGTGGGTCCGTGCGGTGGGCGTGCCGTCCCGGCAGGCGTCGGGATGGCAGCCTCGCCGACGGTCCGCATCGGTGGTCCCGGCCGGATGGCCGGACATCGCGATCGACCGCGTCGTGGTCGGCCGTTCGGACAGGCCGCGGTTCGCCCTACGGTCACGAACCTGCGCGTCCAGCGGCACCCGACGATCGGCCGCGGACCGCTGGACCGGAACGAGACGACGGTGCCGACGACGTCAGGACGCGCATGCGCTCGATCCCGCGCCCCCGGACCCTCGCGGTCACCGCCCTGGCCTCGCTCGCGTTGGTCGCGGCAGCCTGCTCAGCGCCACTGACCGAGTCGCCCGAGCTGCCCGACGCGGTCCAGGAGCCGGCCCCGGCGCCCGGACCGGAGCCGGAGCCGGAGCCGGAACCCGAACCCGAGGCAGCACCGGAGCCCGACCCGGAGCCGGAGCCCGATGCGCCGGCGCTCGGCTCCTACGGCGTCAGCGCGGGTGACGCGAGCGCGGTGGACGCCGGGATGGCCATGCTGGAGGCCGGCGGCAACGCGGTCGACGCCGCGATCGCCGCGGCGCTGGCCGTCAGCGTCGTGGAGCCGTTCGCCTCCGGGCTGGGTGGCGGCGGTGCCACGATCGTCGCGGACATCGACGGCGGGCTCGAGGCCTACGACTACCGCGAGGTGGTCAACCAGGCGGGGCAGATCCCCGACAGCGACGTCGGCATCCCCGGGTTCGTACCCGGCATGGCGGCGCTGCACGAGGACCACGGGACCCTGCCGTGGGAGGACCTCGTCGCCCCGGCGATCGAGCTGGCGCAGCAGGCCACGACCTCCACCATCCTCGCCAACCAGCTCGGCACCGGCGCCGGCCGGCTGCCGACGGGCGACCTCCCGGCGCTGTACCCCGGTGGCCGCCAGCTGCAGGCCGGCGATGCCCTGGTCCAGCCGGAGCTCGAGGCGACGCTGCGGACGCTGTCCGAGGAGGGGCCGTCCAGTTTCACGACCGGCTCGCTCGCGACCACGATGAGCGAGGCCGTCGCCGGCATCGACACCGACTCCCTGGCCGCCTACGAGGTCCAGCGCAGCGACCCGCCGCGGGGCCGGTTCGGGGACCTGGAGGTCGTCGGTGCCGCGCCGCCGTTGCCCGGCGCGGCGCTCGTGCAGCTGCTGCAGGTCGCCGAGGCGAGCGGGATCGGTGACCTGGAGCCGCCGTCGGACGACTACATCCACCAGCTGATGATGGCCTGGCGGGTCGCGGACCGGTCCGTCGGCCAGGTGTTCGGCGACCCGGACTTCGTCGACGTGCCGCTCGGGCAGCTCACCGATCCGGCCGCCAACGCGGACCTCGCCACGACGATCCCGTCCGACACGTTGCTCGCGGCCGGCCCGCCGGCCGGTCCCGGGCTGGTGTCCGCGGCGGGCGCCAGCGACGCGGACGCGGCCGTCGCCGGCAACACCACCCACATCACCACGGTGGATGCGGACGGCACCGTCGTGTCGATGACCAACACGATCACCAACTTCTGGGGCTCGGGCATCGAGGTGGGCGGGTTCTTCCTCAACGACCAGCTCAACCGCTTCTCCGTCGGCGGGGAGGCCAACCAGCCCGCGCCCGGTCGTCGGTCGGTGAGCTGGGCGTTGCCGGCACTCGTCCGGGACGCGGAGGGTCGCCCGGTGCTCGGCATCGGCTCGCCCGGTGGCCGTCGCATCCCGACCATCGAGGCCAACCTGCTGGTGCGCTGGGGGCTGCACGGCCAGTCGCTGCAGGACGCCGTCAACGCCCCGCGCGTCCACCTCGAGGGCGACACCCTGCAGTTCGAGCGGCTCCCGGATGATGCGGTCGCGTCCGCGCTGCGCCGACGCGGCTACGGGCTCGAGGTCCCCGCCCCGATCTACTACTTCGGGTCGGTCCAGGCGCTGGAGGTCGACCACGACACCGGCGAGGTACGTGGGGCCGAGGATCCCCGCCGGGCCGGCACCTGGCGCACCGGCCCCTGACCGAGCACACCGCCCGTCGCACCGGGGAGGTCCTGGCAGCATGCAACTCGATCCGCGACGCGGACATCGGCCAGCCACGTCCAACGAGGGCCCGCACCGGCGTCGCGTCCCGATCGCCGCGCGGGTACCGCTTCCGCTACGCCATCACGCGGCCCGTGAGTGGCTCCCAGGCGTCGCCGCGGGTCCGCGGCGCGACACGCTCCGGGTGCACGATCTCCGCCAGGATGCGGGCCGAGGTGGCCAGGCGCGGCCCGGGGCGGTTGAAGAACCGGTGGCCGTCGGCGACGGCGACCCGACCGGTGCGCACGGCCCGCAGCTCGGACCAGCCCGGCTGGGTCGCCAGGCTGGCCGCCTCCGCACGGGCCCGTGCCAGCTCGAACCCGCACGGGGTGATCACGATGACGTCCGGATCGAGCTCGGCGAGCCCGTCGATCGTGGTCCAGGGCGCGTGCTCGCCGACGGCGCCCAACACGGGCTCCCCGCCGGCGGCCCGGATGAGTTCCGGGGTCCAGTTGCCCGCGCCCATCATCGGGTCCAGCCACTCCAGCACGGCCACCGTGGGCCGGTCGAGGTCCGCGACCTCGGCGGTGACACCGTCGAGCTGCTCCTGCATCCGGTCGGCGACCGGATGTGCGCTCGCCTCCTCGCCCAACGCCACGCCGATCCGCACGACGTCGCCGCGGACCTCCTCCCACGTGGTGGGGGACAGGGAGACGACCTGCACCGCCCGGTCGAGGTGCTCGGCCACCGCGTCACGGACCAGCGACTCGTCGACGGCGCACACCGCGCACAGCGACTGGGTGAGCACGACGTCGGGCGCGGCCGCGCGCAGACGCTCGCCATGGACGAGGTAGATCGACAGCAGCTCGGTGGTGAGTTCCTGCAGCGTGCGGTGGATGTCCGCGGACGTCTCGGGCATGGTGGTGCGCGGCTCGGTGATGATCGGCACCTCGAGCACAGCTGCCGGGTGATCACACTCGTGGGACCGGCCGACGAGACGAGCAGCGCCACCGATCGCAGCGACCACCTCGGTCGT
This sequence comes from Nitriliruptoraceae bacterium, assembly GCA_020832455.1. Lineage (GTDB taxonomy): Bacteria > Actinomycetota > Nitriliruptoria > Nitriliruptorales > Nitriliruptoraceae > PWLR01. The sequence continues at coordinate 11,847 of JAFIEQ010000063.1, forward strand.
GGCGGGCAGCAGGGACACGACCCGCGGCCCCGACCCGCCAGGCCCGGCCGACGCCGTCGCGGCCGACCCGCTCACGTGTCGAGGTCGGGGGCGACGGCCGGCGACAGCACCGCGAGGAACCGCTCGATGGCGGCGAGTTCCTCGTCGTCGAACGCCTGGAGCTCCGCCAGGACCCGTCCGGCCATCTCCCCGAAGAACTGCCCACCGAGCGCCCGCGCGTCGTCGGACAGGGTCACCGCGACCCGGCGACGGTCCGTCGGGTCGTCGGTGCGCTGGACGTGCCCGCGCGCCTCGAGCCGGTCGACCAGGGCGGTCATCGCGCCCGGGCTGAGCGCCAACCGGTCGCGCAGCTCGCGCATCCCGAGCGGTTCCGGGTCGCGGGCGAGGTGGTTGAGTGCCGCGAGATCGGAGCGGTGCAGTCCCGCGACCCGGGACCACTCGTGTTCGAGGTGCTCCACCGCATCGCCGAACCGGCGCAGCAGCTCCAGGATGCGGGCGTGCCGCGGCGGCAGATCGCGCAGGGCCGCAGGCAGGTGCGCGAAGGGATCGTCCTGTTCGGTCGATCCGGACATCGCGGCACTCCGAAGGTTCGATGGTCGAAGGAAAACGGACGGGCCTCGCCCCCGTCGGTTCGCCACCACCCCCCGCAGCGTACGAGCCGAGGACGCACCTGATGATCGCGCTGTTCGATGGTCTCGCCCGCATCGTCTCCCGACGCCCCGCCGTGGTCGTCGCGGTGATGGTGGTGCTCACACTCGCCATCGGGGCGATGTCGTCCCAGGCGGTGAACGAGGACGGGGTCGCGGTCGACAACGAGCTATCCGCGGCGCTCGAGGTCATCGACGACACCTTCGGCGACCCGCAGTCGGTCGTCCAGGTGGTCGTGGAACGCACCGACGGCGACGACATCCGGTCGGTCGACGGGCTGCGCGCCGCCATCGCGTTGCAGGAGGCCATCGAGGAGCAGGCCGCGGACACGCTCATCGATGGCGACGGGCAGCAGCCGCCCGTCGCGAGCTGGCTCGGTGGGGCGCAGATCGGTCTGGAGATGGCCGGGCTCGACGTCGACGACCTCGACGACGGGGCCGTACTCGACCTGCAGGATCAGGCGCTCGAGATGCTGCCGCCGCAGGTCGGCGGGCTGTTCGAGGGGCTGCTCGCCGACGGTGACCCGCCGGCCACCGGGCTCATCATCGTCTTCCAGGACACCACCGGGCTCGACGAGGAGGCGGCCAGCGACCGGCAGTTCGAGCTGGCCGAGGTGGTCGAGGGCGTCGAACTGCCCGCCGGCTACCAGGCGACCACCTTCTCGTTCGGGTTGCTGCTGGGTGCCGGGGACATCGGCCCGGAGATCGGCCGGCTGTTCGGGACGGCACTGCTGATCATCCTGCTGGTGCTCGCGGTCGTGTACTGGGTCAAGCCGGACGCCGGCCAGCGCCTGCGTCTCGGGCGGCGCACCGCCGCCGACGTCGGCCTGACGCTGGTGGTGATCGTGTTCGCCGTGGTGTGGATGCAGGGGCTCGGGGTCCTGCTCGGCCCCGACTACGCCGGGTTGATCGGCTACTTCTCCCCCCAGACCCAGATCGTGCCGATCCTGATCATCGGGTTGGGCGTGGACTTCGCCATCCACCTGCTGGCCCGCTACCGCGGCGAGGTCGGCGGTGACGCACCACCGGAACGTGCACTGGCCACCGCGATGCGCACCGTCGGGCTGACGCTGCTGCTGTGCACGGCCGCGACCGCGATCGGGTTCCTCACCAACCTCGCCAGCCCTGTCGACTTCCTCGCGACCCTCGGCGTGCTGGCCGCGGTCGGGATCCTGGCCGCGTTCCTGCTGACCGTCACCTTCCTGCCCGCGATCCGGTTGATGCTCGACCGCCGGGCGCAGCGGCTCGGCCGACTGCCCGTTGCGGCGCTGTCCACGCAGCGCGAGTCGCGCCTGCCGCGTGCCGTTGGACGCACCGCCTGGCTCGCCGAGCGTGTCCCGGTCCCGACCGTGCTGGTCGCGGTCGCGCTGGTCGTGGTCGGCGGGTACGGGTTCACCCAGCTCGACAGCGAGTTCAACCTGACCGACTTCGTGCCGCAGGACGAGCCGCTGCTGGACACCTTCGAGGTGATCAGCGAGCAGTTCAACGGCGGTTTCGAGGAGTCGACCGAGGTCCTGCTCACCGGGTCGCTCGCCACCCCGGACGCCCACAACGCGCTGGTCGATTCCGTCGAGGCAGCGGGCGACGTCGACGACGTCGAGACCCTCGGGGGCGAACCGGACGCGACCTCCATCGTCTCCGTGCTCGCCGGTGCGCGCGATGACGACGACCTCGCCGACGAGCTCGAGCAGTTGGGCGCCGCCGACGGGGCGCGGGTCGAGGACGACGCCGACGTCACGGCCATCTACGAGCTGTTGATCGCGGAGACCTCCGGCGCCGACGACGTCATCGCCTTCGACGGCGACGAGGTCATCGCACGGGTCACGTTGCGGACCTCGGCCGGTCAGTCCGGAGCCGTCGCGCTCGCCGACGGTCTCGACGCCGCCTTCTCCCCGGCCCGCGACGCCGGCCTGGAGGTCGTCCCGACCTCCCAGGAGATCGTGCAGGCCCGGATCGGTGAGGACATCGAGGACTCGCAGATCATCTCGTTGGTCATCGCGCTCGGCGCGGCGATGGCGCTGCTGGTCCTGCACTTCTGGGTCGCGGAGCGCGCCCCGATGGTCGGGGTCATCACCGTGTTGCCGGTCGGGCTGGTGCTGGCGCTCACCTTCGGGGCGATGGCCGCCACCGGCATCCCGCTCAACCCGGTCACCGCCACGCTGGCGGCGCTGTCGATCGGGATCGGCGTGCCGTTCACAATCCACGTGACCTCACGTTTCCTCGAGGAACGTCGGCGGGGGACCGTCGACGGCGAGGCACCGATGCGCCGCACGCTGACGCAGACCGGCGGTGCGCTGGCCGGTTCGGCGTTGACCACCGCCATCGGCTTCGGGGTGCTCGTCACCTCGACGTTGGTGCCCTTCGAGCAGCTCGGCTACGTGATCGTCTACGCGATCGTGTTCTCCCTCATCGCCGCGATCCTGGTGCTGCCGAGCCTGCTCGTGCTGTGGGACCGCCGTGCGCCGGTGTCGGGTGAGGGCGACGAGGTCCGCTCCGAGCAGGCGGTCACCGTGTGAGGCGAGCGGGGCCCGTCCTCGTCTAGCGTCGCCTCCTCCGCGGAACGGATGAGGGATGGGCCGGTTCGAGGCGGCGTTCGCCGCGACGCCGTGGGCGCTGCCGGGTCTGGTCGTGCTCGCCGTGCTCGGCGTCGTCCTCGCCGGACCCGTCGGTCGTTGGACAGACCGCGGGCCGCTGGTCGGGTTCCTGCTCGCGGTCGGGCTCGGCGCACCGTTGGTCATCACCCTCACGCCGTCCGCGGGGATCCTCGACACGGGCATCGGATCGGCCGGCGCGCGGTTCTGTGCCCTGCTGCCACCGACCGCGTTGCTCGCGACCCCGACGGACGTGCTGAACGGCGCGATGCTGATCCCGCTCGGTATCGCTGTCGCGTCCATCCCGCAGGGGCGTCGGTTCCTGGCGCTGCTCGCGGTGGCGGTCGCGCTTCCACCGCTGATCGAGGCACTGCAGTACCTGGGGCACCCGCTGCTCGGCCGCTCCTGTCAGGCCGGGGACGTGGTGCACAACTGGATCGGTCTCGCTGTGGGGCTGGTCGTCGGGCGCACCGTCCGGTGGGTGCTGGCCGCGGGGCGGTGAGCTCGGCCCGGGGAGGTGGTGCCCGCTGCCACCACCGCGCTTGGGTGAGATGACCGTCGCGCCGGATACGGCACCGAGGAACGCCGGCCCCGGCTCTCGTACAGTGGGGGCGCCGGTGCAGCATCGGGTGGGGCGATCGAGGTTCCCAGGACGCGAGAGCGAGCGGATGAGTTCGAAGCACAGCTCACGCCGGCGTGAACTGGTCGAGTCCATCGCCCAGGGGGCGGTCCTGCTCGCGCAGGAGGGCCAGATCCTGGCCATCAACGACGCCGCCCGCGAGCTGCTGGCCATCCCGACGCGGGCCCGCACGCGCAGCGCGTCGGACGTGCTCACCCACCCGGAACTGGCCGACGCGGTCGACGATGTGCGTGACACGGGCGAGCCGACGACCCTGGAGATCGACCACGCGGAGGCGTTGCTCCGGGTGAACGTCTCCATGCTGCGCGACGAGGTGCTGGTCCTCATCGTCGACCGCACCGAGGAGTCCCGGGTCGAGCAGCTGCGTCGCGACTTCGTCGTCAACGCCTCCCACGAACTGAAGACGCCCGTGACCGGCATCCAGACCCTCGCCGAGGCGCTGTCGGTCGTGGTGGCCCAGGAGGAGCACGAGCGCGTCGCGGCGCTGGTGGCACAGCTCGGCGACGAGGCAGCCCGGCTCGCGGCGCTCGTCCACGACCTGCTCGACCTGCGTCGACTGGAGGAGCGGGGGCCGCAGGAACGGGCGCGACTCGACCTCGCGGAGCTCGTCCGCCGGGTGGTCGCCGCGCAGGTCGACCGCGCCGAGGCCCTCGGGGTCGAGCTGTCGGTCCAGGCCCCGGTCGAGCTGCTGTTCGCCGGGGTGACGGGCGATCTCGAGGTGATCGTGCGCAACCTCGTGCGCAACGCCATCACCTACAACCGGGTGGGCGGGACGGTCGACATCACCCTGCGACAGCTGCAGGACGGGTCGGGCGAGCCCCAGGTCGAGCTCGTCGTGACCGACACGGGGATGGGCATCGCCCCGAGCGACCTGCCACGCATCTTCGAGCGCTTCTACCGGGTCGATCCTGCCCGGTCACGGGACACGGGCGGGACCGGGCTGGGGTTGTCGATCGTCCGCCACGCCGTCGAGTACGTCGGCGGCTCGATCGAGGTCACCAGCCACCTCGGCGAGGGCACGTCGTTCACCGTGCTCCTCCCCGAGGCGCTCGCGCCCGAGGGACCGACGGACGCGTCCGAGCTCAGACGCTGATCAGGCCCTGCTGCTCGAGGACCACCGCCAGCACGTCCCGGATGGAGATCACGCCGGTGACCACGCCCTGGTTGGCGACGGCGAGGTGGCGCACCTCGGCGGTGGCCATCGCGGCCGCCGCGTCGAGCACCGTGTCGGACTCCTCGGCCATGACCAGCTCGGAGCTCGCGTAGTCGCTGACCCGGGTCTGGTCGAGCTCGACGCCGTCGACGACCGCGCTGACCACGTCCCGCTCGGAGAGCACGCCGTGGACCCCGCGAGGGCTGACGACGACCAGCAGGCCCACGTGATCGGCGGCGAGCGCCTCGGCGGCAGCCTGCAGGGTGTCGGTCGGGCGGATGGTCGCGACCGGGGCGCCGATCAGGCGGCCGATCGGGTCCTCGAGTCGGATGCCGAGCATCGGGGTCCTCCTTGGTGGGGACCCCCAGCGTCGGCCCTGGACCGCACCCGCGGGAGGGCCCATGGTCACCGCCGGAAGGGACCTGCGGCGGCTCAGCGACTGGGGTCGATGTCGCCCTCGTCCATCAGCTCCTCGACGTCGGCGGGGGTCACCCCGGGCAGCTCACCGAGCAGTCGGGCCTTCTTGGCCGTGAACTCCTCGTCGGTGAGGTGTCCGCGTTCCTTGAGGTCGGCCAACGCCTCGAGCTGCTCGACCACGTCGCGTGCCCGCCCCGAGGCCCCACCGCTCTTGAAGTGCAGGGTGCGCAGCTCCCGGGCGCGGTAGATCTCCGACTGGAACGCCTCGGGGTCCGGGATGTCCTCGAAGCGGGTCTGGCCGGTCTGACCCGCCGACTCGACCAGGATGTCGCCGTAGCCGAGCAGCCGTTCCGCCACCGTCTGGGTGAACAGCACGTTGTTGATGTTCTCCAGCGGGATCTCGGAGCCCTGCCGCGCGACCATCCCGGTGCGCACGATGATCCGCTCCGTGGTCAGCACGTAGTTGGTGAACCAGTAGGTCAGCAGTCGCCGGATCGACAGGACGACCCACAGCACCACGCCGAGCCCCGCCGCCCACCAGCCGTAGGTGGTGTCCAGGGCCGCGAACGCGGCACCGGCCAGCGCCGCGAACAGCATGGCCCAGCCGAGCGCGGGGATGAGCACGCGCCAGTGCGGGCGGAACTGGTGGAGGATCTCCTCACCGTCGGTCAGCAGCCGGGTCGGGTAGCGCATCACGTCCTCCTGGGACCAACCGATCGGGACCGGGGCGGCGCCGGGGTCCGGTGTGGAGGCAGCGTAGGTCCAAGGTCCCTGGTTCCGATGCCCGAGCGGCACTGCCCATCCGCGCCCGGAACGGGCATGGTGGAGGTGCGCAGGGAGCTTCGACGGCCCGTCGAGGTGGCGGACGCGCGGGAGGAGGCTCGTCATGGAACGGATCGTGGTCGGGATCGACGGCTCGGATGGTGCCCGGCGTGCGCTGGAGTGGGGGCTGCACGAGGCGGCGTTGCGGGGTGCCGAGCTGCACCTCGTGCACGCTTACCCCACGCCGGAGCTCGTGGCGTTGCCGGCGGTGGTCACGTTGCCGTCGGACGACGAGCTCCGTGCGGCGGCCGAGGAGGTCATCGCGGAGGTCCTCGCCGAGGTCGGTGGGTCGGGCGATGTCCCGGTCACCACCACCGTCATGGCGGGCGGTGCGGCAGCGGTCATGTGCGAGCTGGCCAAGGATGCGTCGTTGATGGTGGTGGGCGCACGCGGCCTGGGTGGCTTCCGTGGGTTGCTCCTCGGCAGCGTCACCCATCAGGTGGTGGCGCACAGCCCCTGCCCCGTCGTGGTCGCGGTCCCTCGGGATCGCTGACCGCTCCGACGGCCGTTCCATCCCCCGGGTGCGGCCGTCGGGCCCCCGCCCCCCAGGGGGGGGGCCCCGGGGGGGGGGGGCTGGGGGGGGGGGGGGGCCCGGGGGGCCGGCGCCCCCCGGGGGCCGGGGGGGGGTAGTCTGGCGCGCTCGACCGATCGATGGCGGCCCGTGCCGCGCTCCGGCGCACGGTGCAGCTGCGTGGGTCGGTGGTGCACCCGCACCGCCGTGATCCCGGCGCTCCGCCCTCGAGGAGGCCATCCGCATGCTGTCCTGCCCGTCGTCCCCCCGGAGGTCCCGGTGACCGTCGAGCGTGACACGTGGTCCCTGGCGTCCTCGCCCGACCCCGTGACGGTCGCGATCCACCGACCGTCGCGTCGTCGACGTCCGGCGGTGCTGCTGACCCCCGGCGCTGGTGGCGACCTCGACGGTGCCGGGCTGGTGGCCCTCGCGGAGCTGCTGACCGACCTCGGCTGCGTGACCGTGCGCGCCAACCTGCCGCACAACGAGGCCGGTCGCCGCGCCCCGAGGGCGGACCGCTCGGTGGCACACGTCCAGGCGCTCGTGGAGGTCGCCGAGAGCCTGACCCGGTCCAACGAGCCGATGGTGCTCGCGGGCAAGTCCTACGGCGGACGGGTCGCCTCCATGGCCGTGGCCGCGGGGACGCGGGCGGCCGGTCTGCTGTTCTACGGCTACCCGCTCCACCCCCCGGGCAAGCCGGACAAGCTGCGGGTCGAGCACTGGCCCGACGTCGATGCCCCCTGCCTGTTCCTGCAGGGGGAGCGCGACACCTTCGGGACGGCCGAGGAGGTGGGCGAGCACCTGCGCAAGCTGCCTCGACGCAGCATCCTGCACCCGGTCGCGGGGGGCGATCACTCGCTGCGAGTCACCGGCGCCGCGAGTCCCGACGGCCGACCGAGCGCCCCGGCGGACACGATCGCGGGTCTGCGCGGGCCGGTGCGTGAGTGGCTGGCCCTGCTCACCTGACCCGGCGGGCATCACGGGGCTAGCGTCGCCGCGGTCGGGTGACCGTCGTGGCCGCCCTGCGGACGACAGGAGCACGTGTGATCGCGGAGTTCAGGGAGTTCATCAACCGCGGCAACTTCATCGAGTTGGCCGTCGGCTTCGTCATGGGCGTCACGGTGACCACCGTCGTGCAGGCCGTGGTCAACCGGTTGATCATGCCCGCGATCGGGCTGCTGTTCGGTGAGGCGAACTTCGACAACCTGCTGACCTTCGGCGACGCGGTGGGCGAGGACGGGGTCCCCATCGGCTCCCTGGGCGCGGTGCTGACCGCGCTCGTGAACTTCCTGCTGGTCGCCCTGGTGCTGTTCCTGATCGTGAAGGCCTACAACCGCATGCAGCGGTCCGAGCCGGCGGAGCCGGAGCCCGAGGCCGACCCCGAGGACGTCGTGCTGCTGCGCGAGATCCGCGATGCGTTGACGGCCGGAGCCCGACCCACCGACGCGCCGAGCGGGTCGTCCGCGCCGCCGAACGAGGGCTGACCGGCACCCGTCTGCGCCCGCCCGGCCCCGCTCAGACCTGGAAGCGGCGGGTGACCGCGCGCTGCACGGCGCGCTGCGCGGCGTCCTGCTGGGCGGCCTCGGTCTCCGCGGCCAGCGACCCCGCGGAGCCGGGACGAACGTGTCCCTGCGCCCGGGCGGTGGAGGCCACCGCATCGGCCACGACCGGGACCACGCTGCGATCGAACGCGGACGGGATGATGTAGTCCGCCGCCAGGTCGTCCCCGACGATCGAGGCGATGGCCCCCGCCGCCGCGACCTTCATCTCGTCGGTCACCGTGGTCGCCGCCGCGTCGAGCAGCCCGCGGAAGATGCCCGGGAACGCCAGCACGTTGTTGATCTGGTTCGGGAAGTCCGAGCGCCCGGTCGCCATCACGGCCACGTGGCCGCGTGCGACGTCCGGGTGGATCTCCGGGGTCGGGTTGGCCAGGGCGAACACGATCGGGTCGTCGGCCATCGTGCGCACGGTGTCGAGCGCCAACGTCTCCGGGCCGGACACCCCGATGAACACGTCGGCGCCGGCGAGCGCGTCGGCCTGCCCCCCGGTGAGCTGTCGCGGGTTGGTCTGCTTGGCGACCCGACGACGGATCGGGTCCAGCCCGGTCCGGCGGCGAGGTTCGACGATGCCGTCGATGTCGACCGGGACGATGTCCTCGATGCCGGCGGCGCGCAACAGGTTGATGATCGCCACGCCCGCCGCGCCGACGCCCTGCACCACGACCCGGCAGTCGGTCAGCCCGCGGCCGGTGACGCGCGCGGCGTTGGTCAGCGCCGCGAGCACGATGATCGCGGTGCCGTGCTGGTCGTCGTGGAAGACGGGGATGTCGAGCCGCTGGCGCAGCTTGCCCTCGATCTCGAAGCAGCGCGGGGCGCTGATGTCCTCCAGGTTGATGCCCCCGAACCCGCCGGCGAGGCGGGCGACGGTGTCCACGAACAGGTCCGGGTCCTGCTCGTCGATCAGGATCGGGTAGGCGTCCACGCCACCGAAGGACTTCAGCAGCATCGCCTTGCCCTCCATCACCGGCAGGGAGGCGAGCGGTCCGATGTCACCCAGACCCAGCACCGCCGAGCCGTCCGTGACCACCGCGACCGCGTTCGACTTGATGGTCAGCTGGTAGGCGGCGGTGGGGTCCTCGGCGATCATCCGACAGACCTTGGCGACCCCCGGGGTGTAGACCAGCGCGAGATCCTGGGGACCGTGGACCTCGCGGGTGAGGTCCACGCGGATCTTGCCGTGGTGGTGTGCCGCGAGGATCTCGTCGGTCAACGCGAGCAGTTCCACGCCGTCGAGCTCGACGAGCACCGCGGCGACGTCCTCCGCGTGCGCGTCGTCGCGGACGAGCACGGTCAGGTCGCGGAAGGCCACGTGGCGCTGCTGGGTGGCGATCTCCGTGCCGTGGATCTCCCCGCCGGCGGCTTCGATCGCGTCCACGACCCGGCCGAGCGCGCCCTGCGCCTTGCGCACGGCGACGCGGTAGGTGATGCGTTGAGGCAGAGGCGGCACCGCGCACCCTCCGGGTCGGGGTCGGCCGAGGATAGGACCCCGGCGCCGGCGCTCCGGCACCCGCGCGCCGAGGGGGCCGGTGGGCCCGTGGTCGGGGCGGCCGTCGGCACTAGCATCACCGGGCGGGCCGATGGCGGCCCGTCGTCCCTCCCACCGTCTGCCCACCGCTGTGAGGTCCCATGTCCGCCGATGCCGCTCCCACGCTCACGCAGGCCGCGATCACGACCATCCG
>JAFIEQ010000064.1 GCA_020832455.1 Nitriliruptoraceae bacterium
CCGCGCGGCGGGATCGCGCCGCGGAACGGGATGCGCCGCCGGCACAGGACCCCGCACCCGACGAGCCAGCGTCAGCGGGGGAGCCCGGTGTCCCTGACGACTCGGCGGATTCCGAGCAGCCCGCGGTCCCTGACGACTCGGCGGATTCCGAGCAGCCCGCGGTCCCGAACGAACCCGCTCCGACGCCGCCCGTCGCGGACGGGCCCCCACGGCCCGCGCGAGCCCGACGCCGCCGGTGGCGGCTCGTGGCGCTGCTCGCCGTGCTCCTGCTGGCCGGGGCGGCCGCCGCCGCGTGGTGGTTCGAGCTGTTCCCCATCGACGTGCCCGGGGCGGAGCGCGACGATGCCGCCGAGGTCGTCGGACCGGACGCGGCGGCCGGAACGATCGCGCTCGTGGTGACCGATCCCCGTGACGACGACCGCGCGGTGCGGGTGGCCGTGCTCGGCTACGACCCTGAGGCGGGGGAGGCGTCGAGCCTGCTCGTCCCCGTCGGCACCGTGGCGGACCTGCCGGGGTTCGGCAGCTTCCCGCTGGCCGAGGCCTCCCGGCTGCAGGGCGAGTCCCTCGTCGCCGTCGGGTTGACCAACCTGCTCGGCGTGCGCCTCGACGCGGTCGTGGTCCTCACGCCAGCCGAGCTCGCCGCGCGGCTCGGGGACGAGCGCCAGATCCGGGTCGAGGTCAGCTCGCCGGTGACCCTCGACGCCGGTCTCGGCGGGTGGGAGTACCCCGCGGGCCCGCAGGTCCACGACGCCGATGCGTTCGTGACCTACCTGGCGGCCTGGGCGGAGGGTGAGGGCGAGCTCGACTCGCTCGGTCGCTTCGGCCGGGCGCTCGACGGACTGCTCATCGCGCTCGACGACGACCCGAGCGCGGTCGAGCCACTGCTGGACGGGGCGCGACGCTCGCCGGCAGACGTCGGTGCGAGCCCGGGGGTGTCCGACGACGCCGCTGCCACGGTGCTGCGCACCATCGCGAGCGCCGTCCGCGACGACCGGGTCGCCACGCTGACGCTCCCGGTCACCCCGATCGGCAGCGGCGAGGACGCGGCGTTCCGCGCCGAGGTGGCCCGTGTCGACGATCTCGTGGACGGCCGCTTCCCGGCGGCGCGGCCGGGCGGGCCGGGGGTCGGGGTACGGCTCCAGCTGCTCAACGGCAACGGGGTCCCCAACGTCGGGCTCCCCGTCGCGGAACGGCTCGTCGACGGCGGCTACCGGGTGGTGCTGAGCGACAACGCGGACCGGTTCACCTACGAGACCACGCGCATCGTGGTCTACGACGAGACCGCCGACATCGTCGCGGCGGCGGAGGACATCCGCGACCGGCTCGGGGTCGGCAGCATCGAGCGGTCCTCGACCCCGCAGTCCGTCGTCGACGTCACGATCGTGATCGGTGCCGACCTGCGCGAACCGTGAACGTGCGCCGTGCTCACCCGTCGGTCGGCGTTCGGGCGTCGCGGGCGCTGGCGGGCTGTGGTTCCCTGCGGGGCGTTGGTCCGGTCGCGACCGGCACGTCGACGACCGTGGACCTGCGTCCCCTCGCCGAGGCGGCGCGCCCGACCAGCCTGTACGCCCCCACCGATCGAAGGCCAACCCGTGCCCGCCACCGAAGAGGCCGTCGCCCTCGCGGTCGCCGCAGCTGACGCCGCGGACGACATCAAGGCGACCGATCTCGCGCTGCTCGACGTCGCCGACCTGCTCGCGCTCGTGGACGTGTTCGTCCTCGCGACCGCGTCGTCCGACCGCCAGCTGCGGGCCATCGGCGAGCGGATCGAGGAACGGCTCCGGGAGCACGATCGCAAGCCGCTGCGACGCGAGGGCACGCCGGCGGCCGGGTGGCTGTTGCTCGACTACGGCGACGTGGTCTGCCACCTGTTCTCCAGCGAGCAGCGGGACTTCTACGCGCTGGACCGGTTGTGGGCCGACGTCCCACGCCTCGACGTGCGGACCGGAGCGGTGCTCGATGCCGACCCGGGCGTCCCGGTCCCGACCTCGACGCCGTCCAACGGCGCGGGATCCGACGAGCCGTGACCAGACTCGTCCTCATCCGGCACGGACAGTCCCGCTGGAACGCCGAAGGTCGGATCCAGGGCCAGGCCTGTGAGGGGTTGTCGACCCTCGGCCGTGCGCAGGCGCGGGTGACCGCAGCCGCGCTCGCGTCCTCCTACCCGGACGCCCGGCTCGTCACCTCCGACCTGCAGCGCACACGGGAGACGACCGCGCCGTTCGAGCTCGAGTTCGGCCGCGAGGCCGAGGTGGACGCGCGCCTGCGGGAGCGCGCCTTCGGTGCCTGGGAGGGCCGTCTGCGTCGTGACGTCGCGGTCGAGGAGGCCGCGCGGTGGACACGGTTCCGCGCGGGTGACGAGGTCATGGACGAGTTGGGTGGCGAGACGACCGACGCGCTGGTCGGCCGCGTCACGCCGGTCCTGCGTGCCCTGCTCGACGACGCCGAGCCCGACGAGGTCGTCGTGGCCGTCACGCACGGCGGCCCCATCTGGCACGGCCTGCACGACCTGCTCGACCTGCCGCACCCGAGTCTGGGTGGGGTCGCGAACTGTTCCATCACGGAGCTCATCAGCTGGGACGCGCCCGTCGAGGGCGTGACTGCTCGCTCCGTGATCGCCCTCGACCGCTTCAACGAGCTCGGACACCTACCCGCGGAGCTGCGGACCGCCTGGCAGCCGCGAGGTGGTCGCAACGAGACGCTCGCGCAGGATGCCGATCGCGCCGGCACGTCGCCGCCACCGGCAGCCTCCCCCGGGTCCGCCTGAGCCGGTCCGGACGCACCCGGCCCGACCGCGCCCGGTCAGTCCGTCAACGCCGCGATCAACCGCGCCGCGGCGTCGAGACCGGACGTGGCTGCGCCCTCGATGCGGCCCCCTGCCAGCGCATCACCCGCGAAGGCGACCGGGACCCCGTCGACCACGTCCAACAGGCTGTCGCCCGACGCCCTGCTCGTGGGGTTGGAGTAGCGCCAGCGGTGGATGTGGCAGAGCTCGGCGTCGGTGCCCAGCGTGGTCGCTGCCCGCTCGAGGATGCGTCTGCCCACGACGTCGTCGGGCTCGTCCCACAGGGCCCGACTCAGCGCTGGCGAGGCGTGCAGGGTCACACCGGGGCGTGCCGAGGCCCCGGTCACGAGGTGATCCGACACCCACTCGACCTCGGCACCGGGGACCCGGACCGCGCCGCGGGCTGGGAGCGCTGGTGCGCCGTGAGGAACGGCCAGGACCGCGATGCAGGGGTCGTAGGTGACCGCGGCGAGGGTCTGCTGCGTCGTGGCGTCCAGGCGGACGGCGCCCGCATCGAGCAGCGCCAGCGACTGGGGGACCGGCGCGGTCAGCAGCACGGCATCCGCGCTCGCCGTGCGCTCGCCGGGTGGCGGCGTCGGGCGGGTCGGCTGCCGGCCATCACAACGGACCTCCCAGCGCACCTGGGCCCGACCCTCCACGGTGGTGACCTCGGAGACGATCGCACCGAGTCGGAGGTCGAGCCCGACGGCGAGGAACTCCGGGATCCGCCGCATGGTCGGCACCCCCCGGTAGCGGGGATAACCGTCCGGGTCACCGGGCCGGTCCGCGTCGGGGCTGCCGTGGAACCACTGCCGCGCGATGCCCTCCGCGCACCACGCATCCACGAAACCCTGGAAGCGGGGCGTCTTCGCGGTGAGGAACTGCGCGCCGTGGTCGAAGGTCCGGCCCTCCAGCGTCCGGGTGGCGACCCGGCCGCCGGGCGCGAAGCCCTTGTCGAGGAGCAGCACCTCGAGCCCGGCGGCACGCAGCGCGTGCCCGGCGAACAGCCCGGACATCCCGGCGCCGATGATGATCACGTTGGTCACGATGGCCTCCGTGGCCCGTTCGCGGCGACGACCGGGTTGGACCGCTCCGTCGTGCACAGCCTGGCACCGGGCGCACGGCCGCGTCGAGGTCCGCGCGTCCCGATCCTCGACCGGCACGGTGCTCGATGCCCGTCACGTCGTCGTGCTGGGCGGGATCTCGCCGGACCCCCGTCGATGCAGGCTGGTCGGCAGGACGCGGACGCGGGGCGGGCTCGTGTCCCCGGCGAGGCGCCGGAAGATCACCTCGGCGGCCAGTCGTCCCATCTCGACCGGGTCCTGGTCGACGGTCGTCAGCGCCGGGTCGACGAGATCCGCGCCGGCGAACCCGTCGAAGCCGATGACGGCGACCTGCCGGTGCAGGTCGAGGGAACGCAGTGCCCGGATCGTCGGAGCGCACAGCAGGTTCTGCCCCAGGAACAGCGCGGTCGGCGGGTCCGCCGCGTCGGTCAGCAGTCGCCGAACCGTGGTCTCCACCTCGATGGGGTCCGAGGAGCCCTGGTGCACCAGGTCGGGATCGAGGGCGATGCCGGCGGTACGTAGCCCGGTCTCGTAGCCCAGGAACCGCTGCTGTGCGCTGACGATGTCGGGATGGTGGCCCACGTAGGCGATCCGGCGGTGCCCGTGCGCCACCAGGGCGTCCACGCCCAGCGCGGCGCCACCGACGTTGTCGGACACGACGGCGTCGACGTCGATCGATGCGGGCGGACGGTCGATCATGACCAGCGGGGTCCCCGTGGCCAGTTCCACCGCGAGGTAGCGGTGATCGTGACTCGCGGGCATGACGATGAGCCCGTCGACCCGGCGTGCGGTGAAGGCGTTGATGGCCTCACGTTCGCGTGTCTCGTCCTCGTCCGTGCTGGCGGCGAGGACCGCCAGACCCTGCGCGCGGGCCACGTCCTCGACCGCTCGGTGGATCGTCGAGGAGAAGGGGTTGCCGATGTCGACGACGAGCAGGCCGATCGCCGCGGCGTTCGCGCCCCCGCTGCGCAGGCGGCTGGCCGCGAGGTTCGGGCGGTAGTTGAGTTCCTCGATCGCCGCCGCGACCCGCGCCGTGAGCGCCTCGGAGACGCGCCCATCGCGGTTGACGACGCGCGACACGGTCTTGATGCTCACGTCGGCCAGCGCGGCGACGTCCCGGATCGTCGGGCGCGCCCCCCGGTCGTCGCCGTTGCCCGCACCGTCGGGCTTCATGTGGATGCCTCCTCCGCCCCCGGGGCGGGCCCGCGCGATGCGCACCACGTCTCGTGCCGAGTGGTCGTGTCGCGCCGGAACCGGCGACCGACACGGCGGGCACGAGGCGCCCAGGGTCCGTGGAGCGTTCCGGAACTGGCCGGGAGCATAGGTGGGCGCACGCCACACCCGGCCGGTGCGCTCAGGGCGTGATCAGCACGACCCGACCACCGAGCACCCACTCGCACACCGCGAGCCTGCCGTCGTGGAGCACGGCGATGTCGTGCGGACTGTTGAGGACACCGGGCGCGGTCGCCGGGGGTGCGACGCCTGCCGCCGTGCGTCGGTTGGGCCAGTCGGGTCGTGACGTGGCGAGCGGATCGCCCGCTGCGAGGTGGCCGCGCAGGACGTCATCCGGGCCGTACACGCTCAGTCGGCCCGTGAGATCGGCCACGACGAGGTCCTCCCCCCACCGTACGGCCGCGGCCGGTCGGCGCAGCTCCCCCCCGCCGAGGATGCCCCGGAAACGCCCCGTCGGGTCGAAGACGCAGATCCGCCCGTGCTCCCGGTCGAGCACCAGCAGGCGGCTGCCACCGCGGGCCCGGTCGAAGACCAGCGCATGCGGGACGTCGAAGTGCCCGCCCGGGGTGGCGGTCCCGTCGAACCAACCCCGGTGGGTCCCATCGGCGTCGTAGCGGTGGATGCGACTGCGGCCGTAGCCGTCCGCGACGAACACCGTGCCCGAACGCGGGTCGAGCGCGACCGACGTCGGTCGGTAGGGATGCGTGGCGTCGACGTCGGGCGGCGTGGGCAGGCGGGCTCGCACCATCCCGTCGAGGTCGACCGCGACCACGCTCCCGCGCGGTGGGTCGTGCTCGGCGCGGTCCTCGTAGCGACCCGGGTGGATCGCCGCCCGCACGACGCCGTCGTCGGCGATCCACACGCGGACGTCGCTCGTGCGCGTGGACCCTCCGCCCGGGGACAGTGACAGGCCGTGGGCCGTCGCGGTCGGGAGGGGGATGGTCGCGGCGATGGCACCGCCCGGATCGAGGGTCACCAGTGCCGGGTGCCGGGGATCGGCCGTGAGCAACCGGCCGTCGTGGAGCACCGCGAGCCCCGCGTGTGCCCACCCCGGCGCGCCCTCAGACCACTCGGTGGGTGTCACCTCGTCCCAGTGGGTGACAGCGAGCCGTCGACCCCGTTCAGGCACCGTCGCCAGCCGGTCCCGTCGTGACCGTGATCGCGGCGACCGGGCATGCCTGCTGCGCCTCGAGGGCGAGCGGCTGCAGCGCCGGGTCGGGCGTCGGGTCGAGCACGCGGGCGTGGCCGGCATCGGTGTCGACCTCGAAGACCTCGGGTGCGGTCATGGCGCAGATCCCGTAGGCCTCGCAGGTCCGTTCGTCGACGGTGACGTGCATCAGCGTGTCCCTCGTCCGTGGTCGGGCCGATCCGCTCCGGTCAGGGCGTGGCGATCTCGAGCATCTCGAACCCACGCTCGTTGAACTTCAGCGCGCGGTGTTCGCGTCCGGTGCAGGCGAACGCCGGCAGCTGGGGGAGTGCGTGTCGCAGGGCGAGGCGGGTCTCGAGCCGGGCCAACGGGGCACCGATGCAGGTGTGGATCCCGCCACCGAAGGCGTAGTGGCGCCGGACCACCCGGTCCAGGTCCAAGCGATCCGGGTCGGGGAACTGTCGCTCGTCCCGGTTCGCCGCCCCGAACACCAGCGAGACCTGGGCGCCCTCGGGGATGCGGACACCGTGCAGTTCGACGTCGCGGGTCGTGACGCGTGCGGTGTTCTGGATCGGGCTGTCGTAGCGCAGGAACTCCTCGATGGCTCCACGGTGCCCCGCGACGTCGTCGACGAGCCGCCGGCGTAGCGCGTCGTCCCTGCCGGCGTACCAGAAGATGCTCGCGAGCAGGTTGCGGGTGGTGGAGATCGCGGCCGTGATCACGAGCGTGCTGAGGCCGATCCGCTCCTCGGGCAGCATCGGGCGGTCATCGAGCTCGCCGTGGGCGATCGCGGTCAGCAGATCCTCACGGGGCGTGCGGCGCCGTTCCTCGAGCTGGTCGTGGAGCAGGTCGCGGACGTCCTGCGCGGCATCGAGCGCGGCCTGCGGGATGCTCGCGCTGCCGGACTCCCGCGCGAACATGACGAGGAAACGGTCGTGCACGTACTGCTGGCGTTCCGGGTCGAGCCCCATCAGGCTGCCGACCACGTCGAGCGGCAGTGGCAGGCACAGGGCCGCGACGACGTCCACGGCGTCGCCGTCGTGGAGCCGGGCCGCGAGGCCGGCGCCGAGCCGCTCGGCCTTGGCGGCGATGCTCGGCTCGGTGCTGGCCACCAGTGCCGGCGTGAGGTGGTGGCGGACCACCGCGCGCAGTTGGCGGTGCAGCGGCGGGTCCTCCTCGACCATGTTGCCGGCGCCGAAGAAGATGCTGCCGGTGTTGTCGAGGTCGATGCCCTCGGCGCTGCTGTAGGTCTCCCAATCGGCGTTGGCCGACGCGACGTCGTCGAAGCGGCTGAGCGCGTAGAAGCCGTCGCGCTCGTTGCGGTAGACCGGGAACTCGTCGCGCATCCGCCGGTAGATCGGGAACGGGTCGGCGACGTGGGCCTCGTCGAACGGATCCCACATCGGGCCGTCCGCCGGTGGTCGGTCCGCGACCGCCTCCACGGTGGCATCACGGTGGGACCCGGTCCGGTCCGGTCCGGTCGGTGTCACGACGGGCCTCCCTCGCGCATCAGGATCGGCCGCATCCCGACCTCTGCGCCACTCTAGAGGCCATGGCAACGTTGTCGCGAACACGTGCGCTGCGCCGGACGGCGTGCGCGAGCGGGCATGTGTCGGCGCACTGGCCGCACCCGGAACGGCGTCCCGAGCACCGCGCACACGCCGTCGCGCCGCCCGGGACCGGGCGCCCCGACCCGGAGACGGACGAGAGCCCCCGGGGGGGGGCGGGGGGGGCGGGGCGCGCGCCCGGGGGGGGGCTGGGGGCGCTCGGGAACATCTCTGGGGCACCGGATGGTATTTGAACCCACGACCCCCTCCATGCCATGGAGGTGCGCTGCCGGACTGCGCTACCGGCCCGAGGTGCTCGGACCTCCGCGGGTCGGACCGGTGGTCCGTCGCGGAGCTGCGACGATGGTGGACCTGCGCGGCCCACCAGCGGCCGGGGAATGTACACGGGCACCCACCCGGGCGCGAACCCGGGCGCGACCGGCGACCGCGACCCGACCGTCGACCCGGCAGTGGGACCGGGCCGATCCGGACGGGGCGCGGCCGCGCGATCGGTCCTCCTCGTCCGAGGGCTCGATCACCTCCAGGTCGCGTCGCGTTCCAGGGCGATGACGAGGTCGTCGCCGGCCGCGTCCACCCTGGGAGACGCGGTCCGGACATGCCAGCGTCACCGCGCAGGCCCCCGGGGGCGCGGTGGGGTGGTCGCTACGCTCCGCGGGTCCATCTCCCGGAGGCTGAGCCGCACGATGTCCGACATCGCAGGTGACCCCGAGCGCTACGACCCCCTCTCGATCGAGCCGGCCATCGCGGCCCGCTGGGCCGAGGAGCGGGTCTACACGCTGCGTCCAGGCCCGACCGAGCCCGTCCCCGACGGTGCGGAGCCCTACTACGCCCTGACGATGTTCCCGTACCCCTCGGGTGACCTGCACATGGGGCACGCGGAGATCTTCACCATCCACGACGCGCTGGTGCGTCACCTGCGGATGACCGGTCGCCACGTGCTCAACCCGATCGGGTGGGACGCCTTCGGACTCCCGGCGGAGAACGCCGCCCGCAACCGTGGCGCCGACCCGCGGGCCTGGACCTACGCCAACATCGACGAGCAGCGGGCCACGATCGCCCGGCTGGGTTACTCGTTCGACTGGGACACGGTGCTGCACACCTGCGACCCGGAGTACTACCGCTGGACGCAGTGGCTGTTCCTCGAGCTCTACGACGCCGGGCTGGCCTACCGCCGGGAGGCGTTGGTCAACCACTGCCCGTCGTGCGACACGGTGCTCGCCAACGAGCAGGTCGTCGACGGTGCCTGCGAGCGCTGCGGCACCGAGGTGTCACGCCGCCCGCTCACCCAGTGGTTCTTCCGGATCACCGACTACGCCGACGAGCTGCTCGACGGGCTCGACGACATCGACTGGCCGGACCGGGTCAAGAACTCGCAGCGCGCCTGGATCGGCCGCTCCGAGGGTGCGGAGATCACCTTCCACACCGCGGACGATCGGGACGAGGTGGTCGTCTACACCACCCGCCCCGACACGATCTTCGGCGCGACCTACTTCGTCTTCGCGCCCGAGCACCCGATCGTCACCGCGCGCATGGCCGGGGACGCCGACTACGACGCCTACCTCGCCACCGTCTCCCGTCGCTCCGACATCGAGCGCCAGGGCGGCAAGGAGGGCTACCGCCTGCCGTTCGACATGCGCAACCCGTTCACCGGGGAGGCGATCCCCGCGTTCGCGGCCGACTACGTGCTGATGGACTACGGCACGGGCGCGATCATGGCCGTCCCGGTCGGCGACCAGCGCGACTTCGAGTTCGCCCGCCAGCACGACCTGCAGATCCGGGTCATCATCCAGCCGACCGGCGCGGACGGCGAGCCGCTCGAACCCCTCGATGCCGACACCATGACCGAGGCCTACGTCGGGCCCGGCGTGATGGTGGACTCCGGCGCCTACGACGGCCTTGCCTGGGACGAGGCCAAGGAACGGATCATCGCCGACGTCGCGTCCAAGGGACTCGGCACCGCGAAGGTCAACACCCGCCTGCGTGACTGGCTGATCTCCCGCCAGCGTTCGTGGGGGGCGCCGATCCCGATCATCCACTGCCCGTCCTGCGGCGAGGTGCCCGTCCCGACCGACGACCTGCCGGTCGCGCTGCCCGACGACCTCGACTTCCAGGTCCAGGGTTCCCCGCTGGACCTGCACCCGACCTGGAAGCACGACGTGGTCTGCCCGCAGTGCGCCAGCGAGCAGGCGGTCCGCGACGTGGACACGATGGACACCTTCGTGGACTCCTCGTGGTACTTCCTGCGCTACCTCGCCCCGAACGACGACAGCCGGCCGTGGCCCGTCGATGCCGCCGGCCGGTGGCTGCCGGTCGACCAGTACACCGGTGGGGTGGAGCACGCGGTGCTGCACCTGCTCTACAGCCGGTTCGTGGTCAAGGCGATGCGTGATCGCGGCCACGTCGCCGCCGACGAGCCGTTCCAGGCCCTGCTGAACCAAGGGCAGGTCATCATGGACGGCGCCGCGATGTCGAAGTCGAAGGGCAACCTCGTGGTGCCCGGCGAGGTGTCCGACACCTACGGCGCCGACACCCTGCGCGCCACGATGCTGTTCGCGTCCGCGCCCGAGGACGACATCGACTGGGCGGACGTCTCCCCGACGGGGATGCACAAGTACCTCGCGCGGGTCTGGCGCCTCACGCTGCAGCAGCTCGACCGCGAGGCAGCCGGGGCGCCCGCGTTGTCGCACCAGGGGGCGGCCACCCTGCGCCGGGCGACCGCGGAGGCCATCGTCGGTTGCTCCGCGGACTACGAGGCGCGCAAGTACAACACCGCCATCGCCAAGCTCATGACGCTGAACAACGCCATCCTCGACGCCGGCCGGGACGGCTCGGCGGGACCGGAGATCCGCGAGGCGCTCGAGACGCTGCTCACGATGCTCGCGCCGATCTGTCCGTTCATCACCGAGGAGCTCGTGCGCCGGCTCGGCCACGACACCTCGGTCCACGACCGGTCCTGGCCCGTGGCCGACACCTCGCTGCTGGTCGACGACGAGGTGGAGGTGGTCGTCCAGGTCAACGGCAAGGTCCGGGGGCGCATCACCGTCGCCAGTGGCGCCGATCAGGACACCGTCGAGGCAGCGGCGCGCGCCGAGGAGGCGATCGCGAGCCACCTCGACGGTGAGCTCGTCAAGGTCATCCACGTGCCGGACAAGCTGCTCAACCTCGTCGTCAAGGCCTGACGAGGTGTCCGGGGCGGGCGACGGGGCTGGGCCGGACGGTCGCGTCGCCGTGGTGACGGACTCGACCGCGGACCTCCCGGTCGAACTCGTCGAGCGGCTGGGTCTGCGGGTCGTGCCCCTGTCGGTGGCCTTCGGGACCCGCTCGTTCATCGCCGGCGTCACGCTCTCCCCGGCGGGCTTCTACGCCGAGCTCGCCCGCGACCAACCGATGCCGACCACCTCGCAGCCGGCTCCGTTGTGGTTCGAGGAGGCCTACGCCGACTGTGTCGACGACGGCTACGACGCCATCGTGTCCCTGCACTGCTCCGCAGCGCTGTCGGGGACGGTGTCGCTGGCGCGGGACCGGGCGGCGCGAGCGCCGATCCCCGTCGAGGTCGTGGACTCCCGTCTGGTCGGCGGATCGCTCGGACTGGCCGCGCTGGCGGCGCACCGGGTGGCGTCCTCGGGTGGGACCGTCGCCGAGGTGGTCGCGGCCGCCGAGCGGGTCCGCACCACCTCGGTGAGCCTGCTCGTGGTCGAGGACCTCGCCCACCTCAAACGCGGGGGCCGGCTCACCGGTGCCCAGGCGGCGATCGGGTCGGCGATGCGGGTCAAGCCCGTGCTGCACGTCACCGACGAGGGCCGTGTCGAGGTCCGGGAGCGGGCACGCACGATGCGGCGGGCGTTGGACCGGGTCGCCGCGATCGCGGCCGAGACCGCCAGAGGCCAGCCCGTGGACGCGATCGTGGTGCACGCCGTCGCGCCGTCGCTCGCGGCCGAGGTGTGGGATCGACTGGGTTCGGCCGTGCGCATCGTGGACCGTCACGAGGCGTTGATCGGACCGATCGTCGGGGCCCACGTGGGGCCGGGTGCGGTCGGCTGCGCGATCGTCCCACGCGAACCGGACGCGTCCCGCGCGGGGTGAGACGGGGCTGACGCCGACGGCCGACGGATGGCCGACGGATGCCCGACTACGCCCAGCCGAGCTCGTGCAGCCGGTCGTCGTCGATGCCGAGGTGGTGCGCGAACTCGTGCACCACGGTGATGTAGACCTCGTCGACGAGTTCGTCCTCGTCGGCGCACATCGCGCACAGCGGCAACCGGAAGATGCGGATCACGTCCGGGGTCGCCCCGGCGTACTCGTCGCGCTCGGTCAGGGGGATGCCCTCGTAGAGGCCGAGCAGCTCCGGTTCGTCCTCGTGCGCGTCCTCGATGAGCAGCACGACGTTGTCGAAGGCATCCCACAGCTCGTCGGGGACGTCGTCGAGGGCGTCACCGACCAACTGTTCGAAGCGGTCGAGGGGGAGCGGGTCCATGGGCGCGCAGGGTAGGGCGCGCCGGGCGCGGTCCACAGGCCGGGAGCGACCCACCCGGGCCCGGGCGTCCGCGTGGGGCACGGTGCGGACATGGACGACGCCCCCACCGATGCCACGCCCCCCGGCCGGTTCGCCGGCTGGTGGCGGCCCCAACCGGCCGAACTGGTCGGGCTGGCCGTGCTGCTGCTCGGCGCCGCGGTGCTGACCGTGCTCGTCGCGCTCGGCGCCTCGTCGCGGACCGAGCCCTCGTTCGCGTCGTCGTCGCACGACGCGCCGGCGTCCGGGCACCTCGACGCTCCCGGCGAGGTCGGTGCGCGCATCGATGCCGCTGGTCGGGCGAGCGGACCCGCACCGGGCGTGGAGGCCGATCAGGCGGCGGGGCACGGGTCCGACGACGGGCACGGGCAGCACGACGGGTACGGCTCCGACGACGCGTCCGGAGATGGGCACGGGCAGCACGACGGGTACGGGGCCGCGACGGACGCCGCGTCGGCATCGTCGCCACCCGAGACGACGCTGGTGGTGCACGTCAGTGGCGCGGTCCGTGCCCCAGGGGTGGTCACGGTGCCCGCCGGCGCGCGGGTGGGTGACGCCGTGACGGTGGCGGGGGGTGCGGCGGACGGTGCCCTGTTGGAGCGGCTCAACCTGGCCAGGCCGCTGCTCGACGGTGAGCACGTCCGCGTCCCGCACGCGGAGGACGATCCCGACGATCTGCCCCCCATCGGTGGGGGTACGGCGCCGCCCGCGGGCGCGCCGGGCGTGTCGTCTGCTGGTGGGCCCGGCGGGGTCGAGGCGGGCGGGGCGCCCTCCGGCGGTCCGCCCGGCAGCGGCGTCGACGCCGCAGGTCTGGTCCGGATCAACCACGCGGACGCCGCGGTCCTCGAGTCGCTGCCGGGGATCGGACCCGCCCGTGCGGAGACCATCGTGGCCCACCGCACGGAGCACGGCGCCTTCGGCGCCCCCGGCGACCTGCGTGCGGTGTCGGGCATCGGTGAGGCGACCTTCCAGCGGCTCGCGCCGCTGATCACGGTGGACTGACCACCCGTGCGAGCCGATGTGGACCGCTCCGCCCCGTTGTCCGCGGTGGTCGGCCCGGTCGCACCGCTGGCGACCTGCGCGGTGGTCGCAGCGCTCCTGGGTGAGCGGTGGGCCGAGCGGGCCGCACCCGTGGGCCAGGCCGCGGTGTGGCTCACCGGCCTCGGGGCCCTCGTCGCGGTGCTCGCGGCGGTGGTCGTCCGGCGTCGACCACATCGGGCCGGGATCGCGATGCTGCTGGCGGTGCTGGCGGTCACGGGGGTGACGGCGGGCGGCAGCGCGGTGCGGGTCGATGCCGCCCAGGCTGGTCTGGTGCCCCGGCTCGCGGCCAGCGGTGGGACCGCAGCGTTGTCGGCCACGGTGGCCACGGAGCCGCGACCGATCGCCGGCGGGTGGCAGGTCATCGTCCGGGTGCGCACGGTCGACGGGGTCCCCACCCGGGAGCGAGCCGCGCTGGTGCTCGGGGACGACCCACCGGCACTGGGCGAGCGGTGGCACCTGACCGCGAGCGCGCGACCCCTGCCCGCCGGCGGGTACGGGCGCTGGCTGGCTCGCCAGCACGCGGGTGCGGTGCTCGACGTGCGCTCCATCGCGGTGGACGGGGCCCCGGGCCTGGCGGCCCGTGCCTCGGAGGGCGTCCGGGACCGGGTCCGGCGGGCGGCCACGCGCCACACGCGTGGTCCGACGGGCGGGCTGCTGGTCGGGTTCGTCACCGGCGATCGGCGGCTGCTGCCGGCGTCGGATCAGGAGGCCATGCGGGCGACCGGGCTGACCCACCTGACGGCCGTCTCCGGTTCGAACGTGGCCATCGTGCTCGGTGGGGTGCTCGGACTGGCCACCCTGCTGGGGTGGTCGGTGCAGCGGCGGTGGGTGGCGGTGGCCGCGATGCTCCCCTGGTTCGCGTTCGTGACGCGGTTCGAACCCAGCGTCTCGCGGGCGTCGACGATGGCCGGGTTGCTCCTGCTCGTCAGCGTGCTCGGCCGGGCCCGGGATGCTCGACACGCTCTGGCGGTCGCGGTGCTGCTGCTGGTCCTGGTCGATCCCCGGCTGGCGGGCTCGCTCGGGCTGCTGCTGTCGGCCCGCGCGCCGGCCGGGGGGGGGGGGGTAGCCCCCCTCGTGCCCCGCCCCCCCGCCGCCCCCCCGCACCCTCGGGGGGGGGCGGGGGGGCGGGGGGGCCGGGCCGATCCCCGGGGGGCGGGCGCGCGGGGGCGGCGGCGGGCGGCCGCCGCGACGGCCGGGGTGCTGGTGCTCGCCCCGATGGTGCAGCGCCGCCTCCCGGACCGACTGCCCCGTCGTGTGGCCGAGCTCACCGCGATCACCATCGGCGCGCAGATCGCCGTGGTGCCGCTGCTGTTGGTCACCTTCGGGGAGGTCGGGCTCGCCTCCGTGCCGGCGAACATCGTCGCGGTGCCCTTCGCCGTCGTGGCGGCGACCCTCGGGTTCCTCGGGACCGCAGCCGCCATCGTGAGCGTCCCGGTGGGCGCGTGGTTCTTCGCCGCGGCGGCCCCGGCGGCCGAGGTCGTGCTGTGGGCGGCGCACGGCCTCGCAGGCGTCGGTGGGCAGGTGCACCTCGACCATCCGGCGTCCGTCATCGCGGTGCTGGCGGCCAGCGTGTGGACCCTCGCACGCCGACGGGGCCCGGTCGCACGGATCACGGCCGGGCTGGCGGCGATCGCGGTCGTCGTGTCGCTCGTCCCGAGCATGGGCTCGTCTCTGCCGGCGCAGGGACTCACCCTGACCGCGATCGACGTCGGGCAGGGCGACGCGTTCCTGCTCGAGAGCCCGCGGGCCCGGATCCTTGTCGATGCGGGGGAGGACGGCACGGCGGCGCGCTGGTTGCAGCGGCACGGCCGCCGCCACCTCGACCTCATCGTGGTCACCCACCCGCACCTCGATCACGTCGGCGGGGTGCCGGACGTGCTGCGGTCCGTCGAGGTCGGCGAGGTGTGGGCGGCACCGCTGCCCACCTCGCTCCCGCAGGCCGCGGAGGTGTTCACCGAAGCCGCTGCGCAGGACGTCACGGTGACCGCGCCGATCGCCGGTGACGTGGCCGTCGTCGGTGATCTGCTGATCGAGGTCCTGCACCCACCGCCCGGGCGCCCGTACCGGTTCGCCCGCAGCGAGCTCAACGAGTCCTCCTACGTCCTGCGTGTCCACCACGACGCGGGACGCGTGTTGTTCCCCGGCGACATCGAGCGCGAGGCGCAGGCCGACCTGCTCGCGGCGCCCGACCGACTGACCACCGACGTGCTGGCGGTCCCGCACCACGGCTCGGCGACGACCGACCCCGCGTTCCTCGCCGCGGTCGGTCCGCGGATCGGGGTGATCAGCGCCGGCACGGACAACCGGCACGGCCACCCCCACCCCGACATCCTGACGGCGCTCGACGGGCTCGGGGTCGACGTGCGGCGCACGGACCTCGAGGGCACGGTGCGCATCGTCGTGGACGGCCCCGGCCCGTCGCCCCCGGCCTCCGTGGAGCTCCGCGAGCCCACCGGGGTCGCGGAGCCCGCCGGTTAGCATGACGGGCATGACCCCCCTCCTGCTCCTCGCTGGCGACGACGACCTGCTCCTGCAGCGTGAGCTCGATCGGCAGCTCGGGACGCTGCAGGACGAGGACCCGGAGCTCCAGGTCGACCGTTTCGACGTCAGTGAGCTCGAGCAGCTGCCCGAGCTGCGCACCGCGTCGTTGTTCGGCGGGCGGACCTGCATCGTGCTGCGCGGGGTGGAGTCGGTGACCGCGGCGCTCAAGACCGAGCTCGAGAACTACGCCGCCGCACCCGCGGACGAAGCGGTGCTGGTGCTGGTCGCGCGCGGGCTCGGCAAGGTCCAGAAGCTCGCCAAGCTCGCCAAGGAGCACGGCACCCGCGTCGATGTGAAGGCACCGGCGGACTGGGACGACCGGGGCTGGGACCGTCTGGTCGGTGAGGAGTTCCGGCGGCTGGGCTGCAAGGCGGACGCGACCGCGATCGCCGCGATCCGCACTCACGCCGGGACCGACGCCGGGGCGATCGCCTCCCAGGTCGGGTCCGTCGCCGCGGCCCACCGCGAGGTGCCCACCATCACCGGCGCCCACGTCGACGCGGTGGTCGAGGGGCGGGGCAAGGCGTCCGGGTTCGCGGTCGCCGACGGGATCGCGGAGCGCGATCCCGCATCGGCACTGATCGCACTCCGGGGGGCGCTGGAGGCCGGTGACGCCCCGCTCGCGATCCTCGGCGCCGTGCTCTACCGCCTGCGGCAGCTCCTGCAGATCCGCGCGGGCGCGAGCCCGGGCGAGGTGGGGGTGCGGGGCGGGCGCGACCGTGTCGATGACGCGCGCCGCCAGGCGTCGTCGTTCCACGCCGGCGAGCTGGCCTTCGTGCACGACCGGCTCGCACGGCTCGACCTGGAGCTCAAGGGCAGCGAGCTCCCGGACGCGTTGGTGCTCGAGCTGGCCATCATCGAGGTGGCCACCTCGACGGAGGTCGGCGCGCCGTGGAACCCGGCCGCCGTGCGCTGAGTCCGGCTCGCCTGCCACCGCCGGGAGCCGGCGTCAGTGGATCCGTTCCAGCGCGGCGGCCAACCGACGCAGCGCGACGGCGGTGGCGTCCAGCCGTGCTTCCTGCGTCCCCGCGGCGGCGATGATCGCCTCGCGGGCCTGCTGCAGGGCCGTGCCGCCGAGTTCCACGAAACCGTCCAGCGCATCCGCTGGGGCCTGCGGCTGCAGGACCGCGGCACGTCGCGTGACCCGGCGGGCGAGTCGGCGCAGATCCTCCGTCAACCCGATGCGTTGCTGACGCGTCCAGCTCGTGTCGCTGACCACGTGCGCGAGGCTCTCCTCGAGGCGGTCGAGCCCGAACCGCTCGACGCTGCGCAGCAGCAGGTCCGCGACGGCACGCGGGGTCGGACCGTCTCCCTCGTGGGCCAGGCGGGCGTGCGTGGCGGCGATGTCCGGCACCCAGGTGAGCAGAGGGATGGCCGCCAGGCGGCGTGCCAGGGCAGGATCGACGAGGTCGTCGATCAGCCATCTCGCGTGCGCGTCCCGAGCCCGTCGAGAGGCGGCGGAGCCGAGATCGTCCCCGTGATCGATCAGGTCGGTGGCCGTGCGGGCCCACGACTCGATCAGCCCGTCCTGGGGTTCCGGGGGCAGGCTCAGCCGTGCCCGCGCCAACCCACCGATCAGCCGCTCCACCGGCGGCTCGAGCTCGCGTACCCGGTCGGGACCCTGTTCCTGCTCGAGCTCGTCCAGCGCGGTCCACCACGCGTCCGCGTCGATGCAGCGGCGAGCGGTCTCGACCGCGGCCACGACGTCGACGTCATCGCGGCCGGTGTCGTCGGCGAGGTCGCGCACGAAGGTCGGCCCGAGCCGGTCGACCAGGGTGTTCGCCAGCCTCGTGGCGATCAGCTCGCGTCGGAGCCGGTGCCGACCGAGCGCGGACGGGAAGCGTTCACGCGCCCCCGGCACGATGCTCTCACGCAACACCCGGTCCATCGACGTCCGGTCCGGGACGCTACTGGCGAGCAGCTGTTCGCTGAGATCACGCTTGACCCACGCGACCAGCGAGGCGATCTCCGGTCGACTCAGGCCCGCGTCGGCCTCGTCACGCCGCGCGAGCTCCGTGTCGTCGGGCAACGCCTCGTCGGTCGGGTCGAGGTCGTGCCGCTGCTGCAGGTCGGTGATGACCGCGCGCACCGGGCCGAGGTGGCCGGGACGGCGCCGGACCTCGCGCGAGATCCCCGCCGCCTGGCGGTCGACGACGTCGAGCGCCTCGGTCACGACCTCGTCGGCGAGGGCCCGCAACAGCCCGTCCCGCTCTCCACGGTCGAGTTCGCCGTCCTCCTCGGCGGCCCGGAACAGGATCTTCAGGTTGACCTCGAGGTCGGAGGTCGCGACGCCAGCCGCGTTGTCGACGGCGTCCTGGTTGATCGCGCCCCCGTGACGGGCGAACTCCAGCCGTGCCGCCGGCGTGATCGCCAGGTTCGCGCCCTCGCCGATGACCCGGACCCGCAGCTCCGTGGCGTCGACGCGCACCTCGTCGTTGGCGCGGTCTCCGAGGTCCTCGTGGCGTTCGTGGCTGGCCTTCACGTAGGTGCCGATCCCGCCGGCGAAGAGCAGATCGGCGGGAGCGCACAGCACGGCACGGATCAGCGCCGGCGGGCTCATCGTCGTCGCCTCGATCTTCAGCAGCGCGCGGACCTGCTCGGTCAGCTCCACACGACTGACGTCGCGGCCCACCACCATCGCGCCGTCGCTGAGCACGGTGCGGTCGAGGTCGGCCCAGGTCGACCCGGGCGTCTCGAACAGACGCCGGCGGGCCTCGAAGGTGGCCTCCGGATCGGGATCGGGGTCGATCACCACGTGGCGGTGGTCGAACGCCGCCACGAGGCGCACCGTGCGGGAGCGCAGCAACCCGTTGCCGAACACGTCGCCGGACATGTCGCCGATCCCGATGACATCGATCGGGTCGACCTGCACGTCCAGCCCGCGCTCCGCGAAGTGCCGACGGATCGCCACCCAGGCACCGCGGGCCGTGACGCCGAGTTGCTTGTGGTCGTAGCCGTTCGAGCCGCCGGACGCGAAAGCGTCGTCGAGCCAGAACCCCCGGGTCCGCGCGATCGCGTTGGCGCGGTCGGAGAAGGTGGCCGTGCCCCGATCGGCGGCGACCACGAGGTAGGGGTCGTCGCCGTCGTGGCGGACGACGCCGGCCGGCGGGATCACGGTGTCGCCGTCGAGGTCGTCGGTGATCTCCAGCAGCGCGCCGACGAACTGGTCGTAGGCGGCCGCGACGTGGGCCGGGCGAGCCGCCGGGTCGCTCGGCAGGTCCTTGACGACGAAGCCGCCCTTGGCGCCAGAGGGGACGATGACCGCGTTCTTGAGCACCTGGGCGCGGAGCAGATCCAGGATCTCCGTGCGGACGTCGTCCTCGCGGTCCGACCAGCGAAGCCCGCCACGGGCCACGGCACCGGCCCGCAGGTGGACCCCCTCGATGCTGGGGGAGTACACGAAGATCTCCCGGTAGGGCACCGGGCGGGGGACGTCCTCGATGAGGGTTGGATCGAGCTTCAGCGCGATCGTGCGCGGGGTGTGCCGGTGCTCGTCGTCGACCGGGCGGAAGGCGTTGGTCCGCAGGGTCGCGTCGACCAGGGCGACCAGGCCGCGCAGGATCCGGTCGTGATCGAGCCGCTGCAGCGCGGACAGCGCCGCGTCCAGCGCGGGTCGCGGTGCCGAGCGGGTGGTGGGATCGTGGGCGGGGTCGAACCGGGCGTGCAGCACGTCGATGAGTGCGGCGACGACCGTGTGGTTGTCGACCAGGGCCCGATCGACGTAGGCCGGGGTGTAGGTCGTCCCGAGCTGTCGTCGCAGGCGCCGGTACGCCCGGATCAGGGCGACGTCCGACCAGGTGATCCCGGCGGTGAGCACCAGGGCGTTCATCGCATCGAGCTCGAGCTGGCCCTGCAGCGCCGCCTGCAGCGCCTCGAGCAACACCCTGACCCGCGCGGGCGGCAGGTCGTCGAGCGCGAGCCCTGCGGGGACGGTGACGGCCAGTCGCTGCAGCGCCACCTCGGGTCCGTCCCCGCACAGGGGGAAACTGCGGGCGTCGGTGACACGGAACCCGAAACTCTCCAGCACTGGGACGATCGTCGAGGGTTCGGTGGCCGCACCGGGTCGTACCACGGAGATCCAGGCCCGGTCGGCCCCGGCGGGCTCGAGCGCGAGCGCGATGGGCGCGGGGTCCGGACCGAGCATCCCCGCCAGCAGTGCGAGGTCGCCGGCCCCCTGCTCGGCGGGGACCGTCTCCTGGTAGCCGCGGGGGAGTCGGGGCACGATGGCGCGCAGCAACGTCGTGCGGTCGATCGTCGGGAACCGGTCCTCGAGCGTCTCGAGAGCGCGGGCGACCCACCCGGTCAGCGCGTGCTCGACCGCACGCTGCAGTTCCTCGACGAGTCCCGGATCGCTGCTGCGCTCGTCCTCGACGTCCCAGGCCTGGACCCGGACCACCGTCTGTGCCCGGGTGTCGCTCGACGCCTGCAGGTCGAACCGGGTGGTGCGCAGGACCGCGGCCACCGCGACCCCGACGCGCTCCGCGAGTGCTTCCTCGAGGTACGGCTGGGGCAGACCGAGCAGCACCGTGCGACCCCGTGCGCCCGGACCGCGGCGGGTCCGCACCAGCAGGGTCCGGTCGCGCTCCGCGTCCCGTAGTGCGCGCAGCACCTGGTGCAGTTCCTCGGTCGAGGACCGCAGGACCTCGTCGACGGGCAACGCCGCGGCGGTCGAGAGCAACGCCTCGCTCTCGTGCGCGCCGTCGGCGAGTTCCTCGCGCTCGAGGATCGGGGTGAGGCACGCCCCCAGCAGTCGGCGGCGCGGAGCCAGTTGCTCGGCTTCCGGGTCCGGCGCGAACAGGGCGTGGAAGGGACCCGGATCCGAGCGCACCGACAGCACGATCCAGCGTTCGTCGGGACCCACGGGGCTGCGCTCGATGGCGCGCGTGACCGCGTGGTTGCGCGCCGGTTCCGACGCCAGTCGACGGTCGTTCCACGCGATCGCGGTGCCCGGCCACCAGGCGGGCTCACCGACGGGGACGACGCCCTCGGCGATCCCGCGAGCCGCGTGGTCCTGCGGTCCGCACGTCGCGAGCAGGCGCAGGTGCCCGGCATCCACCAGCTGGAGTAGGCCGACCAGGGGTTCCACGCTGGTGTCCGTGGTGTCGGCGTCGGACCGCGGACGGATGCGCTCCGCCAGGCCGGCACGCATCGTCGGCAGAGCCGCCCCGGCGCCGACCACCAGCATCAGCGCGTGCCGGAGGTCCTCCACGAGCGCGCCGGGGCCGTCCCAGGAGTCGGCCGCGCCCGTGGGGTTCGGGGCGAGTTCGTAGCGGGCGATCGCCACGGCGGAGGTGGTGTGCCGGGGCGAGCGAACGGCATCGATCGTGCCGTCGACGATCTCGAGGCCGAGGGTGGGGTGGCGGACCGAGCGCACCGTGCGGTCCGCGTCTGCGAGCACCCGAAGGGTCGTGCGGTACAGCAGGGGACGGTCCCAGGTGGCGACCTCGACCACCTCGCCGTGTGGCGAGGGGGCGACACGGACCTCGACGTGCGTCGGGTCATCCGCGGCGACCAGACGCTCGATCGCCTCGACGAGCGGGGTCAGGACGGCATCGTCCTGCGGGCACGGGGGGGTGTCCAACACGGTGCGCGCCAGCGCGGTCCGGAGTTGTTCGCGGCCCGCGGTCTGATCGCGGTCGTCGGTCACAGCGCCTCGTGGTCGGTCCGACCGATACTAGGTGCCACGCGCAGGGGCGAGAAAACGACGAGGGCCCCCCGCCCGGGGGGCACGGCGGGCACGCCGCCTACACCTACCTGCGGGACGCCGGCGACCCGGACGAACCGTTGGAGATCGCCATCCAGCGCATCGACGGCCCGGTGCGCCATCACCTCGACGTCGTCGCACCCGATGTGGACG
>JAFIEQ010000065.1 GCA_020832455.1 Nitriliruptoraceae bacterium
ACCAACCGGTTGGAATCCAATAGCCCGAGCCTCCACCGAACCCAGGGTGGATCACGGAGTCGGGTTCTGGCTGCCTCGCGAACGGGAAGCGCGTTCCCGGATCCTTGACGTCACCGGTCACGGACCTACGGTCGCAGGGTCTGACGGGGGAGTTCTGGTGAACTGGATCGAATGGGGCACGCTGTTCACGCTGCTGTGCGGACTGGTCCTGATGGCGGAGACGTTCAGGGCTGAGCCGATGTGGTTGTACATCCGCCGCGAGCGGCCCGGACCCTCGCCCGGCCAACGTCGCCTGCTGGGAGCCGGCATCGCGCTGACCATGGCTGGCCAGTTCACCAGTCTGCAACTCGAAGGGGACACACCCCTGTGGGCACTATGCTTCGCCCTCATCGCAGCCGGCCTCGTCTGCGCGCTCATCGCTGGATTCCGTGGACCCACCAGAGCAGAACAACAGCGACGTGCAGCCGTACTCGAAGCCGACGATCCCGGAGCCCCCTGAGCTGCAAGTCCCAGCGGCACGCCATGCCATCGCTGGACATCGCCAGCGCCAGGCGGACCCAACGACACCCGCAAGAGCCGGTAGAACACACACGTTACCGACCGGTCCTGGAACGTGGCGGCATTCGCTCGGGAGTTCACGTGCAGGCGCGCCTTGGTCGTTCAGCGAGGGAGTCGCGATTGATGGCGTCGGACGCTGTCACTACCGACTGCCCTCGAGACAGCACGCCCCGCCTTCTCGGTAGGTTGCTTGCTTGAGATCATTCCGGCGGGCCCGAACCGTGCGCGAGATCCGACCGAGAGGCAGGCGATGCAGCCCCCCGCTCCGGTAGCTGTCGACGGGCCGACCGACTCGACACCGATCGGTGCCCCGTCGCTGCGGCAGAGCGGCCGCGTGCTGCTGTTCACCACCCTGTACGCCGCCGCGTTCGTCGGGCTCTTGGCCGCCGCCGTTCGCGTCGCGCCGACCTTGACTTGGGGCTTCGCGCTACTGGCCGTTGCGGTTTGCGGGCTCGGTGCGGCCGCGGGCCTGGCGGTCTATGTCCATCTGTTCCGTCGCGACGGGTTGCCGCTCGCCGCCCTCGGGTTCACGCGGCCGTCCTGGGGACTGCTGCACCTGCTGTGGCAGATCCCGCTGATCATCGGCGGTACCCTGATCGTGACCGCGATTGTGATGGGCCTGCTGCTCCGGCAGGAACCCCCACCGGCCGGCTCGATCGACGACGTCGTCGTCTCGGCCAACTGGGCGGTGTTGGTCGGGGTCCTGCTCGTGGTCGCCGTGGTGACACCGCTGTGGGAGGAGGTCGTGTTCCGCGGGCTGTTGTTCTCGTCACTCACCCGCAACATGCCGACCATCGTGGCCGCGATCCTCTCGTCCGGACTCTTCGCGGTCGTGCACGGCGTGCCCCTGCTGATGCTCGCTCAGTTCATGGTTGGGCTGGGATGCTGCTGGTTGTACGCGTGGCACCGCACCCTGTGGGCACCGATCGCGCTCCACGCGGTGAACAACTCCCTAGCCGCCGCCACCGTCAGTCTGGCGTAGGCACTACGGATGGGACGAGCTCACCGGCTGCACATACCCGTGCGCAGCCGCCGCAAGTGGGTGGACGATTCGGGCGTTGGCCTTCGATGGGCCGCCCTCAGTCCTGCTGAAGGCGTTCGGCGGCCACGGCGTAGGCGATGAGGTCTCGGCGGGGCCCGATGCAGAGCACTTCGACTTGTCGGGCGTCGGTGTTTGAGGGCAGAAGTCGGTAAACGAGCCGCAGGGACGGGCCGAGGTTGACGCCGTCGGGGGTGATCTCGTCGGGACCGAGCTTGACCTTCCTGCACGTCGACAGATCGCCGGTCTGTACATGTTGCGTGAGCCATTCGCCGAGCAGGGGATCGCCAGGAAGCGAGGCGATCACCCGACGGGCCTGTTCGAACGCCTCACCGCCGAACTCGCTGCGGACCCGGCGCAGGTCGTCGACGACCACGTCGTGCCACCGAAGTGGCAGGCTCACGCCTGGTCGTCCACGGCGGCGAAGAGCTCATCGACGGTGCCCTCGGAGAACCGGTCATCGGCAAGGCGGTCGCGGACCATGGCCACCGCGCCGAGCCGCTCGAGCTCCTCCAACTGACGTACTGCAGCCTGCTGCTGCTCGTAGCGTTCGCGCGACAACAGCACGGCCTCGTCGCGACGATGGGAACCGAAGTGGACAGGCTCTGCCTGCGGGGTACTGCGCAGGGTGGCCAGGATCGACGGCAGCGAGGAGCGGATCTCCTCCATGCCCTTGACGTCCGACATCGGCGAATCTCTCGGTCAGGTTTCCGTACGGATTCCGGAGCACTGAAGTGTACGGCAACGGTCCGATAGCGGCACCCCTGAATGTCGGGAACGGCATCCCCGATCGGTGAACAACCGCCGCAGCTGGGTGGCTCCTACGGGCGTTGCGCACCGGTCCGGTGAGTGGGCGGCTGAAGGTCCTGGGGTGGTCCGGGAACTCGAAAGCGAGCTCAGATGTGAGCCCCGGTCAACCGGCGGACTGGTCGAGTCATCAACCTCGTAGGCGACGATACGGTGACGCCATGAGCAGAGATCCAGGTGACGAGATCGACGAGTTGCGTGACCGCGTACGCGTGCTGACGGCTGGGCTGGGGCTTGCTGAAACGTTCGAGATCCCGCGGGATGCTCGGCGTCATGCGGAAGCTGGGCGCACCGTCGCGGCTGTCCGTGAGCTCCGCCGGCAGACACCGGGTCGGCTGAGTCTGGTCACCGCGAAACGCATGATCGACGCGCTTCAGCGCTGACGCGGATCACGGCGCTTCACGCGGGTCGATTCGTCGTGCTCGAGGGCCGTGCGGCGGCCGGGGACGACGAGGTGATGCTCTCGCCGGAGGTGGCGGGGCGACTCGGTGTCGACGTGGGTGATGTCGTGGCTCTCGGTGTCGGGGAGTTGAGCGTCTCCGTCACGGGTCTGGTGGCTCTCGCCGAGGACACGCGCACGCTGCTGGCGGTGCTGGAGGTGGATGCTCTGGCCACGCTGCTCGATGAGGTCGACATCGATGACGACCGTGTCGATGTGCCGGAACGGTTGCGGGAAGCCGCGGTTGGATGGGCGCTCGCCGAGGATCGGGGACTCGAGGACGAGTTGTCAGGCGCAGGATGGAGCCAGCGCAGCCGAGCCGAACTGGCGCAAGCTGAACGTCACACGGTGGAGCTGGTATCGGGAGGTATCGACCCCGGGATCGCTGCCAGTCTCACAAGCCTGGCCCTGGTCGGCGTCGTGTTGAGTGCTGT
The DNA here is from genome assembly GCA_020832455.1 of Nitriliruptoraceae bacterium. Classification (GTDB taxonomy): domain Bacteria; phylum Actinomycetota; class Nitriliruptoria; order Nitriliruptorales; family Nitriliruptoraceae; genus PWLR01. Next base: position 3,278 of record JAFIEQ010000065.1, read on the forward strand.
CGTACTCGTGGTCGCCCAGCGTGAACGTCGTGAACTCGGTCTGCTCGCCGCGATCGGTGTCGGGCCGGACATTCGTCGCCGATTCCGTGTGCTGCAAGGATTCGTGACCGGACTCATCGCAACGGCGCTGGGGCTGGTCGTGGGCATTGCGGGTGCCATCGCCGTGGCCCCACTTGTGCAGCGAAGCCGTTTCGAGATCTGGGGGCCCACCCAGTTTCCCGTCCGGTGGATGGTGGTGTTCGCGGTTCTCGGTATCGGGGTTCCGACCCTCGCGACGGTGGTGGCCACCCGCGGCATCGGCGGTGACGTGATGCGCTCGATGCGAGGCGAGGGACCCGGCTCTTCTCCGCGGCGTTCGCGAGCGCCACGTTGGTCGTTCGGCGCAGCGGGGGCATCGTTCGTGCTTCTCGGGGCGGGGGTGCTGCTGGCTGCCCCAACGCTGGTGCTGGGCGGTGCTGTGGTGGGTGTTGCCGCGCTGCTGCCAGCGTGCGAGTGGGTCCTGATCCGTCTCGGGTCGCGGTCGTCCGGGTCCCTGCGGTATCGGCTTGCGTTTCGGATCATCGCCGACGCCGCCGGGCGCACGCGGGCTATCGTGGGTGTGCAGGCGACACTGAGCGTGTCAGCGGCACTGGTCCTGCTGGTTTTGAGTGGCGAGGCGCGCGACGCGGCCACCTCGTATGTCCCGCGAGGACCCGATGGCTCGATGTTCATCGACGCGAACCGGGCGGTGGACGACGACACGCTCGACGTGCTGCGCGACGTGCTGGACGATGCCCCCGCGATTCGCCTGGGCATCGCGGCCCCATCGTGGCCCGATGACGAAGTGCCCCGCCCGAGTTCCTGGGGTCAGTATGGCGTCGCGACCGACGACGCGTCGGCCTTCGATCCCGACCTGCCGTCGCTGGTCGTGGTCGAGCCGGAGGACCTCGAGATCCTGCTCGACCGGCCCCCTGACACCGACGAGCGAGACGCGTTGGTCTCCGGGTCCGTCCTCACGCTGGAGCCGGGCTTATTGCAGGGGGACACGGTGCGCCTCGAGGCACCCAGCCCGACCTGGGACACAGCGGACGACACGCTACTCGAGACACGTTTGCCGGCCATCTCGATCGACGCACCAGTTGTCGCCCAGCACGTGCCCATGGCCTACATCGGCTCGGACACGCTCGACACGCTCGAAGCCGTCGAACTGCCCGCTGATTCATTCGTCTATCTCCCCGCAGTCGGTGACGCCTTCACACTCGAGCAAGAGGACCGTGCACGGGAAGCGCTCAGCCGGGAACTCGGCGTCGGCGGCTTCGTGCTGGACGTTGAACGCGGATCCGACGCGTTGAGCTTGCTGATCCGCACGATCGTAGGGTTCACCACCGCCCTAATCGTCGTTGGTGCACTGTTGGCGCTGGTGACCATGTCACTGTCAATCGAAGAACTCCGACCGGATTTGTCTAGCCTCGCCGCAACAGGCGCGGACCGACGGTTCCGCGCCACAGTGACCGGCATCTACGCCGCGACGGTCATCGGAACAGGTTCCCTACTCGGGCTGGCCGTCGGCCTCCTCGTTGCACCGGCAATGCTGACTTCCTTCCAAGTCTCCTGGTCCCTGACTGGCTGGGCCGGAGCCCTCGCCGCCGCCGCGGCAGCAACCGGTATCGCCGCCGCGGTCGGCGCAATCACCGGACGTCGCATCGCGACCGAAACCCGGCGCGCCTACTGATGAACTCGCGCTCGTCCGACATGGCTCTGTTCTCATCGGGCGGCTACCCCCTCACCCTCCCGTGCGAGAAGGGGCGCATAGGTGTCGCCACCCCGCGTATCTGTGCGATGGCACCGCCGAGGGTCCGTCGACCTTCGGCAGCAGCAAGGTCACGCGTCGGGGTGGGGGACGTCGATGACATCGAGCTCCTCGATGGCAGCGAAATCGTCGGGGTTGCACGTGTAGAGCGGCAGGTCGTTCACGACCGCGACTGCCGCGATCATGGCGTCGTAGGAACGCGCTGCGGGCTTGCGTCCGGCGCGGCGTAGCGAAGCCGCGACTTGGCCGAACGCGCGAGCCGCAGCCGCGTCGAAGGGGAGCGGGTCGAAGTCGGCTTCGGCCTGTTGCAGGTGAGCTTGCCGCGCGGCGCGGTCCGACTCCGTGCGCGCGACGAGGGGGCCGACGGACAGCTCTGCCAAGGTGATGGTCGAGATGAGCGGCTCAGCGGGCAGCGCTGTGGCGTCCTGGAGCAACGGCAACAGGATCAACGTGTTGGTGTCCAGCAGCCCGTGTTCAGGGCGCCGTTGCGGGCTCGTCACAGCGACGGGTCCAGAAGGTCATCAAGATCCTCACGCAGCCGGTCAGGATCGAGGCGCGGGAGCCGACGCCACCGTTCGAGCAGGACCTCGGCCTTCACGCCAGGTCGGCCCACCGGGCGAAGCTCGGCGACTGGCTTGCCTGATCGGGTGACGGTGAGGCGTTCGCCTGCCGCGACGCGGTCGACCACCTCCCCGCCATGGTTGCGGAGTTCGCGGATGCTGACCTCTGGTGCGCTCATGCGCCAACCGTATCACCCGTGAGACATCAGGCCAAGGTCGCCCAGGCGCGCGTGAGCGACGCGACAACCGTCGCAACACGCACGCGTTCTGGTCAACCGACCTACATAGGAACAACCGCCGGTATCGCCTGGTTGGCAGCCAGCGGAGACGACCGTCAGGCTGCGACGCGTCTACGAGCGAAGCCGATGTCCGCGGAGCTGCTCTTGTCGTCTTGGGGCCGCCAGCTGAAGGGACGGCGAGCAACGGGCAGACCCTGCTTGTTGACCGGCCAGAGCCTTCTCGAATGGTCACAGAATGGTCACAAGCGACCTGACACAGCGCGACATCGGGCGAGACGGTGCGCCACCAGGGATCCGCATAACCCCTGGTCAGAGGGGGTTTGCGGCACCGAGCGGGACCGGCTGAGAGCCCCTGGAGCCGCCTCGAAAGCGGGTAGGGGTTCACACCTCTCGAGGGTTCGAATCCCTCTCCCTCCGCCAGCGTCGCAAGGTCCAGAGGCGGCTCCTTCGGGGGCCGCCTCTCGCGGTGTCCGGGGGCGGCGTCGCTCGGCGAGGTGTCGGCTCGCGGCGTCGCGGCTCGTGGGGTCGGGCCCCGAGCCTGACCCGGGCCCTACTCGTGATCGTGGGGCAGATCGTTCCCGCGGACCCATGCGAACAGCGCGGTCGTGATCGCGATCCCGGCGGCGATGGGCGCGAACGACAGCGCAGGTGGTGGGTCCGGCGCCACCCACGCGAGGAGGAACGACAGGAGCATCAGGAAGACGAACATGGCGGTGCCGAAGACGACCGCCCAGATGCGCTGCGCGCGGCGTGTCGGCATCGGATCCGAGGTCACGAACCCGCGCAACATCCGCGACCGCATGTCGTCGCGCACCGGCTCCCCCCGATCGCTCGCCTCGCGGGTCACAGGCTAGGGGCCCGTGCCACCGGCGCAACCGCCGTGCGCACCGGCCGTGGATGTCCGAGCGGCCTCGTCCCCCGGGAGCCGAGGATGCGCGCGACCCACGTGGTCGGCTCGACGCGCGGCCGCGAGCTGTTCACCCCAGTGCGACCAGGGTCACGACGCCCGTGAGCACCAGTGCCACCGCCAGCGGGATGGCCAGACGGGCCTGGGCGAGTGCGCGCCCCACGTCCTGGGGCTCCTCGACGTCGCGTCCGGCCGGCTCGTGCAGTTCCCCGCGTCGTGCGGATGCCTCGTGCTGCGGACAGCGGGTGCCGCCGTGTGCCGGACGCTGGGCGCAGCGGTAGCGCCGGCCCGGGACCCCGCGCACGCGGACCCACACCGGACAGCCCGTCCACGGCGGGTCCTGGGCCTGCAGCCGTCGGACCTCACGCAGCGCCCCGACGGACATCGCCCACAGGATGGGTGTGCCCACCAGGATGGCGGCCACGGCGAACAGCATGGCGTCTCCGGATGGGCGCGTCGTGGACTGCAGGGCGCCCGTGGTTCAGGCGCCGCCCATGGTGCCCTCGTCGGGGCCGACCGGGGGGCACGCGGGGTGCGTCGGGTCACGCAGGGCGCTGCGGTGGGCGTGCTCCAGGTTGCCGCCGCTGCAGACCACCACGACCGGGCCGTCGGGGAGCCGCCCGGTCTCGCTGCCGACCCGCCCCGCGAGCAGCGCGGCGATCCCGACCGCGCCGCCGCCCTCGAGTTCGAGTGTCTCCTCGTGCGCGGCGTGGCGCATCCCCGCCCAGATCTCCTCCTCGGTCACGAGCACGACCTCGTCGACCAGCGCCCGCACGATGCGGAACGCCGGCGCGTCGTCCCCGCCGATCCCACCCTGCAGGCTGTCCGCCAGCGTCGGGACCTCGGGCAGCTCGATGGCCCGGCCCGCGTCGAGGCTCGTCGCCATGGCCGCGCCGCGGTCCATGCAGACCCCGACGACCCGGATCCCCGCTGCCAGGGACCGCACGGCGACGAGGATGCCGGCCAGCAACCCACCACCCGACAGCGGCACCAGGATGGTCCCGACGTCCGGGCAGGCGTCCAGGATCTCCCGGCCCACCGTGCCCTGCCCGGCGATCACCTCCGGGTCGAGGAAGGGGTGCACCAGCGTGGCGCCACGCTCGTCGGCCCGGCGCTGCGCAGCGGTGAGCGCCTCGGTCTGCGAGCGTCCGCCGACCACCACCTCCGCGTCGCTGGCGCGCAACGCGGCGAGCTTGCCGGCGGGCACGTGGTCGGAGACGAACACGGTCGCCGGGATGCCCCGCTGGCGTGCCACCTCGACGACCGCACGGCCGTGGTTGCCGGTGGAGGCGGTCATCACGCCGCGGGCCGCGGTCGCCCCGTCGAGGGCGAGGATCCGGTTGGCGGCCCCGCGCAGCTTGAACGAGCCGGTCGGGAGCTCGTGCTCGAGCTTGCCGTGGACCTCGCGTCCGACCCCGGCGCGCAGTGAGGGCAGTGCCACCAGCCGCGTGGGGGACACCACCGGCGCGATCCGGACCGTGGCTGCCTCGACGTCGGCGAGCGTGACCGGGAGCGCGGCGAGCACCGCTTGCCCGTCCGGCGCACGGCCGCGCGACATCAGGGGAACGGCCGCGCGACGTGCTGGTTGAACCGGTCGAGCAGTGCGTGCATGTAGGAGCTGCGGACCTCCGCGAGCCGCTCGCCCGAGCGGTGGGTCATCGCCTCCCGCGCATCGCGCAGCTCCGCGAGCATCAGATCGACCTCGGTGTCGAGGTCCATCTCCGGCAGGAAGTCGAGCCAGACCCGTGCGGTCTGGTGGTACAGGCGGTCCATGATCCCGCGCAACGTGTCGTTGGTGATCACCGCGAGCAGCAGGTCGTGGTAGCGGTTGTAGAGCGAGCCGAGCGTGCGCACGTCCCGGGTGGCGTGGACCAGTTCCGCATCGTCGATGAGCCGGTCGAGTCCAGCGAGGATCTCCGGATCGGCCGGGAGCCGGACGAACCCGACGAGTAGCTCCGCCAGCTTGAGGCGGACCGCCCAGACGTCGCGCAGCGCGCGGGTGTCGATGCCCGCCACGGTGGCACCCGCCCCCGGCTGGGTGGTCACCAACCCCTCGAAGATGAGCCGGGCCAGGACCTCGCGGATCGGGGTCCGGCTGACGCCGTACTCCGTCGCGAGCGCCTCCTCGCGCAACCGGCTGCCCGGCGCCAACTCGAGCAGGCAGATCCGCTCACGCAGGTCGAGGTAGATCGGCTGCGTGGTCGTGGCGGTGGGGGATGCCGGGGTGGGGGACATCGCTCCTCGACGCTCGTGGGAGGGCGCCGCGACGCCTGGAGGAGACGCCAGGGTGCGGTGCCGGTGTCGGCGGTGTGCTGATGGTGCGCGAACTGTATACCAAGTGGACACGACAGCACGTCCAGCCTACGGTCGAGCTCGTAGACCGGTCCGCGGCACCCGGGGCTCCCCCGTCACGGACCGGTTTCGCCGTCGAGCGCGCCACGAGCTCCCACCAGACAGCGAGGCGTCGACGGACGACCCCATGAGAGGACGTTTCACATGCGAACCACACGGACGAGAACGACCTGGCGGCTGGCCGCCGGCGCGGCGAGTGTCGCGCTGCTGGCTGCAGCCTGCGGGATCGACGAGACCGATGACGCCGCCGACATCGTCCCCGATGAGGACGCCGATGACGACGCGGCCGCCGAGGACGAGGAGACGGCCGAGGACGACGCGGCCGACGACGGTGCCGTCACCGATGGGCTGCTGGGCGAGCTGCAGGACGCGGGCAGCGCCACCATCGGCATCGCCAACGAGGTGCCCTACGCCTTCGAGGACGAGGACGGCAACGTCACCGGCCAGGCCCCGGAGATCGCCTACGTCGTGCTCGAGGAGCTCGGGATCACCGATGTCAGCGCGGAGATCGTCGAGTTCGGTGCGCTCATCCCCGGGCTGCAGGCCGGTCAGTTCGACCTGATCGCGGCCGGGATGTTCATCACGCCCGACCGCGCGGAGCAGGTCATCTTCGCCGACCCCGACTACTGCGTGAGCTACGCCCTCGCGGTGCCGGACGGCAACCCGATGGACCTCACCGACTTCGACTCGGTCACCGAGTCCGGCGCCACGATCGCCGTGCTCTCCGGTGCGGTCGACGAGGACTACGCCAACGACGCCGGGATCCCGGCGGACCAGATCGAGCTGTTCAACGACGTCAACGCTCAGTACGAGGCGCTCATCGCGGGCCGCGTCGACGCGGTCGGCGGGACCTCGCTGACGGTCATCGAGCAGAGCGAGGCCAACCCGGAGATCGAGGCGACGGACTTCTTCCTGCCGGTCGACGCCGACGGCGAGGAGGTCCTGGGCTGCGGCGGGTTCGCGTTCCTGGACCAGGAGTTCCGTGACGCGTTCAACGACGTGCTCAGCGAGCTCCAGGCCGACGACACCGTGTTCGACATCACGACCGGCTTCGGCTTCGCCGAGGAGGACGTCCGCCTCGCGGAGGACCTCACGGTCGAGGACCTCGCCGGCTGAGTCCCCACGACCGGACGGTCGGGCGTGGTGAGGGTCCGCACGGATCCTCGCCACCCCGGCCGCCGGGTCACAGCACACGCTCACCGGTGACCGGGACACCCCGGCGCCACATCGCGACAGGATGGTGATGGCGGACCTGCTGCTCACCCCGGGCCAGTACCGCAGCCTGTGGGTGGGGACCCAGACCACGATCCAGCTGCTGCTGTGGTCGTTCGTGCTGGGTGTCCTGCTCTCGGTCGTCTTCGGACTGATGCGCCTGTCCGAGCGCAAGGTCCTGCGCGGGATCGCGCTCGTCTACGTGGAGCTGTTCCGCGGGATCTCCTCCATCGTGTTGCTGTTCTGGTTCGTCTTCGCGCTGCCGATCCTGTTGGACATCGACCAGCCCAGCCGGGTGTTGATGGCCATCGTCGCGTTGGGCGCGAACATGGGCGGCTACGGCGCGGAGATCGTGCGTGGGGCTGTGCTGTCGGTCCCCAAGGGCCAGCACGAAGCGACGATCGCCCTGAACATGACGGCCCGGCAGCGGGTGCGCCACATCGTGCTGCCGCAGGCCCTGCCGATCATCCTGCCCCCGATGGGCAACCTCACCATCGAGATCCTGAAGGGCACCGCGCTGGTCTCGCTCGTCGGGTTGCGCGACCTGACGTCCTCCATGCAGATCCTGCGCAACGCGCGCAACCAGATGGATGTGCCGATCTCCGTGCCCGTGCTGTTCCTCAACGGGCTGCTGATCTACTTCGCGCTCTCCCAGGTCGTGGCGCTGATCTTCCGGCTCGCGGAGCGCTGGAGCGCGCGCACCTTCGAGCAACGCACCGGCCGCCGCGCGGTCCCGATCGAGGGGGCGCGTCGATGAGCGTCGATCCCCGCATGACCGATCCGGTCTCGACCGACGCACCACGCACGCCCGCCACGGGCCGACGCATCGGCGGGATCCCCGTCACGATCGGCGGTGTCGGCGCGGTCGTGTTCTCCCTGGCGGCGCTGTTCGTCGTGTGGCGGTTCGGGGGCGGTTCCGTCCGCTTCGAGATCCGCGAGACCCGGGACCCGTCGGTCGCGTTCGACTGGGGGTTCGTGTGGGCCTACACCCCGGACTTCCTGCGGGCGTTGTGGGTCCTGATCCAGGCCACGGTCGGCGGGTTCGCCCTGGCCATCGTGATCGGGCTCGTGCTGGCGCTGCTGCGGCGCGCACCCGTCAAGCTGCTGTCGATGCCGACCGCGTTCTTCATCGAGTTCGTGCGATCGACCCCGCTGCTCGTGCAGCTGTTCTTCCTGTTCTTCGGGCTACCCCGGATCGGCTGGATCCCCGAGTCGTTGCGCGTGTGGTCGTCGCTGGCGACGCTGATCATCGCCCTGGGGTTCCACTACGGCGCGTACTGTTCCGAGGCCTACCGGGCCGGGATCGACTCCGTGCCCAAGGGGCAGTGGGAAGCCGCCACCGCCCTGAACCTCGGCACGCTGGCCACGTGGGCCCAGGTCGTCCTGCCCCAGGCCATCCCCAACGTCCTGCCGGCGCTCGGCAACTTCCTGATCGCCTCGTTCAAGGACGCCCCACTCGGCGCGTCGATCAACGTGACCTGCGTGCTGTTCTTCGCCGACACCACGGCCAGCCGTACCTTCGCCAGCGTGGAGCTCTACACGATGCTCGGGCTCGGCTTCCTCGCGGTGAGCCTGCCGGCGGCCTTCCTGCTCCGACGACTCGAGAGGCGCATCGGGTATGAGCGCACCTGAACCGACGACCGGCGACACCGGTACGACACCCGCGGTCCGCATGCGGGGCATCGACAAGGCGTGGGGCGACAACGTCGTGCTGCGCGATCTCGACCTCGACGTCGCCCCGGGCGAGCGCGTGGTCATCATCGGCCCGAGCGGGTCCGGGAAGACCACGATCCTGCGGGTCGCAATGACCCTCGAGCGTCCCGACGACGGCACCGTGGAGATCAACGGCCGCCACCTCTACCACGAGGAGAAGAACGGCAAGCTCAAGCCCGCGAGCGAGAAGCACATCCGTTCCGTGCGCTCGGACGTCGGGATGGTGTTCCAGCACTTCAACCTGTTCCCCCACATGAGCGCCGTGGAGAACATCGCGCTCGCGCCGGTGAAGGTGCAGGGGCGGGACCCGGAGCAGGCCCGCCAGCAGGCGCTGGAACTGCTCGAGATGGTCGGGCTCGAGAAGCACGCGAACCACACCCCGGGGCAGCTCTCCGGTGGGCAGAAGCAGCGCGTCGCGATCGCCCGGTCGCTCGCGACCGACCCGAAGGTGATGCTGTTCGACGAGGTCACCTCGGCGTTGGACCCGGAACTGGTCGGCGACGTGCTCGAGGTCCTGCGCGACATCGCGGAGGACGGCAAGACCACGATGATGCTGGTCACCCACGAGATGGGGTTCGCGCGGGAGGTTGCCGACCGTCTCGTGATGTTCGACCATGGGCGGGTCCTGGAGGAGGGTCCCCCGGCACAGGTGCTCTCCGACCCCAAGGAGCAGCGCACCAAGGACTTCCTGCGGGCCGTGTTGGCCCACTAGCTCGGCAGCACCCGCTGCCCCGGTGTGAGAGACGAGGCCGCATGCACCAGCCCGGCGCCCCGATGTCCGTCGTCCCCGACACGGTCCAACGCTTCGAGACCGCCGAGTACGAGCAGCGGCTCGCCCGGACCCGCGTCGCGATGGAGGCGCGCGGGATCGAGGTGCTGATCGTCACCGACCCGTCGAACATGTCCTGGCTGACCGGCTACGACGGCTGGTCGTTCTACACCCACCAGGCGGTCGTGGTCGACCACCACCGGCCGCCGTTGTGGTGGGGGCGCACGATGGACGCCCGGGGAGCGCGTCGCACGGTCTACATGGCGCACGAGCACATCGTCGGCTACCCGGACGAGCTCGTGCAGTCCACCACCGCGCACCCGCACAGCCACCTCGCGGAGGTGCTCAAGGACCGCGGCAACGGTGGGGCGCGCGTCGGCGTGGAGATGGACAACTACTACTACAACGCCGCCGCGCACCTGAACCTCAGCGACGGGCTGCCGGGCGCGCTGTTCGTCGATGCGACCGGGCTGGTGAACTGGCAGCGGGCCGTGAAGTCGCCGCGCGAGCTCGACTACATGCGCAAGGCCGCACAGATCGTGGAGCGGATCCACGAGCGCATCTTCGAACTGATCGAACCCGGCATGCGCAAGAGCGACCTGGTCGCGGAGATCTTCCGGGCCGGGATCCGCGGCGTCGACGGGGAGGACGGCTTCGGTGGGGACTACCCGGCGATCGTGCCGCTGGTGCCCTCGGGGGTCGATGCCTCGGCGCCGCACCTGACCTGGGACGACGAGCGGTTCGCCACGGGTGCGGCGACCTTCTTCGAAGTGGCGGGTTGCTACCGGCGCTACCACGCCCCGCTGTGCCGCACCGTCCACCTCGGCGACCCACCGGACGCGATGCGCCGCGCCGAGGCCGCGCTGATCGCCGGGTTGGAGGCGGGCCTCGAGGCGGCCCGTGCCGGCAACCGCGCCTGCGACGTCGCCGACGCGTTGTTCACCCGCCTGGAGGCCGCCGGGATCGACAAGGAGGGTCGCTGCGGGTACGCGGTGGGGCTGAGCTACCCGCCGGACTGGGGGGAGCGCACCATCAGCTTCCGCCGCAGCGACCGCACCGTACTGCAGCCCGGGATGACCTTCCACTTCATGCCCGGCATCTGGATGGACGACTGGGGGCTGGAGATCACGGAGACCATCCTGATCACCGACGACGGCCCGGCCGAGGCGCTGGCGTCCTACCCGCGCGAACTGACGGTCAAGTCCTGACCGGCGTGGGGTCCGGGGCCGACGACGACCACCTGCTGGCACGCACGCTCGCGTGGCTGGCACGCCTGGTCGCGGTGCCCACCGTCACCTTCACGCCGAACCTGCCGCTCATCGACACCGTCGAGGCAGCGATGACCGGCCTCGGCGCGCGCGTGCGACGCACCACCAGCGCCGACGGCCAGCGCGCCAACCTGCTGGTCACCCTCGGCCCGGCGGTCGACGGCGGGCTGGTGCTGGCCGGCCACACCGACGTGGTGCCGGCGCCGGTCGAGGGCTGGGTGGGTGACCCGTTCGTGTTGCGCCGCGAGCCGGACCCGTCCGATCCCGCCGGTGGCATGCGCTCCGTCGGGCGCGGCACGGCGGACATGAAGGGCTTCCTCGCCTGTGCCCTGGCGCTCGCGGAGCAGGGTCGGGACCTGGTGCGTCCGCTGCACCTCGCGTTGACCTTCGACGAGGAGGTCGGCTGCCTCGGCGCCCCGCTGCTGCTCGACGACCTGCAGGCGGCCGGCATCCGTCCGGCGCGGGCGGTGGTCGGTGAGCCCACCATGCTGGACGTCGGCATCGCGCACAAGGGCTGCGACGAGTACACCACGACGATCACCGGGGTCGAGGGGCACGGTTCCGCACCCGATGCCGGGGTGAACGCCGTCGCAGCGGGCGCGGACTACGTGCGACGCCTGCAGGCGTTGGCCGCGACCCTGGCGGCGGAGGCCGACCCGACCTCGCCGTTCGACCCACCGGGCACGACCGTGAACGTCGGCGTGATCGAAGGTGGCAGCGCCCACAACGTCATCGCCGGGCGGTGCCGGGTCGCCTTCGAGTGCCGTCCGGTGAGCGTGGCGGCGGCCCACCGCGTCCGCACCGCCCTGGACGCGATCGACGCGGAGGTCCGTGCCGTGCTGTCGGCGCGTGATCCCGCCACGTCGCTGGAGCGCGAGACGATCGGGGCGGTCGGGGGGCTCGAGCCGCGTGACGGCTCGGCGCTGGTCGCGCGGCTGCTCGAGCTGCGGCCCGCGGCCGTCACGCAGGTGCTGGCCTACAACACCGAGGCCGGGCTGTTCCAGGCGGCCGGCATGGACACCGTGGTCTGCGGCCCTGGCAGCATCGAGGTGGCCCACCAGCCCGAGGAGCACGTCACCGACGCGCAGCTGCGCGGGTGCCTGGCACTGCTCGGTGGGCTGATCGCCGACCTCGAGACGCCCGCCGACCGGTCCTGACCCCACCCGACCCCGACGGATGTCGCTGCGGATCAGGGGGTGGCGCCAGCCGCCCCGGATGCGCCGTCGAGCGCGTCCAACGCGGCCACCGCGAACGTCGGCAGCCAGTGGGAGCCGACGTAGCTGCCGTGCAGGACCGCCGGGAGCGCCTCGGCCGCGTGGGCCGTCGCGGCCCGGTCGGCGTGTCCGTGCGCAGGATGCCCCGGGTCCAGCGCCTCGCGGATGCGGGCCCAGTGCCACGCCCGGCTGAGGTTCAGCCCGTCGAGGTGGACGAGTTGGGGGTCCTCGCGGTCGGTCACCTCGACCGGCTGGAGCAGCGGCTCGAGTTCGGGGGCGTACCGCGCGAACCACGCGGTGAACGCGTCCCGGTCCAGCCGCCGTCGCTGCAGGTCCGCGACGGTCAGGGTCGGGGACAGGAAGTCGGTCGAGGAGGGCTCCAGCCACGGGGCCGCGCGTTCGTCGCCGCCGAACCAGCGTGTCGCGGCGGTATCGACGGCCTCCTCGAGCTGCCGGTCCCGGTGGGCCCGTGCGACGTCCAGGATCAGGCCCGCCGCGAAGGCGCTGTTGGCGTGGGTGCCGCTGCGCTGGGGATGGGGGACCTCGGCCAACCACCGCAGGCTCAGTGTGCGGATCCTGGCGGCCAGCGGTGCCATGATCGCCGCGAGCTCGCCGGTGTGCTGCCCCGCGATCCGGTCGGCCGCGAGCTCGGCCTGCAGCATCAGCAGCCACGCCCAGCCGTACGGACGCTCGAACCACGGGTGCGCGTCGAGGTAGGTGACCTCTGCCTCGACGTCGTCGGGGGTGAGGCGGCGCGCGAACGAGGCGAGCACCGCATCGGCCTGGGGCAGCTGGGGGTGCCGGGCGAGCACCCGCAGCAGCATCCAGTGCATGTGGACCGCGGAGTGCCAGTCGTAGCTGCCGAAGAACACCGGGTGCAGCGTGGACGGCGGCTGCAGGTCGTCGGGGCCGGTCAGCAGGTGGCCGGGGTGGTTGGGGTACTCCCGCTCGATGTGGTCGAGGCCCACCTCGAGGTAGCGCGCGGCGGTGTCGCGGTCGAGGGTCACGGCAGCGCGTCGATGATCCCGGCGAGCATCGGTTCCAGGCCCCAGTCGACCCCGCTGAACGAACCACTGAAGCCCAACCGGATCACGACCAGCTCCTCCGAGGGGATCACCACGACCTGCTGCCCCTCGTTGCCGGACGCCCAGTACGCGTCCGCCGGCACGTCTGCCATGCGCAGTTGCCCGTCGGGGCTGGCGTTGAGCCACCACTGCCAGCCGTAGGGGGTGGCCTCGCTCGCCTGTTCGATCGGGGTGGTGGATGCCTCGACCCAGCCCTCGGGGAGCAGGCGTTGCTCGCGCCACACCCCATCGTCGAGGTAGAGCTGTCCGAACCGCGCCCAGTCGCGGGCGGTGGCGTAGGCGAACGAGGAGCAGACGAGTCCGCCGCTGGCGTCGGCCTCGAGCACGGCGCTGCGCATGCCGAGCGGTTCGAACAGCAGCTCCTCAGCCAGTTCCGGACCGGCCGCCAGCGCGTCCTGGACCACGTCGCACAGGATGTTGGTGGTCCCCGAGGAGTAGTCCCACGTCGTGCCGGGTTCGTGGTCCAGCGGCAGCTGGGCGGCGTAGCGGCCCGTGTCGCCGGGCAGGAACAGCATCCGGGTCGCGTCGGTGTCGGGGTCGTAGACCTCCTCGAAGGCCAGCCCGTCGGTCATGGCCAGCAACTGCTCGACCGTGATGGCGGCCCGCGGGTCGTCCGAGCCCCACAGCTCGGGACGCAGGTCGTCGTCGGTGGTCTGCAGGGTGCCGAGGTGGGCCGCCCGCCCGGCCAGCGCGCTGGCCACGCTCTTGCCCATCGACCAGCCGAGCAGCCGCGTGTCCGCGTCGAACCCGGCGCCGTAGCGCTCGGCGATCAGCTCCCCGCGGTGGGCGACCACGACCGCCCGGGTGTTGCGGGCCCGACCATCGGGGTCGTCCTCCGTGAACGCCAGGGCGACCGCGGCCTCCAGCACGGTCGTGTCGACGTCGTCGGGTGCGACCGGCGGCCCCTCGCCCATCGGCCACGGGGTGGCGGCGTCCAGCGGCTCCTGCGGTTCCCACGGGCCGAAGCCGGGGTCCTCCTCGGCGAGCACGCAGCCGTGGGCGGTCGCATAGGCCGTGGATCGCCACGCCCCCAGCAGGCTGGTCGAGACCCGGTCGTCCTCCACGGAGGTGCGTAGGAAGGGCACCAGCGGGTTGTCCGGCAGGTCGGCGGCCGCGTCGTCGGGGTCGCGGTCCGCGATGAGGTGCCCGGAACAGGTGGTCTTCGCCGCGTAGCCCGTGGCGATGGGCGCGATGGGGCCGAGGTACCACGCGACCCCGACGCCGACGCCGACGAGCACGGCACCCACGACGGCGAACACGACGGTCTTGGTCACGGTCCGGATCTCCCTGCCGGTCGGCGGCGGAGCCTACGAGGTCCGCGCCGTGCGCGGTCGCTCGGACCCGCGTTGCCCTCGTCGGGCGTGGCCGCGTACCCTCCGGGCTGCTCCACGGAGGGTTCGCCTAGTCAGGCCTATGGCGCACGGCTGGAATCCGTGTTGGGAGTCACATCCCTCGGGGGTTCGAATCCCCCACCCTCCGCCATCTGCCTCACCCGCTCGCTGATCAGCGGCGACGCCCCGGCCCTCGATGGCCGGGGCGTTCAGCGTGGGGCGGCGTGTGGCTGGTGCGTCTCCCACCGACGTCGATGGGTTCCCGGACGCCGAGCACGACGGCCACCTCGTCCGGGTCGTCCGGGTCTCAGGGGGCCGCGGGATCGGCGCCGTTGACGAGCGGCCTCGCCTCCGACGGCGGCCCGGACCCGAACGCAGGCAGGACGACGGTGACCAGGTGGGCGGGGCCGTCGCAGGGCTCGTCGGGGTCGCCGTCCGGGTCGCGACCCTGGTAGAGGGTCACCGTCACCTGCCGATCGGTCTCCTCGGTCTCCGCGCGGTCGAGGACCTCGCACGGCGATCCCTGGGTCAGGAACACGATGGAGGCGCGTTCACCGTCCCAGGTCCCGTGCTCGTGCCAGATCGACACCGGCTGGGGGTCGAGCATCCCGGGGCGTGGGGTGACGATCTCCTCAGCCGGCTCCGAGTCCGACTGCGCGTCGCCGGTCGCCCGTGACGGAGGCCGCCGGGTGAGGGTCGGCCAACCCCTGTGTGTTAACGTTCACTCACTTACGTGGCGGGGGAGACCGCAGCGGGTGCTGGGAACCGGGGGGTCCCGTTGGCCCTGCACTCGAACGCGTCCGTCGCCCGATCCCACCCGATCCGCTCGAGAGGCAGCCCCATCGATCCTGAGACGAAACCCAGATCATCAGCGGCACGACTGTGGGCGGTCCTGCTGCTCTCGCTGGCCCTCATCCTCGGCGGCGGTGCCTTCGCCGGGGCCGTCCAGAGCGACTTCGGGGCGGTGGACGTCGACGACGTGCGCTTCACCGGGTCCGGTGGCCAACCGCTCTCCGGCCTGCTCTACGTGCCCGACGGGGTCACCGCGGAGACGCCTGCGCCGGGCATCCTGGCCGTCCACGGCTACATCAACAGCCGGGAGACGCAGAGCGCCTTCGCCATCGAGTTGGCCCGTCGTGGGTACGTGGTGCTCTCGCTCGACCAGTCCGGTCACGGGTGGTCCGGTGGGCCCGCGTTCGCCAACGGCTTCGGTGGTCCGGCAGCGCTGCAGTACCTGAGCGCCCTGGACATCACCGATGCGGACAACATCGGCCTCGGTGGCCACTCGATGGGTGGCTGGACCATCCTGGCCGCCGCGGCGACCTTCCCCGACATGTACCAGTCGATGGTCCTGCAGGGCTCATCGACGGGACCCCCGTTCGCCGCCGACGGCACGCCGGACTTCCCGCGCAACGTGTCGTTGGTCTACGGCGAGTACGAGGAGTTCGCGGCCCTGATGTGGGAGACGCCCGACCCGGGTGATGTCCAGTCGACCGAGAAGATGATGACGCTGTTCGGTACCGACGAGGAGGTCGAGACGGGCCGCATGTACGGCTCGATCGAGGACGGCACGGCCCGCATCATCCACCGTCCCTCGGCGACCCACCCCGGCCTGACGATCGACCGCGCCTCGGTCGACCACACCATCGACTGGTTCGACCAGACCCTCGAGGGTGCGCGGTCCGTCGACGGGCAGACCTGGTGGCTGAAGGAGGCCGGCACCCTGCTGGCACTGCTCGGCGGCGTGCTGTTCCTGTTCCCGTTCGGTGCGCTGCTGCTGCGCACCCGAGCGTTCCGTGGGCTGGCACACCGCCCCGCCCCGGGCGTCGGTATGCGCGGCCTGCCCTGGTGGGGTGCGGCGCTGGGGACCGCGGTGATCTCCGCGGTGACCTTCTTCCCGCTCCAGCTGCGTGGCGTCGAGTGGGTGCCGCCGAACACGCTGTTCCCGCAGGAGATCACCACCGGGGTGATGTTCTGGGCCCTGGCCAACGGCGTGATCGCGCTGGGCCTGTTCGCGGTCTGGCACGGCACCTCGGGCCGCAAGGCCGGCGGTGACGCCCGTGCCTACGGACTGCGCATCGGGACGCACGGCACGCTGGCGCTCGTGGGGCGCTCGGCCCTGCTCGCCGCCACCATCGCGGGGGCGCTGTACCTGCTGCTGGCGCTGACCCACGGGCTGTTCCTCGTCGACTTCCGGTTCTGGGTCTTCAACCTGCACCTGATGAACGCCGAGCGGTTCTGGGTGTTCCTCGTCTACCTGCTGCCGTTCACGGTCTTCACCGTCGCGGCGGCCATCGTGCTCCACGGGCAACTGCGCTCGTCGCCGGTGGAGACCGGGGTGATCGGCCGCATGGTGCGCAGCGGGCTCGTACTGGCCGTGGGCGTCTTCGTGCTGATCGTCGTCAACTACATCCCGCTGTTCGCCGGTGGGACGCTGCTGGTCGACACGCAGCCGCTGCTGTCCATCGTCGCCTACCAGTTCGTCCCGCTGCTGTTCCTCATCGGGGCCCTGATCACGTGGTTCGGCGATGAGTCGGGCACCATCTACGTCGGCGCGTTCCTGTCGGCGATCCTGATCAGCTGGAACAACGTGGCCGCGACCGCCAACCAGGTGGACGTCGCGTCGTGGGCCGCAGGCCCGCAGTTCCTCCGCCTCTGGTTGCCGCTGATCGCGGCGCTCGCCCTGCTCGGGTTCGCCGCACGGCGGTTCCGCGGCGCGGGCGGGGTCGTCGACGAGCACGACGACGCAGCTGCCACCCCGGCGACGCGGGAGTCCGCCGACACCGTCAGCTGACCGTCGGTGACGATCCGAGGTTCCCGAGCGCTCGTGGCTCGGGGACCTCGTCGTCGTGCGCGAGGGAACGGCGGCTGCTCGTCGTCGCGTGGCCGCGTGCGGCTGACGGTCACCTGACCAACTCGCCGCGCGGCGAGGCGTCCGGCGAGCACCGAGGTGGCGAACGAGGGCGGACCGCGTTCGACGCGGCCTGGGCGGAGCGGAGAGGCCCCCCATCCCCACGCATCTCGATGCGTCCTCGTATGGAGTCATCCGATGGATGTCACCCTGCTCGAACTGACCCCGTTCCAGTCGGACCTGGTCGGTGGGTTCTTCTCGCTCACCTTCGCGGTCTTCCTGGGTAGTGCCCTGTTCTTCTTCCTCGGTCGTCGGGAGGTGGCGCCGCGCTACCGCATGGCTGTCACGATCTCCGGCGTCATCGTCACCATCGCCGCCTACCACTACTGGCGGATCCTCGGCTCGTTCGAGGCGGCGTCGATGGGCGAGTCGCTGTTCAACGAGGCCTACCGCTACGTGGACTGGATCATCACGGTCCCGCTGTTGCTGACCGAGCTCGTCCTGGTCCTGTCCATCGACCCGGCGCGACGCCGATCCCTGTTGCAGCGTCTGGTCCCCTACTCGTTCCTGATGATCGCGCTCGGCTTCCCGGGTGAGGTCGCGGCGACCACGTCGACGGCCGTCATCTTCTGGGCCCTCTCGATGGTCTTCTTCGTCCTGATCCTCGTGACGCTGTTCGGGGAGCTCAGCCGCCAGATCGCGGCCGAGCCGCCGGCGGTCCAGTCGACGCTGCGGGCGCTGCGCGTGGTGTTGCTGGTGACCTGGTCGTTCTACCCGATCGCCTACCTGTTCCCGCTGCTGTTGGCGGACGCCGCCACGGCCTTCGTGCTGCTCAACGTCGGCTACGCCGTCGCCGACATCACAGCCAAGGCCGGCTACGGGTTGCTCATCCACCACGTGGCCACCGTCAAGACCGAGCTCGACGAGGCGGTCATCGTCGGCTGACCTCACCCCGGACGTGGGGCCGGGGGGGGGGGGGGGGGG
>JAFIEQ010000066.1 GCA_020832455.1 Nitriliruptoraceae bacterium
GCGGAGCGCTCGTCGGGGTCGGGCAGGTTCGGCGGCTCGCTCATGCCGGCGGCTCCTCGTGATCGACGGATCGGTCCCGGCGCGACGGCCCCCCCACGGTCATCGGGAGCGCTCGGTGCGCGGCGAACGGTGGGCGGCGGTGACCGCGTCGCTCGGGGCTATCCTGCCCGACCGGTCCGCGCATCGCGAACACGAACGCTCGCGCGTGGCGAACGAGGCCCGAGCGCCACGCCCGCCGCCGACGACGGACCCACCGACCGACACCGACGCGAGGACGATCCACGATGCCGCAGGGGACCATCAAGGGGTTCGACCCGGTGACGCGGACCGGCTCGCTGCTCGACGACGAACTGCGGGAGCGGGCCTTCGACCGTGAGGCGTTCACCGCGTCCGGTCTGCAGGAGCTGCGGATCGGTCAGCGGGTGCGGTTCGAGCTCGAGGGCGACGCCGAGGCACCCCGCGTCTCGCACCTCAACGTCGTCAGCCTCTGACCGAGGACGGCGCCGTCGCGCCCTGACCGGGGCGTCACGCCCCGGTGGGTAGGGCGCTCAGGCGTCGTCGCGTCCGGCCCGCAGGTGGATCGGCAGCTCGTCGAGGACGACGGCGGTGCGCGAGAACATCCCCTGCCCGGGTTCCATCCCGTTCTGCTCCGACCAGGTCCGGGTCTCGTCGAGGACCTCGCGCAGTCGGGCGGTGGCCTGCGGTGCGGCCGTCCCGTGCTCGGCGAGCGCGGCCGAGGCGACCTTGTCCGGGTCCAGATCGACCAACTCCCGGATGAGGTTGGCCGGGTCCGGCTCGTCGCGCCAGGCCAGGGCACACGCGGCGGTGAAGGCCACGTCGTCGAAGTCGCCGTCACAGGCCAGGATCGCCAGGTGCATCAGGGCCTTGGCGGACAACCGGTCCTCGTCCGCGACCGCGTCCACCAGCGGCGCGAAGTCACCCAGTTCCTCGGCACCGACCAGCGGGGACATCAGGTGCAGGTGCTTGACGCGCACCGGCAGGTTCTGGTGGACCTCGAGGTCGTCGGGCAGGTCCCCGTCGGCGAGCCACGCCGCGAACGGTTTCGTGCCGGCCCAGTAGGCCTCCGCGTCCCCGGCCTCACGGGCCTGCGCGCGGTTGGCGAGGGTCTTCGCCGGGTCGACGGTCGTCGTCACGTACCCACCGCCGAACGTGGCGACCTGTTCCCGGGCGAACGTGCCGGACGCCCAGAAGGACACGCGCTTGCCGTGGGCGAAACGGCCAGGTGCGGCCGTGTCGATCCCATCGGGCGTGCCGAGGTACTCGG
Source organism: Nitriliruptoraceae bacterium (assembly GCA_020832455.1). Lineage (GTDB taxonomy): Bacteria > Actinomycetota > Nitriliruptoria > Nitriliruptorales > Nitriliruptoraceae > PWLR01. The sequence continues at coordinate 1,286 of JAFIEQ010000066.1, forward strand.
ACAGGTCCGCGCGGGTGCGCAGCCCATCCTCCTCGATCATCGGCAGGTGCTTGGGCAGGGTCAGGTGATGCACGGTGACGCGGGCCACGGGCGGACCTCATCCGGTTCGACGACTCGTTGGCGCGCCGGGAGACGCCGGCGCTGCTCGGCCGCGCGAGGGTAGTGGACCTACGCTCGGTCCATGCCCGCCGATCCGTCCACCCTGCCGCCACCGGGCACCGCCGTCCGCGCGCCGGGCTGGGACGACCTCGATGCGGTCACCGCGCTGCACCAGGCGGCGTCGCGGGCCCGGACCGGCGCGATCCGACTCCGTCGCGAGGATCTCCGGCTGCGCTGGCTCGGCATGGAGACGCTGACCGACGCACTGCTCGTGGAGGACGCGCTGGACGGGCGCCTGCTGGCCTACGCCGCGTTCGAGGCCGATCACGACCCCGTGGACGACGTCCTCGACCTCCACGTCGACGCGGTGGTCCACCCCGAGGAGACCGGTCGCGGGCTCGCCGGCTTCCTGCTCGACCGGGCCATCGCGCGGGCCCGGGCCGAGGCAGTCCGCGCCGGACACCGTCAGGCCACGTTGACGACCGCCCTGGCCGACGGCGACGACCCGGCCCGTGCGTTCCACGCGGCCAAGGGCTTCCAGCCGGTGCGTCACCTGCTCGAACTGCACCTCGACCTGTTCGCCCCGCCACCGGCACCCACCTGGCCGGCGGGGTTCCGCGCCCGCCGCTGGCGCGAGGGTGACGACGAGGTGGCCTGGCGGACCCACCAGGCCGCCTTCGCGGACGTCCCCACGCACCTGCCGCTCAGCCTGGAGGAGTTCCGGACCGACCGGTTGCGACCAGCGGCCGGGTTCGACCCGGACCTCACCTGGCTGGCGACGACCGACGACGGCCGCGAGGTCGGGCTCCTGCTCGGGCGGGCCGGCACGCCCGTCGCGCCGGAGGACGGGTGGGTCCGCGACCTCGGCGTGCTGCCCGACCTGCGACGGCACGGCATCGGGATGTCACTGCTGCGCGAGGCGTTTGCCGCCTTCCGGACCCACGGGCTCAGCGGCGTCGGGCTCGACGTCGACGACGTCACCCTCGACGGCGCGGTGGCCCTGTACCGACGTGCCGGGATGCGCATCGTGCGCCGCACCGACGTGCTGGCACGGCCGGTCCACGTGGACGTCGACGACGACGACCACGCGGGCGACGCCGCGCCCCCGGCGGTCAGCCGCTGATCCGCCCGCGCGCTCAGGCGGTCCGAGCGCCGTCGACCACGGCGCGCTCGGGCAGGCGCACCAACCCGGGCTCCAGCGCATCGATCGAGTCGACGCCCAGCAACTGCAGGGTCCGCACGATGTCCGCGTGGAGGATCTGCCCGGCCCGACGGACCCCGGCTTCACCGCCCGCCATCAGCCCGTACAGGTAGGCCCGCCCGACCAGGCAGGCCCGCGCTCCGTGCGCCACGGCGGCGACGACGTCGGCCCCGCTGGTGATGCCACCGTCGAGGAACACCTCGGCCCGGTCCCCCACCGCCGCGACCACGTCCGACAGCATCAGCAGCGGCGTGGGTGCCCGGTCGAGCTGCCGCCCGCCGTGGTTGGAGATCACCAGCGCGTCCGCCCCGTGGTCGACGACCCGACGGGCGTCCTCCACGGTCTGGATGCCCTTGACCACCAGCGGACCGTCCCATCGCTCGCGCAGCAGGTCCAGGTCGTCCATGGTGATGCGCGGGTCGAAGATCGACGCGATGAGCTCCGCGACCGTGCCATCGAACGACGAGAAGCTCGCGAACTGCAGCGGCGGGGACGTGAGCAGGTTCCACCACCAGCTGGGGTGACGCGACATGTCCAGCACGGTGCGGGCGGTGAGCTGCGGCGGGATGGTCAACCCGTTGCGGACGTCGCGCAGACGCATCCCGGCCACGGGCGTGTCGACCGTGAGCACCAGCGCGCGGTAGCCCTCGCGCTTCGCACGGTCGACGAGGTCGTCGAGGGAGTCGCGATCGCTCATGATGTAGAGCTGGAACCACCGGTCGAGATCCGGCACCGCGGCAGCCAGGTCCTCCACCGAGGTCGTGCCGAGCGTCGACAGGGCGTAGGGGATGCCGAGTTCCGCCGCGGCGGGACCCACGGCGAGCTCCCCCTCGTACTGCATCATCCGCGTGAAGCCGGTCGGGGCGAAGACCACCGGCATGGTGGCCGGCTCCCCGAGGATGCGCGTGGAGGTGTCGACGGTGGAGATGTCGTGCAGCACGCGCGACTGGAACTCGACGCCGGCGAAGGCCCGGCGGGCCCGTGTCAGGCTGATCTCGGCCTCTGCGGCGCCGTCGACGTAGTCGAACGGGCCTCGCGGGGTCCGGCGACGGGCGAGCACCCGCAGCTGGGCGATGCTCTCGGCGCGGGCGAGACGCGCCTCGGTCCGTGAACGCGAGGGCAGCCGGAAACCGGCGAGCTCCTGCAGTTGGGCGAGGTCGGGGACCTGCCGGGGGACACGACGGGGGGTGGACGACATCCGGGTTCCTCGAGGGGGTGGTGTCGGGTGTGACGACGGATCGGCCCTTGCCGAGACAACCAGCTGGGCCCTAGCGTAGACCCATGGATGACATCGCCTTCACCCCGACCTTCGAGCAGTACACCTACACGTTCGGGGGCGCAGCCCCGATCATGAAGGTACGTCCCGGGTCGGTCCTGCGTCTGTGGTCCGAGGACGCCTTCAACCACGCCCTGCGTTCGGTCGACGACCTCTCCAGCGAGAAGGTCGACCTCGCGGCCGTGAACCCGCAGACCGGGCCCTTCGAGGTCGAGGGTGCGGAGCCGGGCGACACCCTGGCGCTGCACATCGTCGAGCTGACCCCGGCGCGGGACTTCGGTGCCTCGGCGCACATCCCGTTCTTCGGCGGGCTGACCTCGACCGACCGTACGGCGATGCTGCAGCAGGCACTACCCGACACGACCTGGATCTACCACGTCGACCGCAGCCGGAACACGGTCACCTTCGACGGGCGCTTCGGGGACTTCTCCGTGGACCTGCCGATCGAACCGATGCTGGGCACCATCGGGGTCGCACCCGCCGGCGGGGAGGTCCGGTCCTCGCTCGTCCCGGAACGGTTCGGCGGGAACATGGACACCCCCGAGGCCAAGCCCGGCGCCACGATCTACCTCGGCGTCAACGTGCCCGGTGCCATGTTCTCGTTGGGCGACGGCCACTACCGCCAGGGCGAGGGCGAGGCGTGCGGCACCGCGGTCGAGGGCGCGATGGACTCCGTGGTCCTGGTGGAACTGATCAAGGGCGGCGCACCGACCTGGCCCCGCATCGAGACCGACACCCACCTGATGGCGATCGGGTCGTCCCGGCCGATGGAGGACTCCTGGCGCATCGGGCAGGTCGAGATGGTGCGCTGGTTCGAGGACCTCTACGACCTGCACACCATGGACGCCTACCAGCTGCTGTCGCAGATCACGGAGGTCCCCATCGCCAACGTCGTGGACGCGAACTACTCCGTGGCGGTCAAGGCACGACGCTCGCTGCTGCCGGCCGTGTCGCCCTACGACGGGATCCACGCCGCGCTGCGCGCCCGGGCCGCCGAGGTGCGCTGAGCCGGCCCGCAGGGCGCGCGCAGCTCGAGGCGCACCCGCACGACGATCGCACGCGACGCGGCACGGACACCGACGTACGGGGCGCACACGATGCACGGGGCTCACACGATGCACGGGGCTCACACGATGGAGGACGTCACATGGATCTGAAGCTCACCGGACGGACCGCGCTCGTGACCGGCGGCACCCGCGGCATCGGCCGTGCGATCGTGGAGGGCTTCGTCGCGGAGGGCGCCAACGTCGCCTTCTGTGCCCGCACAGCCGACGCGGTCGAGGCGCTCGAGCAGGAGTTCGCCGGCGGGGAGCCGACCGTGGTCGGCACCGCGATCGACATCGGCGCCGAGGGCACGGTCGAGTCCTGGGTGGCCGACAGTGCGGAACGCTTCGGTGGCATCGACATGGTGGTCGCGAACGTGTCGGCCCTGGCGATCGAACCGACCATGGAGAACTGGCGCACCTCCGTCGAGGTGGATCTGCTGTCCACGGTGCGGCTCGTCGAGGCGGCGATGCCCCACCTCGAGGCGAGTGACGCGCCCTCGATCGTGACCATCTCCAGCGTGTCGGGTCGCGAGGCCGACTTCACGGTGGGGCCCTACGGGACCATCAAGACGGCGATCATCGGCTACACGCAGGGACTCGCCTTCCAGCTCGCCGCGAAGGGCATCCGGGCGAACACCGTCTCGCCGGGCAACACCTACTTCGCCGGTGGCGTGTGGGAGTCGATCGAGCAGGGCAACCCGGAGCTGTTCGACCACGCCATGGGGCTCAACCCCACGGGACGCATGGGGACACCCCAGGAGATGGCCGCCGGGGTGGTGTTCCTGTCGAGCCCGGTGTCCTCGTTCACGACCGGGACGAACCTGGTGATCGACGGCGCCCTGACCCGCGGCATCCAGGTCTGAACGCCCACGACCCGGGGTCCGCCCCACCCGCTGGTGAACGCCGTGGCGGACCCGCGGGCGGCATCGTGCTCGCACACCGTGTCAGCCGATGGGGGCCACGGTTCAGCCGTCCAGCGCCGGGGTCGGCGTCTGCGGTGGGCGGACCCGGGCGTTGCGCTGGATCACGATGATGCCCGTGACGATGCAGGCACCGCCGATCAGCTGACGGACCTCGGGCAGCTGCGCGAGCAGCACCCACGCCGTGAGCACCGCGAACACGACCTCCATGAGCGCGACGAACGACGCCGAGCGTGATCCCAGGCGTCGCACCGCGGCGATGCCGGTCAGGTAGGCCGCAACGGTGGAGGCCAGCACGAGCCAGGCGGCGGGCAGCATCCAGCTCACCGTGCCACCGGCCAGCACCGTGTCCGCGGCGGTGAACGCCAGCGGGACCAGCCCGACCACACCGGCCAGCGCGATCACCACGGCGCCGATGGCGGTCCCCCCGGCCGCCATGACGAGCGGGGGCAGGTTCTCCGGGGTGCGCTCGGACAGCACGAAGAAGCCCGCGAGCCCGCACGCCGCCGCCAGTCCCCACAGCACCCCGACCGGGTCGAGCGTCGAGGTGCCCGTGAGGTCCAGCACGAACAGCAAGCCCACCAGTGTCAGACCGGCGCCAGCCAGGGTCGCGGGCCGCGGGACGGTGCGGGTCCGCACCGAGCTCCACACCAGCAACAGCACGGGCGCGAGGAACTCCAGCAGCAGGGCCACCCCGACATCCAACGTGCGCACGGCGTTGAAGAACGCCAACTGCGTCCCCGCCATCGCGATCAGCCCGTAGAGCACGATGGTGCGCCGCTCATCGCTCGTCGGGCGCCAGCCACTGCCCCGCAGCCGCCACGCGGCGACCGCGAGCAGCACCACCGCCGCCCCACCGAGTCGCACCAGCACCGCACCGCCAGAGGTCCAACCCGCGTCGATCAGCGAGCGCGCCATCGGACCGGACGAGCCGAAGGTCGCGGCCGAGGTCAACGCCAACCCGATACCGACGCCGAGGTGGCCGCGGTGCGCTGCGGGCGGCGCGGAACGTGCATCGGGGGAGGCGGACATGGGAGCTCCGGGGACGGTGGCGCGGCGGACGCCGTTCCGTCATGACCGTTCGGTCGGTACGGTCATGACGTTACGGCCGGGGACGTCAGGAGTCAAAACCATGTTCGCCCATGACACCGAGGTGGCGTTGCGCTCCGTGGTGGCGCTGGTGAACACGTCGCACGACGGCGATGAGCGTCTCGACGACCCGGGCGCGCTCGATGCCTTCCTGGACCAGGAGGGCTTCACCGGTCGGCGCGAGGGCACCGCACGGGAGCTGGCCGAGGTCCACGACCTGCGCGCCACCCTGCGTCGGTTGTGGGACACCGACGACGAGCGCGAGGCGGTCGGGACCATCAACGGCCTGCTCGCTGACGCACGGACCCGACCGCAGCTCACCCGACACGACGCCTTCGACTGGCACCTGCACATGACCGATCCCGACGCACCCCTCGTCGACCGCATGGGGACCGAGGCCGCGATGGCGCTGGTCGATCTGCTGCGCCTGGGTGAGTTCGGGCGGCTGCGACGGTGCGCCGCACAGGACTGCGATGCCGTGCTCGTCGATCTGTCCCGCAACCGCTCGCGGCGCTACTGCGACATCGGCAACTGTGGCAACCGTCAACACGTCGCCGCCTACCGGGCGCGCCAGGCCGCCGACCACGATCAGGGCTGAGCGCCCGGAGCCCCGCGGGGTTCCCGTTCGGAACGGGCCCGACCCGCGCTCACCCGGGCACGGACGTCGCGATCGCGGCGGTGGGTGCCGCCTGCGCTCCGCGACCGCGCGGGCGCACGGCTCAGACCGGTGGGGTCCCCGGGACGGCCTGCAGCCCCTCGCGGACGAACGCCGGGTCGGAGGCGTCGGCGGCCTCGACCTCCTCGCGCCGGATGCCCAACAGGAACAGGATGGCGTCGAGGTAGGGGACGGACACGGCCGTGTCCGCCTGCTCGCGCACCACCGGCTTGGCGTTGAACGCGATCCCGAGCCCCGCGGCCGCGAGCATGTCGAGGTCGTTGGCCCCGTCCCCGATGGCGACGGTCTGCTCGAGCGGCACCCCCTCGGCTGCCGCGATGCGGCGCAGCACGGTCGCCTTGCCGGCCCGGTCGACGACCTCCCCGACGAGCTCCCCGGTCAGGACCCCGTCGACGACCTCCAACCGGTTCGCGACCGCGTGGTCCAGACCGAGGTCGTCGCGCAGCCGGTCGGTCACCGCGTCGAACCCGCCGGAGACGATCGCGACGGTGTAGCCGAGCCGCTTGAGCGTCCGTACGAACGTCCGCGCGCCAGGGGTCAGACGGATGGCGTCGCCGACCTCGGCCAGCACGCTGGCTGGCGTACCCGCGAGCCGGGAGACCCGAGCGCGCAGGGAGGCTTCGAAGTCGAGCTCGCCCGCCATCGCCCGGGCGGTGATGTCGGCCACCTCGCCGGCGCAGCCCGCGCGTTCGGCGAGCAGCTCGATCACCTCGTCCTGGATCAGGGTGGAGTCCACGTCCATGACCACCAGCCGCTTGGCCCGACGGCCCAGGCTCTCGCGCTGCAGGGAGACGTCCACGTGGTGGGCGCCCGATGCCAGCACCAGCGCGCGACGCATCGCGTCCGGGTCGCCGTCGACCACGAGGAACTCGAACGCCACCACCGGGTAGCGGGCCAGGCGGTCGATCCGGTCGATGTTGCCGCCGCCGTCCGCGATGGCCGCGGTCACGGCACGCAGCGCCGCCGGGGGGAGCGCCTGCCCGATGACGGTTACCACGAACCGGGGTTTGTCCGCCCGCTCGGAGACCCCCTCCACCACCTCGACGTCGAGGTGGAAGCCCCGCTCCCAGGCGTGGAACAGCAGCTCCTTGAGCACCGCGTCGTCCCCCTCCAACCCGATGAGCAGGTCGAGGTTGAGCCGCTCGCGCACGACGGTCTGCTCCATGTCGTAGACCTCGACGCGCGCCTCCGCGAGCACGTCGAGCAGCCCCGTGGTGATCCCGGGGCGATCGCGTCCGGAGACCCGGACGAGCACGGTGCGCGAGGTGGTGTTCATAGTGGGATGAGCCTATCCACCCCTGTCCGAGCGTCCGGGGCGCACCCGAGGCCGCCCGTACCCTGGTTGAACATCTCACGGGGAGTTACATCGATGTCCAGGGAGACGTCCAGGAACACGATCGGTCGAGCCGGCCTCGCGATCGGTCGAGCCGGCCTCGCGATCGCCGCCGCAGCACTGGTGCTCGCCGCGTGCACCGCCAGCGACGAGGTCGCACTCGACGACGGGGGATCGGACGGGGACGCACCCGAGGCGGGCTCGCTCGGGGACCTCGACCTGGCGACCATCGAGGTCACCACCCTGCTCGGGACCCAGGTCGAGCTCGAGGCGCCCGCCGGCGCGATCGGCTCGGAACCGGCGGCGCGCAACGCCTCGTTCACCGACGCGGGCGGGGACGCGACCATCGTGGTGGGCGAACCGACCTTCGAACAGCCGCCGGACACGGAGACGACGACCTCCGAGCGGTGGGACGGCACGCTGCAGACGGGGGTCACCCCGGATGGGCTGCTGTACGCCGCGTGGCAGCCGTCGGACCCTGGTGTCAGCGATGGCGTGTCGATCGTGGTGACCGGCACGGGCACCCTCTCCTCGGCGGACGACCCGGACCAGGCGCTCGACGAGACCCTCGGGTCCTTGGAGATCGAGACGACTGACGGCGAGGTGCTCGTGCGCCACGACGACACCCTGCGCGTGACCAGCGACAACGTGAACCTGGAGTCGAGCGTGCTGGCGAACAGCCTCACCCTCGGTGATGCGACGTTCGAGCCCGGACCGGCGCCGCTCGGGCCCGACGAGCGTCCGACCGAGGGCGTCCTGCCCCCTGCCGTCGGCATCGAGGACGAGGACGAGCAGCTCTGGCTCGCGGTCAGCACGACCGAGGTCGATCCGGACGCCCTGATCGACCGCGCGACGGAGCTGTTCGAACTCGTCACGCTGCGCCGGGTCGGCTGAGCCCGCTCGCCTCCGCGCGGGCGAAGTGACGTCGGTCGCGGCGTAGGCTGCCGGGCATGGTGACCTCGAACCCGATCCTCGACGCGATGGGCGGCAACCCGCTCGCGGGGATGCAGGACCTCGCGAACGAGCGCCGGGCCGGGGACGGTCCGGTGTTCGACTTCGCCGTGGGCGACCCCGACGAACCGACACCCGAGCCGATCCGCCGGGCACTGCTCGACGCGGTGGGGCCCGTCAGCCGCTACCCCACCGCCGCGGGCCAGCCGGCGTTGCGCGGCGCGGTGGCAGACTGGTTCGCGCGACGGCACGGGGTCACGCTCGACCCGGCGACCCAGGTCGTCCCCAGCGCCGGCAGCAAGGAGGCCGTCTTCCACCTCCCGCTCGCCCTGGTCGATCCGACCGGGGACCGGCGCCACGTGCTGTGGGGGGACCCGGGCTACCCCATCTACGGCCGCGGCGCGCAGCTCGCCGGGGGGATCTCCGATCCGGTCACGCTGACCCACGACGGTGGCTGGCGTCTGGACCTGACCGCGATCGAGACCGACCGGCTCGCCCGCGCCTGCATGGTCTGGGTCAACCACCCGCACAACCCGACCGGCGCCACCGCCGACCTCGGGTACTACCGCGAGCAGTTGGCCGTCTGCCGCGAGCACGACCTGCTCCTGGCCTCCGACGAGTGCTACCAGGAGGTCTGGTTCGACCGACCGCCGCCGAGCGCCCTGGAGGCCACCGACGGCGACCACGCCGGGGTGCTGGCCTTCGTCTCGCTGTCGAAGCGGTCCGGCATGACCGGGTACCGCTCGGGCGCCATCGCCGGTGACGCGGCGCTCATCGCCCGGCTGAAGCGGTTGCGGCCCTACGTGGGCACCGCGTCCCCCGACTTCGTGCAGGCCGCCGCGATCGCGGCCTGGCGCGACCAGGACCACGTCGACGAACGCCGCGCCGTCTTCGCCGCGAAGCGGGACATCGTGCTCGGGTTCCTCACGCGCGCCGGCATCGAGGTCTCCGGTTCGCAGGCGACCTTCTACGTGTGGTTCCGGGCCCCGGGCGGCGATGACGAGGCCTACGCCCGGGCGCTGCTCGACGTCGGGATCATCGCCTCACCGGGTCGCGCCTTCGGACCCGGCGGCCACGGCTGGCTGCGTCTGGCACTGGTCCCGACCGAGGAGGGCTGTCGGGCCGCCGTCGCCGCCTGGCAGGCGGCCATCGACGCGGACCTGCTGCCGCGCTAACCCTCCTGCTGGCGCGCCTGCTGCCTCGCGGCCACCGCCCGGCGCTCACGCCAGGCCTGGCGCCGACGGTCGACCGCGAACCCGAACAGCCCGACGATCCACACCGACCCGAACGCGCCGAGCACCAGCGCGGCGACGAGGAAGATCTCCGCGCCCTGCGGCGCCCCGAGGGTGGGGTTGCCGATCTGGCCGTCGTTGGGCCAGGGCCACAGCACCCGGCCACTGGCGATCATCAGCCCGATGAGCACGGACACCACCAGGTCGTGGGCGCGGGCGAGCAGCCAGTTGAGCGCGGTCGAGGAGATCGCCAACCCGATCACGCACCCGACCGCGAACAGCAGCAGCGCACCCACCTGACGATCGCTGACGGCGCCGAGCACCCCGGTGTACAGCCCGAGCAGCAGCAGCAGGAACGAACCGGAGACCCCGGGCAGGATCCAGGCGGACACGGCGACCGCTCCCCCGATCACGAACCACAGCGGGTTGGGGTCGGCGATCTCCCCGCCGCCGAAGCCGAGCAGCACGAAGAACGCCGCCGCGGCCGCGACCCCGGCGAGCACGTTCCACGGCGAGGAACGCCGCAGTTGACGGGCCGCGAGCACCGCGGCGCCGAGCACCAGGCCGAGGAAGATGGCCTGCATCTCCAGCGGCCGCTCCGCGAGCAGCCGCTCCATGGTCGAGGCGACCGCGAAGACGGCCGTGAGCATGCCGAGCGAGAGCGCGGCGACGAACGGCCACTCGATGACCATGAACGCCCGCCAGGCATCGTCGACCCGGCCCCGCACGAGCAGCGACAGGGTGCGTGCGCCCTGACGGATGGTGGCGACGAGCCGCTCGTAGATGCCGGCCACGAACGCGACGGTCCCGCCGGAGAACCCGGGCACGACCTCCGCCACGCCCATGAGACCGCCGACCACGGCGGTCCCCGCCAACGCCAGTGGGCTGCGCATCGGCAGGATCGCCTCGACGGGTCGCTCGGCGACGATCTCGTCGAGCGGGGTCGGTGCGCGGGACGCAGGCCCCTCGTCCCGGGGGTCCGCACCGTCCGGCGGGGTCGGGTCCCCATCCGTCTGGACGTGCTCGGCGGGACCACCCGTCGCCGGTGGGGCCACCTCGCCCCCGTCGACGACCGGGGTGTCCGCCGGGGCGGGTTCCCCGGTCACGGCGGCAAGGGCGTCGTCGTCCGGCGTGGACCGCGCGTCGGTCGGATCGCTCACGGGCATCCCTCGGCGTGTGACCTCCGCGCACGCTACCGGAGCAGGTCCCCGGGCGACCGGCCGCAGCGACGCTGCCCGGACCGCGACCGGCGGCGACGCTGCCGGCAGCCGGACGTGCCCCGCGAGCGCCCCGGGACCCGGACCGGTGGCCGGGACGCCCGGTCGGGCACGGATAGCCTCGGTGCCGACCCTCACGATCGGGATCCCCCTTGTCCACGTTCGCCGCGTTCGGTATCGGCCTGGCCACCCGCAGCGTCGGGACCGGCAAGATCCTCGACACCTGGTTCCCGGTGATCGGCACCGGTGGGGACGCGGGTGGTGCCGTCGCCCTGGCCCGACTGCTCGACCACGAGGGGGGCTCGGCCACCCTGCCACTGCCTCCGGGCATCCTGACGAAGAGCGAGCTGCCCGCCGACGACGAGGTCGCCCGCGCGGTCACCGCGGTGACGTCGGTGACCACCGTGACCGCCTCCACGCGCACCGAGCGTGTCCCGGTCGCCACGTTCCTGGGTGATCTCCACGACGCACCCGTGGACGCGCACGACGTCTACCTGCGGTTGCACCTGCTGTCCCACCGGCTGATCCGGCCCCACGGCGCCAGCCTCGAGGGTGCCTTCGGGCTGCTCAACAACGTGGTCTGGACCGACCTCGGACCCTGCGACCCGGAGTCCTTCGAGGACCTGCGGCTCGCGCTGAACGCCGCCGGCCATCGGGTCACGGTCTCCAGCATCGACAAGTTCCCCCGGATGACCGACTACGTCGTGCCCGCGGGCGTGCGGATCGGCGACGCGGACCGCGTCCGGCTCGGCGCCCACCTCGCCCCGGGGACCACCGTCATGCACGAGGGGTTCGTGAACTTCAACGCCGGCACGTTGGGCGCCTCCATGGTCGAGGGGCGCATCTCCGCAGGCGTGGTCGTCGGCGACGGCTCCGACCTCGGCGGCGGCGCCTCGATCATGGGCACCCTGTCGGGTGGCGGCAGCGAGGTCATCACGATCGGCGAACGGTCCCTGATCGGTGCCAACGCCGGGGTCGGCATCTCGCTGGGTGACGACTGCGTGGTGGAGGCCGGGCTCTACGTCACGGCCGGCACCAAGGTGGCGCTGCCCGACGGCACGGTGGTCAAGGCCCGGGAACTGTCGGGCGGGGACGGGCTGCTGCTGCGGCGCGACTCGCAGTCGGGTGCGGTGACCGCCATGCCGCGCGACGCGAGCGCGGCCAGTTGGCAGGGTCTCAACGCCGCGCTCCACGCGAACGACTGACCGATGACCGACACCCACGCCGCCGACCCCGCCGACCGCCGCGAGGACCTCGTGGCCCGACTGCTCGAACACTGCGGCCACATGTGCGTCACCGGCGACGAGGACGAGATCGCCACGGCGATGGTCGACCGCTACACCCACCTGGGTGAGCGGGTCCAGCGTGTGGGCAACAGCGTGGTGGTCGGCGAGGCCGCCGACTGCCGGCCGCTGGTGCTGCTCGTGGGCCACCTCGACGTCGTCCCGCCGACCGACGACGACCGCGAGCCGCGGGTGGAGACCGTCGACGGCGAGGAGGCGGTCATCGCCCGCGGGGCCTCCGACATGAAGGCCGGCAACGTCGTCGCGATGCGCGCCTTCGAGGACCTGTCGCTCCGCCGGAGCTCGCCCTTCACGCTGGCGCTGCTGCTGTACGCCGGCGAGGAGGGCCCCGGCGAGGGCAACGAGCTGCGCGACGTGCTGGCCGCGGTCCCCTGGCTGGCGGAGACGACCCTGGCCGTCGTCCTGGAGCCCACCGACGGCGAGGTGCAGGTCGGCTGCCTGGGGAGCCTGCACGCGGAGCTCACCTTCCCCGGTCAGCAGGCGCACTCCGCGCGCCCCTGGCACGGCGAGAACGCGCTGACCGCAGCCGGGACGTTCCTGACCGAGCTCCACGACGATCACCTGCGCGAGGTCGTCATCGACGACATCACCTACGTCGACGTGTGGTCCGCGACCCAGGCGTGGACGCCCGGTCTCGGCCCCGGCGACGTGCGCACCACCCGCCCGGTCCGCAACGTCATCCCCGGTGCGTTCACCCTCAACCTCAACCTCAGGTTCGCCCCGTCCCGCTCGGCCACGGAGGCGGAGGCGGAGGTGCGCGCCCGCGTGGGCGGCCGGGCCGAGGTGACCGTCGTGGACGCCGTGCCCGGCGCGCCACCGCGGCTCGACGACGCGATCGTGCAGGAGTTCGTGTCCGCGGTCGGCGCCGAGGTGGCCGCCAAGCAGGCATGGACGGACGTCGCCCGCTTCGCGGAGATCGGCGTGCCCGCGCTCAACTACGGGCCGGGACTGACCGGGCAGGCACATCAACGTGGCGAGTACGTGCCCGTCGACGCGATGGTGGACGCCGACGAACGCCTGCAGCGGTTCCTGCGCGGCGACCACGGCGCTGCCGACGGTCGGGCCAGCTGATGGACGTGCGTTTCGTCGACCTCGATCAGGCGGCGCCCGACGAGGCCGTCGTCGTGATCGACGTGCTGCGGGCCTTCACCGTGCAGCCGTGGATGGTGGCACGGGGCGCCGCCCGCATCCTCGGGGTCGCCGAGGCCGACCACGCGGTCGCGCTGCGCGACGGGCCGCTGCCCGACGCGCTGCTGGCCGGGGAGTACGGCGGACGACCGCTGCCGGGCTTCGACCTGGGCAACTCCCCCACGGAGGTCGCCGCGACCGACCTGACCGGCGTGACCCTCGTGCACCGCACGTCCGCGGGCACCCAGGGGTTGGCCCGTACGGTCGGCAGCGGCATCGTGCTCGCCGCATCGTTCGTGAACGCCGGCGCGACCGCCACCGTGCTGCAGCGCCGCGGCACCCAGCGGGTCACGTTCGTGGTGACCGGCGCGTCGCTCGGCCGCGACGGGGACGAGGACCTCGCCGCCGCCGAGCTGATCGCGGCGCGCCTGCGTGGCGAGGACCCGGACCCGGCCAGCTACCTCGCCCGTGTGGCTCCCTCCGACGCCGGGCGCAACTTCGCCCCCGATGGACCCGACTGGGCCCCGCCGGGCGACCTGGCGTTGGCCTGCGAGGTCGACCGGTTCGTACTCGGGCTGGAGGTCACCCCGGTCCCCGACCTCGACGCCGTCGAATCCCGGGTCGTGCGCATCGACTGACGCGAGGAGGCACGCACCATGCGGCTGGCTGACCTGGTGGCGGTCTCCGAGGCGGTCGCCTCGACCCGTGCGCGCACGCGCAAGATCGCGCTGCTCACCGACGCCCTGTCCGCGTTGCCCACCGACGAACGGATCATCGGCGTCGCCTACCTCGCCGGGGAGCCACGCCAGGACCGGCTCGACCTCGGTCCCGCCGCGGTCGGCGGCGTCGACGTCGCCCCGGCCGCCACCCCGTCGCTAACGTTGCGGGCGGTCGACGCCGCGCTGCAGGCCATCGCCGACGTCCCGGTCGGCAGCGGCTCGCGTGCCCGCCGGATCGAGCACCTGGGGCACCTCCTGGCCCGCGCCACCGCGGAGGAACAGTCGTGGCTGCGACGGCTCGTGCTGCGCGAGCTCCGACAGGGGGCGCTGGAGGGGGTGCTCGTCCCGGCGATCGCCGCGGCCGCCGACGTCGAGGTGGCCGACGTCCGCCGCGCGGTGATGCGGCTCGGCGACCTGCGCGTCACGGCGACGCAGGCGTTCGATGGCGGGACCCCAGCGCTGCGGGCGGTCCGCCTGGCCGTCGGTCGGGCCGTCCAGCCGATGCTGGCGAGCACCGCCGAGGACGTCGCCGCGGCCCTCGCGGGGCTGAACGCCGCGGTCGTGGAGGAGAAGTTCGACGGGGTGCGCCTGCAGGTCCACCGCGACGGTGAGGCGGTCCGGGTGTTCACCCGCAACCTCCACGACGTCACCCACCGGGTCCCGGAGATCGTCGCGGCCGCGCGTGCGCTGGACGTCGATCGCGTCGTGCTGGATGCCGAGGCGATCGCGCTGGACGCCGACGGACGGCCGCGCCCGTTCCAGGAGACGATGCAGCGCTTCGGCCGGGAACGCGACGTCGCGGCGGTGCAGGCCGAGGTCCCGCTGGAGCTGCGGGTGTTCGATGTGCTCCACCTCGACGGTGACGACCTGCTGGACGCACCCCTCGCGACCCGCCGGGCGGCGCTCGAGCGGCACGTGCCCGCCGCGTCGCGGGTCGCGAGCACGGTGACCACCGACCTCGACGAGGCACGGGCCTTCGTCGCCCAGGTGCTGCGCGACGGGCACGAGGGCGCGATGGTCAAGGACCTCGCCGCGCCCTACGAAGCGGGGCGGCGCGGTGCCTCGTGGCGCAAGTGCAAGCCGGTGCACACCCTCGACCTGCTGGTCATCGCGGCGGAGTGGGGCTCGGGACGTCGGAAGGGGTGGCTGTCGAACCTCCACCTCGCCTGCCGCGACGAGGACGAGTCCGACACCCCGGTGATGCTCGGCAAGACCTTCAAGGGCCTCACCGACGAGGTGCTCACCTGGCAGACCGACGCGCTGCTCGCCCGGGAGGTCCGCCGCGACGGTCACGTCGTGTACGTCCGGCCCGACCTGGTCGTGGAGATCGCGTTCGACGGGCTCGTGCGCTCGAGCAGGTACCCGGGCGGGTTGGCGCTGCGCTTCGCGCGGGTGCGCGGCTACCGACAGGACAAGCCTGCAGCGGAGGCCGACACGGTGGCTAGCGTGCGGGCCATCCACGCCCGGGAACGGCTGCCGGCGCTCTGACCGAGGACCGCGCCCGCCCGGTGGGATGGCCCACCGACCGGGAC
Organism: Nitriliruptoraceae bacterium; assembly: GCA_020832455.1. Classification (GTDB taxonomy): domain Bacteria; phylum Actinomycetota; class Nitriliruptoria; order Nitriliruptorales; family Nitriliruptoraceae; genus PWLR01. The sequence continues at coordinate 17,009 of JAFIEQ010000066.1, forward strand.
GGTCAGCCGACCGGGCCGGTTCAGCCGACCGGGCCGTTCAGCCGAACCGGCCGGTGATGTAGGCCTCGGTCCGCGAGTCACCGGCGTTGGTGAAGATCCTCTCCGTGTCGTCCATCTCCACGAGCATGCCGGTGCGCATGCCCTTCTGGTCGTCCACGTCGACGCTGAAGAACGCCGTCAGGTCCGACACGCGGGCCGCCTGCTGCATGTTGTGGGTGACGATGACGATGGTGTAGTCCTCCTTCATCTCCTGCATCAGCTCCTCGATCCGCAGCGTGGCGATCGGGTCGAGCGCGGAGCAGGGCTCGTCCATGAGGATGACGTCGGGGTTGGTGGCGATGGCGCGGGCGATGCACAGCCGCTGCTGCTGCCCGCCGGAGAGCGAGAAGCCGCTGGCGTTGAGCTTGTCCTTGACCTCGTCCCACAGCGCGGCCTTTCGCAGGCTGCCCTCGACGATCTCGTCGAGACCCTGCTTGGTGCCGTTCAGCCGCGGACCGAACGCGACGTTGTCGTAGATCGACTTCGGGAACGGGTTCGGCTTCTGGAACACCATGCCGATCCGCCGGCGCACCTCCACCGGATCGATCTCCGGGTCGTAGATGTTCTCGCCGTTGTAGGTCACCGTGCCGCTGACCTTGGCGCTCGGCACCAGGTCGTTCATGCGGTTCAGCGTGCGCAGCAGCGTCGACTTCCCGCAGCCCGACGGGCCGATGAACGCCGTGATCTCGTTGCGCGGCACGGCGAGGGAGACGTCCTTGACGGCGAGGAAACTGCCGTAGTGGACGTTGACGTCCTCGAGCGCGATGTGCGTCGCACCGTGGGTCTCCGGCGCCGCGTGGCCGACCTCGGTCGTGACCTGCAGGTCACGGCCCTCGGACGCCTGGGTGGTCGTGTGCTGCTCCATGGTGTCTCCAACGACGTTCACCGGACCGATGGGTACCGGGATGAGGACGGACCGGGTCAGACCTGGCTCCGGCGAGCGATCAGGCGGGCGATGATGGACATCGAGAGGGTGATGAGGATGAGCGTGAGCCCGCCGGCCCACGCCCGCTCGATCCCGGGGGCGAAGGGCTGGCGGAAGCCGTCGAGCATGAGCAGGCCGATGTCACCCTGCGGCGCGCCGGTGAAGGAGGTGATGATCTGGCGGGCACCGAGCGCGGTCATCAGCAGCGGTGCGGTCTCGCCCGCACCGCGGGCCACCGCGAGGATGGCCCCTGTGGTGAGACCCGGTGCGGCCGCCGGCAGCGTGACCTTGAAGGTGGTCTGCCACTGGCGTGCACCCATCCCGACCGCGGCGAACTTCAGGTCCGCGGGCACCAGGCGCAGCATCTCCTCGGAGGTCCGCACGACGATCGGGAGCATGATGATGCCCAGCGCCGCCGCGCCCGCCGCGGTGCCGAACCCGATCCCGAGGCCACCGCTGCCGCTCACCAACAGCGCGTAGACGGCGAGCCCGACGAAGATCGAGGGCACGCCGGTCATGACGTCGGTGAAGAAGCGGACGGTCCCGGCGTAGCGGCCGTGGGGCTGCTCGTTGAGGTACAGCGCCGCGCAGATCCCGAGCGGGATGCTGACGATCGCCGCGACACCGGTCATGTACAGCGTCCCGACGATGCCGGCCGCGTACCCGCCGCCGGTCTCGCGGAAGCTCATCGGCTCGAGCTGGGTCAGGAACTCCCAGCCGAAGGCGGGGCCGCCGCGGGCGATGACCTGCCACAGCAGCAGCACCAGCGGGGTGAGCGCCGCGATGACCGTGCCGGCGAGCACCCAGCTCATGATCTTCGAGACCAGCTCGCGCCGACGGGCGTTCGGGGTCCGGACCTTCAGGCTCGGGTGCTCGTCGGTGAAGCTCGCCCGTGGGGGGCTGTCGATGCTCACAGGACCGCTCCTCCGCCGACACGGGCGCTGACCCGGGACACGATGATGCGTGCCCCGACGTTGACGAACATGGTGATGAAGAACAGGGTCACGCCGATGGCCAGCAGAGCCCAGATCGCCTCCGGATGCGCGTCCTGGAAGGTGTTGGCGATGACCGAGGTCATCGCGTCGCCCCCCTGGAACAGCGCCGGGATCCAACGCTGCGTGGAGCCGATCAGGACCGCGACCGCCAGCGTCTCCCCCAGAGCCCGACCGAGCCCGAGCATCGTGCCGCCGACGATGCCGGAGAAGCTGCGCGGGACGATGACCTTGCTCATGACCTCCCAGCGGGTCGCACCCATCGCGTAGGCGGCGTTGCGTTCGTCGAGCGGCACCTGCGCGAACACGTCGCGGCAGATCGCGGTGATGATCGGCAGGATCATGATCGTGAGGATGTTGGCAGCCGACCAGTAGCTCGACAGCAGCACCGGGCCGGAGAAGAAGGGGATGGCGCCGAGCGGACTGCCGGCGACCGCCTGGCCGACCGGCGCCCAGATCTCGATGCGGAAGAAGTACATCCCGACCAGCGCGTAGACGATGCTCGGGACCATGGCGAGCGTGTCGACCGCGTAGACGAGCGGCCGGCGCAGCCAGTCGGGGGCGAGCTCGTTGGTGTAGAGCGCGATCCCGATCGCCAGCGGGACGGCGAACACGATCGCGATGAAGGAGATCTTGAGCGTGCCGTAGATGAACGGCCAGGCGCCGTAGGTGCCGGTCACCTCGCTGCGGGAGGTCCCGACGCTCCACAGGTCGCCACTGACGAAGCCCCAGATGCCCATCGCCCGGAAGACCGGCCAGGCCTCGATGCTGGTGCGGATGATCATCGCCGCGAGGATCACGAGCACGCTCGACGCGGCGACGTACATGACCCCGCGGTAGATCGGGTCGGCCCGCCGATCGCGGGGACTGCCTCTGAGCCCGCTGTCGGGGGCCTCGGTCGTGACACTCACCGGCCTGCTCCTGCTCGATGCGGCGCCGTCGGCGTCGCGGTGTCGCTACGGACGCCGGTGCCGGGGGCCCCCCGCACCCGGCCCCCCCCCGCGCGCCCGCCCGCGGCGGGGGGGGGGCCCCCCCCCCCCCCGGGGGCGGGGCCCCCGCCCCCCCCCCCCCCCGGCGCCGGCCATGCAACGGTCGGTCACTCCGCGGCGTTGATCCGCTCGATCTGCCCGAGCACCCGCTGTTCGAAGTCACCTTCGACCGGCGAGTACAGCAGGTCGCGTGCCAGGTCATCGCCCTCGGTGACGACCCAGGTCAGGAAGTCCCGCAGCGACTGCGCGACACCCTCGTCGTAGCCGCACTCCCAGGCGAGGATCCAGTGGGTCCCGACGATCGGGAAGCCGTCCCCACCGACACCGAGGATGTCGTAGCGGAAGTCGTCGGGGATGGTGTCGATGATGGCGTTGGGACCGGCGGCCACGGAGTCGACGGTCGGCTGGATCGCGTTGCCGTCGGCGTTGATGACCGAGACCATCGGGATGTCGTTCTCGATCGCGTAGGCGATGGAGAGGTAGCCCATGGCGCCGGGCTGCTGCTGGGTCTCGGCGGCGACACCCTCGTTGCCGTTGCCACCGATGGTGCCGAGCGGCCAGTCGACCTCGGAACCGAAGCCGATCTCCTCGGCCCACTCCTCGGAGACGTCCGAGAGGTAGCGCACGAAGATGTAGGTCGTGCCGGAACCGTCGGAACGGTGGACCGGGATGATGTCACCGCTGGGGATCTCCACATCCGGGTTCAGGTCCTGGATGGCCGGGTCGTCCCACTGGGTGATGTTGGTCAGGTAGATGTCGGCGATGACCTCACCGGTCAGCACCAGGGAGTCCTGGCCGGCCGCCTCGAGCGCGGCGTCGAGGTCGGGGAAGTTGTAGGACGGCACGACCGCACCGAAGGCGTCCGGGATGTGGATCGGGTCGCAGCCACGGATCTCCCGGGCGTCCTCGACCTCCTCGTCGGTCAGGAAGCGCTCGGTCGAGCCGAAGTCGACGGTCTCCTCGAGGAACTGGGCGATACCGCCGCCGGAGCCGATCGACTGGTAGTTGACCGCGATGCCGGGTTCGTTGTCGCGGATCCACTCCAGCATGACCGGGGTGATGAACGTCGCGCCGGCGCCGAGCAGGTCGGCCTGCTCCGCCGCGACGCCGTCCTCGCCGACCTCCGGCGCGTCGTCGTCCGCGTCGTCGCCTGCGTCCTCCGCGTCGTCGCCAGCGGACAGTGGGTCGCCGGCCGTGTCGTCGCCTCCGCAGGCGACGGCGAGCAGGGCGATGGCCGCGAGAGCCGCCGCGCCCTTCCGAGTGATGCTGCGCATGGGGCTGCGCTCCTGTGTGGTTGGGCCCGACGGGAACGTGGGCCGATCGGTGTGATGTCGGGAACGCTACGGACGCCTGGTAACCACGAGGGCGGTCGTTGGTGAACGCCAGGAGAACGTCTGTGGCCGCCCGTTCACCTGCGGATCCGCCCACGGACCCATCCGATGCGACGCCGGCTCCGCCGTGGCAGGGCACGCAGGAGGTCGCACGGAGCGCCGGTGTCCCGTACCGACGGCGCGCGGAACCAGGACCGGACCCCGACACCCGAAGGGCACACACGACGGCGCCCCCGCCCGTGACCGGGCGGGG
>JAFIEQ010000067.1 GCA_020832455.1 Nitriliruptoraceae bacterium
ACGCCCGGCGTCGGTCGCCCGGCGTCGGTCGCCCGGCGTCGGTCGCCCGGTCGAGCGGGCGATGGTCGTCGCCACGCCCGCGAGTAGCCTCGAGGGCCGATGCCGGCGTGCGCAGCGCGCTGGTCACGTCGGACCCGACGAAGCGAGGCAGACGATGGCCGAGTACCGCACCGCCCGCGACACCATGGGCGAGATGCAGATCCCGATCGACGCCCTGTGGGGCGCGTCCACCCAACGTGCGGTGGAGAACTTCCCGGTCTCCGGGCAGCCGGTCCCGATCGAGGTCGTCCACGCGCACGCGATGCTGAAGTGGGCCGCCGCGGTCGCGAACCAGGACCAGGGTGTGGTCGAGCCGGAGGTCGCCGAGGCGATCAAGCAGGCCGCCGACGAGGTCATCGCCGGGGACCACGACGTGCACTTCCCCGTGGACGTGTTCCAGACCGGGTCGGGCACCTCGACCAACATGAACGTCAACGAGGTCGTGGCCAACCGGGCCAAGCAGCTGCTCGGCGAGGACCTGTCGTCGTCCAAGGTCCACCCCAACGACCACGTCAACGCCTCCCAGTCGTCGAACGACACCTTCCCGACCTCCGTGCACGTCGCGGTCGCGCGCGTCGCCCACGACGCGCTGCTGCCGGCGCTGGACAACCTCGCCGCCACGCTGCGCGCCAAGGCCGACGAGTGGTCGGAGGTGGTCAAGTCCGGACGCACCCACCTGATGGACGCGACCCCGGTCACGCTCGGTCAGGAGTTCGCCGGCTACGCCCGGCAGATCGAGCTCGGCAAGCAGCGCGTCGAGCGGGCGCTGACCTCGATCTACGAGCTCGCGCTCGGGGGCACCGCGGTCGGCACCGGGCTGAACTGCCCGCCCGGCTTCGTCGACAAGGTCATCACCCTCATGGCGGAGCGCACGGGCCTGCCGTTCGTCGAGGCCGAGGACCACTTCGAGGCGCAGGGGTCTCGCGACGCGCTGGTGGACATCTCCGGCGCGCTTAAGACCGTCGCGGTCAGCCTGCTGAAGATCGCCAACGACGTGCGGTGGATGGCGTCGGGCCCGCGCACCGGCCTCTACGAGATCCAGCTGCCGGAGATCCAGCCGGGCAGCTCGATCATGCCCGGCAAGGTCAACCCGGTGATCCCGGAGTCGGTCCGCCAGGTCGCCGCCCAGGTGATCGGCAACGACGCGGCCGTGACCGTCGGTGGGCTGTCGGGTGAGCTCGAGCTCAACGTCATGATCCCGCTGATGGCCCGCAACGTCATCGAGTCCGAGTCGCTGCTCGCCGCGGTGTCCAACGTGTTCGTCGAGAAGTGCCTGCAGGGCACGGAGGCGACCGAGCAGGGCCCGCAGCTCGTCGAGCGCTCGCTCATGCAGGTCACCGCGCTGGTGCCGGAGATCGGCTACGAGCGCTCCGCCGAGCTCGCGAAGAAGGCCCACAAGACCGGCCAGACCCTGCGCGAGGTCGCGCTCGAGGACGGCGTCCCGGAGGAGACCCTCGACCGCGTGCTGGACTACAAGCGCATGACCGAGGGCGGGGTGCTGTAGGCGAGGTCGCGGGGGGGAGCCCGCTCCCCCCGCGCTCACTCCTCCGCGTCGGACGGGGGATCGTCCGCGTCGCGCGAGAGATCGTCCGCGTCGCGCGGGAGATCGTCCGCGTCGCGTGGGGGATCGTCCGCGTCGGCGCCGTCCGCGGCCGCCCAGCGCAACGCGGCGAGCGCCGGACAGCTCGGGATCAGCGCGTCGGTCGCGGCGGGCAGACCGTCGTGGGCGCTGCCGGCCCGCACCTGCACCAACCGGGCGAGCACGTCGTCCAGCGTCGTCGGCCGAGGCGGCGCGGTGACCCACGCGCACAGCGGTGAGGCGCGCGTCTCCAGCCGCGACGCCCAGGCGGCGACGATCTGCGCATCGCGCGGACCGGCGGCCGGCGTACCCACCCCGGGCGGCACGCCCTCGTCGTCGGGATCGAGCGATGCGGCCCACCCCTCGTCGATCGGGTCGCGCAGCTGCGCACCGGGCAGGTCGAGCGCCCGCGCCAGCACGCCTCGCGCCGCCACGCGTGCCCGGTCCGGGTCGACCGCCAGCAGGCACGCGTCGGTGACGCTGGACGCGACCCGCAGGTCGCGCACGCCGAGCTCCTGATCGAGCACGTCGAGGGCGGCCCGCTCGGTGAGCCGGCGCGCGGCACGTGGATCCTGCGTCGGGTAGGCGGTGTCCGCGCTCGGGACGGCCAGGCGGGCCTGCACCGGCCCGTCGAGCTCCTGGGCGAGGTAGGCGCACACCCCCTCGGTGTCCAACTCCGCCAACCGCGCGGCGACGGTGGCCCCGACGGCCTCACGGGTCGGTCCGTCCGCGAGGTACCAGGGATCCTGCGCCTCGGCGGCCAGTTCGTCGAGATCCTCGGGGCGCGCGACGGTGTCGTCGGACGGGGACGGCAGGGTCAGCGTCGGCGCCTCGCGCTGCTCGACGTCGCCGCCGATCAGGTCGTCGGGCTCGGCGCCCCCGATGGTGGAGGGGTCGATGTCCAGCGATCCGGTGCACGCGGCGAGCACGAGCCCGACCGCGACCACGCCGGGCAGCGGCGCTGCGATCCGACGCCACGGGCCGGACCGGCGCCGCGCCACACGGCTGACGATCATGGGCTCCTCCGGCTCACCGACCGCCAGCCTACGAGGCCGGCCAGCCCACGAGGCCGGCCAGCCGTCGCGGCCGGTCAGTTCGCCGAGAGCTCCTCGACCGCGGCGGTCACGGCCAGCTCGAGCTCCGCGAGGTGATCCTCGCTCAGCTGGGACCCGTCGCCGTCACGCAGGAAGAACACGTCCGCGACCTCGTGCCCGATGGTCGCGATGCGGGCCACCACGATCTCCAGTTCCAGCTCCGCGAGTGCGGTCGCGATGGCGTAGAGGACCCCGATGCGGTCCAGGGTGCGGACCTCGACGACGGTGGAGCGCCCGGCCGGGTCCTCCTGTACCTCGACGGTGGTCGGCACCTCCGGCAGCTTGGCGACCCGACGCTCGTCGGTGCGGGCCTTGCGGGTCACCCGGGCGCGGACGGCCCGACGGCCGGCCGCCGCCTCGGCGCGGTCGCCCACGACCCGGGCCCCCCCGGACCCGCCGGCCCCCGGGTGGGGGGGGGCGGTGGGGGGGCCCCGGGGCGGGGCGGCCCCCCCGGCGGGCCGCCGCATCGGCGAGGTCGCCCTCGACCCGGGCCCACCAGGACCCGCCGGCACCCTCGGGTCGCTGGACCTTGAAGGTGTCGACCGCGAGCCCGTCGTCACGGGAGAACGCATCCGCTGCGACGATCGAGCCACCGTGCAGGGCGAGCACCCCGGCGACCTTGGCGAACCAGCCGTGGCTGTCCAGGGCGACGACGTCGAGCTCGTCGATCCCGTCGAACCCGTCCGGGTCGTCCTCCCCCGGGGTGACCCGGGTGCGGACCTCCGTGGGCGTGGGCCGCGTGCGGGCCATCAGGGCGTGGCGCACGACCGCGCGCGGCGAGACCGCGGCGGCGTAGCGCGAGGACAGCCGGGCCAGGTGGTCGCGGACCTCGTCGGCGGAGGAGCCGAGCTCCGGGGCGAGTTCCTGCGCATCGCGAGCCGTGACGACGGCCCCGTCGCCGACCTCGTCGGGGTGGGTCTGTTCCAGCACGGCTCTCACCTTCGTCACCAGGCTCGCGACCAGGGACGCGGTCCAGTCGGTCCAGGCGGTCGGACCGGTCGCTCGGCCGTCCGCCACCGCCAGCAGGTGCAGGCACGCCAACGTGGCACGGTCCCCGACCTGCGCGGCGATCTCCTCGGCGAGTGCCGGGTCCGCCACGTCGCGCTTGCGCGCGCTGTCGGGGAGCAGCAGGTGCAGGCGCACCAACCGCTCCACGAGGGTAACCGTCGACTCGCGTGCGCCCATCCGGCGCGCGAGCGTCGCCGCGACGGGACCACCGGTCAACGAGTGGGGCTCCCCGAACGCCTTGCCCACGTCGTGCAGCAGCACCCCGAGCATCAACCCCTCACGGTCACCGACCTCGGAGAGGGTCTCCGCCGCCCAGGTCTCGCGACGCACCAGGTCGCCGAGCGCTGCGGCGGCGTGCCACAGGTGCCGGTCGAGGGCGTAGCGGTGGTAGGGGTTGCGCTGCGGGCGCCCGCGCACCGGCGTCCACTCCGGCACGAGCGCGGTCCACACGCCCACCTCGTCCAGCTCGAACAGGGCCGGCAACGCCACCTCGCCCCGCCAGAGCACCTGCAGCAGCCGGTCACGGGACGCATCCGACCAGCCCCACCCGGCGCTCGCGCCGTGGTCGGCGTAGCGCTCGGCACGGTCGCGCAGCTGCGCGGCGCTGCCGCGGTCCAGCAGTGCCCCGGAGTCGGTCAACGCCCGCAGCAGCCGGGTCGGCATCGCGTGGTCGTCGAGGTCCAGGTCGGCCGGCAGACGCAGCACCCCGTCGACGAGCTCGAACCCGTCGACGAGCTGTTCGGTCGGTCGGCCGCGCCGCCGCTTGCCACGGCGCACGTCCGCGTCGATCAGCGCCCAGGCGCGGCGGTGCACGTGGTCGACGGTGCGCGCAGCGAGCGTCAGCATCGTCAGCAGCTGGTGCGGAGCGAGCTGCATCGGACCATCGTCCTCGATGCCGATCGCGGCGGCGACGGCGTCCTGCAGGTCGAGGCGCAGCACCTCGGTGCGGTCCTCGACCAGGTGCAGCGCCACGCGGGCGGTCAGCAGCGCATCCTCGGCCGCCGCCAGCCGGGGCCGGTCGGGCGCGCCGAGGTAGCCCGCAGGCACCAGCGGGTCGAGCCCGGGTGTGCCCACGAGCGCCGCTGCGGCCCAACGCAACGACTGGATGTCGCGCAGCCCCCCGGCGCCGTTCTTCAGGTCCGGTTCGAGCACCTCGGCGGCGTCGCCGGCCTTGGTCCAGCGCGTGTGGTCCGCGTCACGCAACGCGGACAGGAAGCGGTGAGGGCGTCGACGCAGACGACGGATGACCTCGCTGCGCACGAGCTGTGCCAGGCCCGCATCCCCCACGATGGGCCGCAGGTCGACCGTGGCGGTGGCCGCGTCGAGGTCGTCGGCGGCGCCGAGCGCCTCACGACGGTCCCGCACGGCGTACCCGACGGTCAGTCCGGCGTCCCACAGCGGGTAGATGACCTGCCGGACGGCCTCCGCCAGCGCATCCTCGGGCAGCCGGTCGTGCAGCAGCAGGATGTCGACGTCGGAGTTCGGGCACAGCTCTCGACGGCCGTACCCGCCGATCGCGCAGACCGTGATCCGGTGCTGGGTGAGCACCGGCGTGGCCAGCGTGATCAGCGCGGCATCGACCTCGTCGCTCCACGCGTGACACCACGCCCGCCCGGGGGGCGGACCATCGGCGCGCAGTTCCGCGAGGGCCGCCTTGAGCGCGGCGGCGACATCCGCGGGTTCGGTCCCGAGCGGTGTCGTCGCGGCGCTCATGGTGCTCCTCGTGGGGTCCCCCGTCGGGCGGAGGGCCGGCGCATCATCGCCGGCCGCCCGCCCGGACGCACCATCGACTCAGATGGCGTCGCCGTCTTCCTCGCCCGTGCGGATACGGACGATCTTGTCGACGCTGGTGACGTACACCTTGCCGTCACCGACCTGGCCGGTCTGCGCGGTCTTGACGACCGCGTCGATGACGTCGGCGGCACCGTCCTCCGCGACGAGCACCTCCAGCTTCACCTTCGGCACGAACTCCACCGTGTACTCCGCGCCCCGGTAGACCTCGGTGTGGCCCCGCTGACGGCCGTAGCCGCGGACCTCCGACACGGTCAGACCGGCAACGCCGAGCTCCTGCAACGCGTCCTTGATGTCGTCGAGCTTGTGGGGCTTGACGATCGCCGTGACGAGCTTCACATCGTCCTCCTCGATGGCCGATCCGAGCGGACCGGGGTCCTGGAACCTGCGCGATGCCGGCACCTGCGTGGGGCCGGACCGGGACGTTGAGCCCGATCGGACACGACCCCTGGAGGTTGCGCATCGGCGGACGGGGTGGGATCCCCCACCCGCGGGTCGAGATCGTCGCGGAGCGGTGTCTCCCGGCGGTGTCGTGATCGTTTCGGCCGCGTTAAGCCACCTGCGCCGACCCCGACGCGGGGCGTCACGGAGCCGGGTCCGGATCGTCGCCGAACAGCAGCACGGAGGCGGTGAAGGCGTGCAGGTAGCTGCGTGCCCCGACGGGTCCGATCTCCCCGGCGCAGAAGGCCCCGACGACCCCGGATCCGACGTGGTCACGGACGTGCCCGAGGTCGTGGTCGGGTCGGCCGAACAGCCCCGCCCCGCGGCCGGTACAGCTGAACAGCAGGGCCGCGGCGGCCGGGGGTGCGGCGTCGAGCCGCACAGCGAGGTCCGCGTCCGCCGAGGCGCTGTCGCGGACGTGGAACTGCACGATGCGCCCCGGGGCGATCACGTCGCCCACGGTCATCGCGCCGTCCTCCTCGTCGACCCCGAGCACCCCCCGGATCAGGAAGTCGCCCGTGCCGTAGGCGTCGCGCTGCTCGTCGACGACCACCCCGAGGTGGACGCCACCTCGCTGCAGCCGCCCCCGGTCCTCGTCGGAGACCGCCAGGACGAGCTCGTCGAGGCGTGCCATGGCGGAGCGTCCCCCGAGCTCCAGCAGCCGATCCCCCACCGCGCGCGTCACGGTCAGCGGGTCGCCGACCGGACGGCAGCCCTGGGAGACCAGCGGGTGCGCCGCGACGTCACGCAGGACCACCCCGACCAGCCCGTCCTCGTGGACCTGGTCGTCGAGCACGAACCCGCTGCGGCCGTCGCCCGCGGTGAGCAGCCCACCGATGACCGGCTGCCCCGGACGCTGCTCGCCGAGCCGGTCGAGGACCGGGCCCACGGGGAAGCTCAACGGGTCGGCGAGCACGAGGGTCACGTCGCCCGGGCGGGTGTCGGGCCAGCCGGCGACGGCGAGCGAACCGTCGCTGGCACGCACGGTCCAGGCCCGGAACGGTTGCGCCATCCCGGCGTCGAGGTGGGCGGCCCACACGGCCACACCCGGACCGGCCTCGAGCTCCGCGTCCGGCCCGATGACGCCCTGCGCGGCGCCGCCGAGCAGCGACGAGGGCTCGAGGCGCATCTCCACGGCCGCAGCGACCGCGGCCAGGTCCCCGACGTGCTCGCCGCTGACCACGACGACGGCGAGGTCGCAGCTGACCGCACCGAGGGCGACCGCGGCCTGGTCGGCCGCCTCCGCGGCGGCGATCGCGGCGTCGGTGGTCCGGGACAGCCCGGCGCCTACCTGCACGGGTGGCTCCTCGCGTGGTCGGCGGCGCTGGTCCGGTGCTCGTGCGGCGACCGGGACCTCGACGGTCGACGCGCATGGTGCCACCTGACGCCGACGGCCGCGCGCCACCGGGACCCGGGTGCCCCCGAACACCGACGTCCAGCCGTCGCGGGGGCCGCGAACGTCGCGCACCGCCACCCTCAAGCGCGCGTGGGGGAACCTTCCACCCTAGGTGGTCACGTGAACACGTAGAGTGAAAACGCCCCCGTCTGCGCGCTCAGGTGGCCACGTGTTCGGTCGACGTGCAGACGACGCACGGACAGACACAGGGTGCTGCGCGATGCCGTTAGATGAATCTTGGCGGTCCGCCCCGATCGCCATGGTGCGTCACTACGTCCGACGCCCCATCGGACGACGCACCGGGTAGGGCCCGTCGCAGGGTCCTGCCAGCCGGTCGACGCCGTGCCCCGCGCGTCCCGGCTTCGCGGCCCCCGGCATCCATGCCGGGGGCCGCACCTCTTCACCGGGACCTCGCGACCGGGACCGGAGCCGCGCGAACGGAGCCGCACGACCGGAGCCGCGCGACCGGAGCCGCGCGACCGACCCAGGCCACTCGTCGCGTCAGCGGCCGAGCCGGTCGATCATCAGCTGAGCGGCCTCGGAGGGGTTCATCGCGACCGCGATCCCGTAGCTCTCCAGGATCTCCTTCTTCTCCGCGGCCGACTCGCCACCCTCGCCGCCCTCCTTGACGATGGCGCCGGCGTGGCCCATCTGCTTGCCCTCGGGCGCCTCGAACCCGGCGATGTAGCCGACCACGGGCGTGTCCGGGATGTTGTCGCGGATCCACTTGCCGGCCAGCTGCTCCTCGGCGCCGCCGATCTCCCCGACGAACGCGATGGCGTGGGTGTCGGGGTCTGAAGCGAACGCCTGGATCACGTCGAGGAACTGGGTGCCGATGACCGGGTCACCGCCGATCCCGACGCAGGTGGAGATGCCGATGCCGGCCTGAGCCAGCTCGTGCATGATCTGGTAGGTCAGGGTCCCGGAGCGCGACACCAGCCCGACGTTGCCCGCCGTGGGGATGTCGGCCGGGATGATCCCGACGTTGGACTTGCCCGGCGAGATCAGCCCCGGGCAGTTGGGGCCGAGCAGCCGCGCCCCACCACGACGCACGACGGTGTCGTAGACCTCCGTCATGTCGTGGACCGGGACGCCCTCGGTGATGGCGACGATGGTCTGCACCCCGGCGGCGTGGGCCTCCAGGATGGCGTCCTTGGTGAAGGGCGCGGGGACCATCACCATGGAGGTGTTGGCGCCGGTCTCGGTGACCGCCTCCTCGACGGTGCCGAAGACCGGCACGTCGAGGCCCTCCCAGGTGGTGCCACCCTTCTTGGGGTGGACGCCGGCGACGACCTTGGTGCCGTAGTCCTGGTTGCGCTTGGCGTGGAACGTGCCCTGGGAGCCGATGCCCTGGACGACGACCTTGGTGTTCTCGTCGATGAAGATGCTCATGCGTTCGATCCTCGTGGTCGTGGGGTGCGCCGCGGCGGGCGCGTGTGGGGGGTGGGGGCTCAGGCCTCGGACGCGAGCTGGACGGCGGTCGTCGCCGCCTCCTGCATCGTCGCGGCGGCCACCACGCTCGGCAGGTCCGCCTCGTTGAGGATCCGGCGGCCCTCCTCGGCGTTGGTGCCGTCGAGGCGCACGACCAGCTTCTGCGGGAACTCACCCAGGCGCTCGGTCGCCTCGATGATCCCGTTGGCGACCTCCTCGCCGCGGGTGATGCCGCCGAAGATGTTGATGAACACGCTCTTGACCGCCGGGTCCTTCAGCACGAGCCCGAGCGACTCGGCCATCGCATCCGCCGAGGCGCCACCGCCGACGTCGAGGAAGTTCGCCGCCCGACCGCCGTTCTGTGCGACCACGTCGAGGGTCGCCATGACCAGGCCGGCCCCGTTGCCCAGCACCCCGACCGAGCCGTCGAGCTTGACGTACTGGATGCCCTTGGACTTGGCCTCGGCCTCCAGCGGGTCGTCGGCGTCGATGCCGTCGATCTTCCACTCGTCGTAGCCGTCGTGACGGAACGCGGCGTTGCCGTCGAGGGTGACCTTGGCGTCCAGCGCGATGACGCGGCCGGCCCCGGAAGGGTCGGCGCCGGGAGCGGATCCGGTCTTGATGAGCGGGTTGATCTCCGCGAGCGTCGCGTCCTCGTTGCGGTAGGCGTCGAAGAGGGCCACGAGCAGGTCAGCCGCGTCCGCGGCGACGTCGTCGGGGAAGCGCGCCTCGTCGATGATCGCGCGGGCGGTCTCGAGTGGCAGCCCGTCGGCGGTCTCGTTGGGGGTGAGCTGGCGCTTGACCACGGCCTCCGGGTTGGTGCGGTTGACCTCCTCGATCTCCACCCCACCCTCCTTGGAGCAGATCACGAGGTGGCCCTTGTTGACCCGGTCGTGCATGACGGAGAGGTAGTACTCCTCCGCGATGTCGGAGGCCGGCTCGATGTAGACCACGTTGACGGTGTGGCCCTTGATGTCGAGCCCGATGATGGCCTCGGCGTGCTCGCGCACCGCGTCGATGGACGGGGCGTACTTCACGCCGCCGGCCTTCCCGCGCCCGCCGGTCTTGACCTGTGCCTTGACCATCACGGCGTCGGCACCACCGCCGAGGTAGCCCTCCGCCGCGGCGACCGCCTCCTCGACGGTGCGGCAGGCGGTCCCGGGCGGCGGGACGGGTACCCCGTTGCGGCCGAACAGCTGCTTGCCCTGGAACTCGACCAGGTCCATCGATGGGTCCTTTGTTCTGCGGTGGTTGGGTGGCGCGGTGCGCGGAACGTGGCACACGCCGTGGCGGTGGTGGTGGGGTGGGACCGGAGCGTGCGTCGGCGCGTGGACGCGGTCACCGCACCACGCGGGGAGGGCTGCTCGGCGCTAGACGCGCTCGGGCACGTTCGCGGCGACCCAGTCCGTGATGGTCTTCATCGGGGTCCCCGGGGTGAAGATGGCCGCGACGCCCTGCTGCTTGAGCACCTCGATGTCCTGGTCGGGGATGATGCCCCCACCGAACACGATCACGTCGTCGGCGCCCTGCTCCGCGAGGAGCTCGACCACCTTGGGGAACAGGGTCATGTGCGCGCCGGAGTGGATCGACAGACCCACGGCCTGCGCGTCCTCCTGCAGTGCCGCCGCGACGATCTGGTCGGGCGTCTGGTGGAGGCCGGTGTAGATGACCTCCATCCCGGCGTCCCGCAGGGCGCGGGCGACGACCTTCGCGCCGCGGTCGTGCCCGTCGAGGCCGGGCTTGGCGACGACCACACGGATGGCCATACAGCTCCCGTCTCCCGGGGTGGACGTGTTCGAGGCTAGCCGCGCGCGCGGTCCGACCGCCAAGCCGGACGGACACCCCGCCGGAGCCCGTCGCGCCCGGCCCGGACCGGCACCCCGCCGGAGCCCGGGACGCCCCGGCCCGCACGACCGAGCCCGGCCACCGACCCACGTACCCCGACCCGGCGCGGCGAGCCGGCGCGGCGAGCCGGCGCCGATCCCTCGGGCGGTACCGTCCGCCCCATGGACGAGCAGCCGGCATCCCCACCCGAGCGCTCGGGCGACGGCGACGGCCGGGCCCCCGACGAGCCGCTCGACTTCGGGCCGTCCGGCTACCTGCCGGAACGGGCCTCCAAGCGTGCCCGCAAGATCGTGTTGCGGGCGCCGCTCGGCGTGCAGTGGATCGTCGCCTCGGTCGTCGCCGGGCTGATCGTGGTGGTCGCGGGCGTCTGGTTCCTGCTGTCGGCCGGCGACCCGCCCGGGGAACCCTGGGTCGCCGTCGGGCCGATCGACACCCTCGACGAGGTGACCTACGACGCCGACCTCGACGCGCTCATCGTCGCCGCCGGCGGGCGCATCCGGGCGTTCGCCGACGTGCCCGACGCGACCTACTGCGCGACCTCCAACCGGCTGGAGTCCGCCGAGGGCGAGGTGTGGTCGCTCACCGGCCGCGGACTGGGTACCTCGTCGCTGTCGGAGCACCCGACGCTGGTGCAGGATGGCGCGCTCTACGTGGACCCGAGCCGGATCATCCCCGGCCCGGACCCCGCGGACGAGGCACCCGACCCCGGCTGCGCCTGACCGGCGCAGACCGGGCGTCGGCGCGGTGCAGCCCACGACCGCGTGGCGCCGTCACGCGCGGCAGGCCCCGCCACGTGCTTCAGGCCGCGTCGGCGTCCGCGCCGTCGACGGTGCCCGTGGTCGCGAGCTGCTCGAGCCGGACGAGGGTCGCCTCCATGCCCTTGCGGTTCTTCTCCGGGAAGCCCGCGATCTCCAGCGGCTTCTTGAGCTTCGCGGTGGACCAGTCGAAGGTCTCCGTGACCTCCGTGCCCCCCTCGACGTCGCGGAACTCGTAGCGCCAGCGGTGGCCGGAGAAGTGCCGCCACGCGAGGCGCTCGCCCTCCTCGAACTCGACCACGGTGTTGGTGATCTTGTAGGCCGCCCCCTGTTTCATGTCCATCCCGAACCGGGTGTCCATCGCGAGCCGTTCGGGCAGGCCGTCGGGGCGCGCCGCGGTGACCGTCCCCGACCCGTCGATGACCGGGTGCTTGGAGGGGTCCGCGACGATGTCGAACAGCGCCTGACGGTCGGCGGCGATGACGCGGGTGGCGGAGACCTTGCGTTGCTTGGCCATGGGGCGATCCGAGGGGTCGGGGAGGGACGGGGGCATCGTCGCAGGTTCGTGGCCACCCACCGTCGCGGCTCGGGCCCGACGTCCACCTGGCCGCCGCGGTCCGGTCCGGTGAGCGCCTGCATCGGACGCAGAAGGCCGTGTCGGTCGACCCCTGGGCGCTTCGACGCCAGCTACCCGGTCGTCCCCTGCGTGGACAGCATCTGGTCGACATCGACCAGATGCAGGTGCTCGTCGGACCCCGCGCGGGCTCGAAGAGCGGCCGAGTACCCAGAGCGGCTGCACAGCACGATGGACACCGCGTCGGCCAAACGGAACCCGCTCTGCTCGAGGGCAGGGATCTTGTAGTGCGCCAGGTCGTGCAGGATCTTGTCGCCCATGGGCCTGTTGGTCCACTTGGCCTCTCCGACGAGCGTGACGCGCTTGCGCGCGGTGCCGACGATGTCGATCTCCTCGGTGGTGCGCTCACCTCGCCTGCGGAGCTGGTTGAGGGAGTTGCCCCACCAACGACCAACCCGTGTGGCTGCGCCATCGAAGCTGCGACGCACGTGTTCGCGGCACAGATCCTCGAACACAGGCGCAACGTGGTCGGCCAACTCCGGTCGGATCTCGCGGTCGTAGAGGGCCTGCGGCTGCAAGCCTGCCTCCAGGTCAGCCTGGTAGGGGAACACGAAGCGGAACCAGAACCTCAGGAACGGGTCCTGGAGGACCCAGTGGCTACCGCGGTCGGTCGGAGATGCACCGAAGGGGAGGTCCTTACGGACCAGGCGAAGGTCTGCCAGCACCGAGAGGTACTTCGACAGGGGTCCCGACGTGGTCTTCAAGGCACCAGCCAACTCCCCCACCTGCTTCTCGCCGGAGGCCAGCTGCTCCAAGACCGAGAAGTGCACCGCCGGCTCGCGTAGCTCCTGCCCGACGATGGTGCGACCCTCGTTCCACAGAGGCGCATCAGGCAGGAGCAGCTGATCGCAGACCCGCTCGCGCAGCGAACCGCCGGCGAGCGCAGCGAGGTAGCGAGGCATCCCACCTGACACCGTGAAGCGGACGAACCGGTCCTGCGCGCTCCCGTCGTGGAGGAACGCACTCGCGCGTGAGTACGGCAGTGCGCGAAGCTCGAGGGCAACCAGCCGGCCATGCAGTGGGTTGCGCTCCGACTGGAGGGCCTGCATCTGCGTCACCGCTGATCCGCACAGCACCAACTTGAGCTGGGATCGGTCGCGCTCCTCCTCCATCACGGCCTGGATGGAGGACAGCGTTCTCTCCGCCTCCGTACTCGTTGAGCCCAACAGCCACGGGAACTCGTCGATGACCGCCAATGTCTTGTGGTATCGGGCGGCCCGGAACAGCACCCGGAACAGGGCTGCCACATCCGGGAGGTCGGGAGAGACACCCCCGAGCACCGGGGCGAGCTGCTGCGCGAAGCGCGACAACTGCGCTCCTTCGGCCAGCCGTTCCGACACCAGCAGCACCGAGGGCTTCCCGTGCGCGAAACGCCGGAACAGCCACGACTTCCCGACCCGCCTCCTCCCGTAGAGGTTGACCGGCATACGGTCTTCGGCGTCGCGCCACCACTGCTCGAGGCGCTCAAGCTCCTCGTCCCTGTTCAGGAACTCGCCCACCAGAGGCCAGTCGTACCGGGGTGCGGGCATAGTGCACTCTCGATTAGTCTATTTGCACGTAGACTATACTGTTCCCCAGATGAGCGTCACGCGCAACACGGGCGGCACCACGCGCCGGGCCCGTTGGAGCCGCCCGCGGACGTGGACGTCAGCCGCCCTGGACACCCTCCCACAGCAACAGACCGCCGAACACCAGGAACGCCCCCGCCGCGACCAGGCGCAGCACGCGCTCGGGCAGCTTCCCGCCCGCGAGCACTGCGAGCCCGACCGCCAGCCCGCTCGCGAGCGTCATCCCGAGGCTCGCGCCGAGCCAGGTCGGCAGGGGCGCCTGCGTCCCGGCGAGGGTCACGGTGGCCAGCATGGTCTTGTCGCCGAACTCGGCGATCAGGAACGCCGCGGTCACCCCGAGCAGGACCGAGGAGCCGCGCAGCGCCGCCTCCTCCTCGTCCTCGTCGTCGTCGAGCAACGTCCAGATCCCGAACCCGAGGAACAGCAGCCCACCACCGATCGCCAGCGCGCGCTCCGGCAGCGCCGCCCCTAACCCGGCACCCACCAGGGTGGACAACCCGAGCATCACGAACGCCGCGATGGCGATCCCGCCGATCACCGGCCAGGGCCGGTACCGGGTCGCGAACGCGATGGCGAGCAGCATCGACTTGTCCCCGAGCTCCGCGAGGAACACGAGCCCGAAGGACCTGAGGAGATCCTCGATCACGGCGGCGTCGAGTCGGCCACTGCGTGGATCTCGAGCCGGGTGATGGCGTCGCGCAGCACTGGCAGGTCGTCCGTGCTCCCCTCGGCCGACACCGTGTAGGACACGACGGCCACCGTCTGCTCGAACGGGAGCGCGCGCTGCACCGTGACGACGTCGCCCGAGGGGGATTCGTGGACGATCACGGCGACGACCGGGTCGGTGTGGACCGCGATGGGCCGGCCACCGGACAGGGCGTCGGCGACCTCGAGCGCGTCCGCGATCGGCTCCCCGGAGGATCCGCCGGTCAGCGCCACCGTGACGTTGGCGGCGAAACCCGATGCGGGGGCCGCACTCCACCCGTGCAGCCGATCCGTCGGCACGCCGACGACCGCGGGTTCGAGCCCACGCCAGTCCGCACCCACCGGGATCCGCAGCTGCGCGTCGCCGAGGTCGACGACGGCGGTATCCGACAGCGCACCCAGACCCCCGTCCCGACGATCGAGCACCGCCCGCTGCCACCCCGCGAAGCCACGCCACAGCTCCTCCGCGGCGACGGGGTCGGCTCGCCAGACATCGTCGGTGGCGAGCAGCTGCCACAGGCCCCGACCATCGTCGAGGAACGCGATGCTCGTCGACGGTCCACCGTCATCCGGAAGCACGTCGATGCGGGTCAGCGTCGCACGGTCGTGGTCCACGTCCAGATCGCGGAGCCAGCCCGGATCCGCCGGGGTGTCGAACGGCGCGCCGAGCGCGACCGCGTCCCCGACGACGGTGGCTCGGGTCGCCATCCGCCGTGGATCGAGCTGGGCGAGACGCCAGATCGTGCGGGCGAGCGCCGTGGCCGGCAGCCAACCGACCTCGACCTCGTCGGTCACCTCCGCACCGGGCACGACCACCAGCCCACCGGGACCAGCGATCACCTCCACCGCGGCGCGACCGACGCGCCCCGCCCGTCGCAGCGTCAGCCGCAGGCGTGCGGCCGCCATCGCCCCGGCCAGGGCGGCACCGAGCCCGTCGGACGGGGTGCCATCGGCCCCGACCAGCCCGCGGGCCTGCAGGCGCGGACGTCGGTCGTCGTCGGGTCCTTGCCCCAGCGCAGCGAGGTCGGCGCGGGTCAGTCGGGCCGTCGCGTCGGGCGTCGCGTGATCGGGACCCGGCCCCGGCGCCGGCCCCGGCGCAGGATCGTCACTCATGCGGTGTGCCGATCGATCCTCGACGCGATCGCCTTGCGGTCGAGGTCCAGCACGGTGGCGACGTCGGCGACCGGGTCCTCCGCGAACGCGGTACGCGCCACCTCGGTGGCTACCTCGAGGTCGTCGCTCGTCGCCACCGGCTCCTCGTCGTCGCCGTAGGTCAGCAGCACCAGCAGGTGGTGGCCCTGACGCCGGCCGGTGGCGATCATGTCCTGGCGCCGCCGGAAGCGATCGATCCGTTCGCGTTGCCACCGGGGGCGCAGCCGCTCCGGCTGCCAGATGATGCCGACCGGGGACAGCAGGAAGCCCACGCCCGCGACGGCGATGAGGGGGATGGACACCGCGTCGGGCAGGGACAACCCGACGGACTCGGTGGAGAACCAGACACCGACCGCGAACGCGCCGAGCCCACCCGGCAGGTAGACGTAGGCACGTCCGGCGCTCGATCCGGGCTCGATCGGTCCGCGTGGCGTGACCCACCGGTTCCAGTGCGCCAACCCGGACAGGACGACCGCCAGGCCGGCGAACAGCAGGCCGAGACCGAACACCAGGCCCCCGTTCATCGTCCGAACCACCCGGCGACCGACGAGGCCGCATCGCTGAGCGTGGAGGCGGCGGCGGAGCCCACGTCACCGAGGGCGTCGAGGCCACGGTCGATGCCGCGCCCGGCCGACTCGACGAGACCCGTCGCGTTGCTGAGCACCGCCCGACCGGCCTGGCTGCCCGCGAACCCGCCCACGGCGCCGCCGACCACGCCACCGACGATGGGGCCGACCGGCGGTGCCGCCCAGGACAGCGCGAGCGCACCGGCCGCGGCGCCTCCCTTCGCGCCGGCGAACGCGAACGACCCCTCGACCGTCGTCGCGAACCCCGCGCGCGCGATGCGGTCGCCCCGACTCAGGGAGGGGTCGCCACGGTCATCGAGCACCTGCCCGCCCAGGGCCCCGGCGAACGGCAGCGCGCGGGCACCCGCACGGACCCACGGGGCCAACCCCGAGGCCTGCGAGGCCGTCATGACCCGGTTCATCCGTTCCGCGTACCCGGCCCGCCACCGCGAGTAGCCGGCGACCTGGGTCCCGTTGGCCCGGGTGTAGCCCTCGACACGCTGCACCAGTCGGCGATCGATCTGATCGACCGTTCCGAAGGCGGCACCGACCGTGGTGTTCGACCAGAAGCCGGCCGTCCCGATGGTGTCCGAGGCCCACGAGCCGAGCCCCTCCGTGAACGGGTGCCGCAGCGGCTGGCCGTCGAGCCTGCGCTCCGCGATGGCCTGCAGCTCGGCCTCGGTCGCGCCCGGAGCGGACAGCGCGGCCGCCGACAGCGCGGCCAGCAGGTCCTGCTCACCGAACCGCACCCACGCCACCCCGGAGAGCTGCGCGCGGAAGGTGTCCACGTTGCGCAGCGCGATGGCGAGCGCCCGAGGTGCCCGGTCGACCTCGGCGAGCGCCTCGAGCCACCCATCGATCGATGGCGACGCGTCGATGGCGCCTCCGCGTAGATCGTTGCGCGCAGCATCGAAGGACCGGATCGCCCGCCCGTAGGTGCGCACCTGCTCACGCACCGGCGCGATCGTGGGCAGCAGCTCGCTGGTGAACCGTTCGAGACGCTCCGGATCGGCGCTGACCGGGCCGTTCATCGCTGCCCCACGGCCGTCGGGTCCGCCTGTGCCCGCCGCCAGTCCTGCAGCCGCAGGTCGTAGGAGCGCTGGGCGCGACGGCGCGCATCGAGCTGCGTCCGCGCCTGCTCCGTGGCGCGACCGATGTCGGCAGCCTGATCCCGCAACGCCTCGGCGTGGTCGCGCAGACGAGCGAGCGCCTCCGTCAACGCGACCTCCAGATCACGGCGCGGCGCACCCTCGAAGCCGACGACGAGCTCGTTCGCGGCGCTGCGGTGCTGGTCGATGAGTGCCTCGAGCGACGAAGCGAGGGCCGCGGCGTGCTGCTGGGCATCCCGGGCCTGGTCGAAGGGGAACACGAGATCGGGCGGGCGACGACCCGGGTGCTCCATGCCGGCCTCTCCCCTCGTGGTATCGACGACACCGGAAGGGCGCAAGATACCACCACACGGGCACGGGCTCAGCCGACCTTGACCAGCGGCGCGTAGGCCAGCACGAGGTGCTTGCGGCCGTGATCGAGGAAGTCGACGGTCGCCTCGGCGCGCTCCCCCTCACCGCTGAGCTCCGCGACGCGGCCGGTGCCGAACTTGGTGTGCAGCACCTCGTCACCGACGCGGAACTCCACCCCGCCGATGTCGAGCACCTCGGCGTCGCGGACCCGACGGGCGGCCGATCCCGCGCGCGACGAGCCGTGCATCTCGACCAGCGCCGGATCGACATCGTCGAGGAAGCGCGACGGCGGGTTGTAGTTGGTCCCACCCCACAGCGTCCGGTGGTCGGCGTGGGTGAGGAACAGCCGCTGCTCCGCGCGGGTCATCCCGACGTAGGCGAGGCGACGTTCCTCCTCGAGCTGGTCGGGGTCGGACAGCGAGCGCACGTGTGGGAACACGCCGTCCTCCATGCCGACGAGGAACACCACCGGGAACTCGAGGCCCTTCGCGGTGTGCAGCGTCATCAGGGTGACGCGGCCCTCGTCCTCACCGGGATCGTCGGCGTCGAGCTGGTCCTGGTCGCTGACCAGGGTCACCGACTCGAGGAACGCCGTCAGGCCCTGTTCGCCGACCGCGCCCCCGCCGCGTTCCTGGACCTCCTGCGCCACGGAACGCAGCTCCTGCAGGTTCTCGATCCGGCCGAGCGCCTCGATCGTGCGTTCCGCCTCGAGCTCCTGCATGAACCCGGTGCGGTCCCAGATCAGCTCGATGAGCTCCGGGACGGGCAGGTCCTCGACCATGGCGGTGCGCAGGCCGTCGAGCAGGTCCACGAACGAGGTGACGGCCCCGACGGCGCGGGCGGCGAGCCCCTGCACCTGCTCCGCGTCGCGGCAGGCGGCGAGGAAGGCGATCCCCTCGCGGCGGGCGTGCCAGTCGATCGCCTCGATGGTGCGGTCCCCGATGCCTCGGCGTGGGGTGTTGATGATGCGCCGGGCGGAGACGTCGTCGTCGGGGTTGACGAGCAGCCGGGCGTAGGCGAGGACGTCCTTGATCTCCTTGCGTTCGTAGAAACGCACCCCGCCGATGACGCGGTAGGGCAGGCCGACGCGGATGAACACGTCCTCGAGCACCCGGGCCTGGGCGTTGGTGCGGTAGAAGATCGCGACGTCGTCGAAGCTCACCCCCTGGGCGCGCAGCGACTCGGCCTGTTCGGCGACGAAGGCGGCCTCGTCGTGCTCGTCGTCGGCGTGGTAGCGCACGACCTTCTCGCCGGCGCCCTGGTCGGTCCACAGCTCCGCCCGACGTTCGATGGGCCCCTTGCTGATCATGCCGTTGGCAGCGTCGAGGATCGTCTGCGTGGAGCGGTAGTTGCGGTCCAGGGTGATCACGGACGCGTCGGGGTGGTCGGTCTCGAAGTCGAGGATGTTGCGGATCGTCGCCCCGCGGAACGCGTAGATGCCCTGCATCGGGTCGCCGACGACCATGAGGTTGCGCTGCCCGGCCAGCAGGTCGACCAGGTGGTACTGCGCGCGGTTGGTGTCCTGGTACTCGTCGACCATCAGGTGACTGAACCGGCGGGTGTAGTGCTCACGCACGTCGTCGAACAGCTGCAGGATCTCGACCGTCTTGACGATGAGGTCGTCGAAGTCCAGCGCGTTGGCCTTGAACAGCCGGTCCTGGTAGGCGGTGTAGACCTCCGCGATCTGCGCCTGCGGCCACGCGTCGGTCTGCGCGGCGTAGGTCTCGAAATCGATCAGCTGGTCCTTGGCGTTGGAGATCGCCGACTGGATCGCCCGCGGGGACAGCCGTTTGGGGTCGATGTTCGCGTCCTTGGCCAGCTGGGCGATCAGCCGGTTGGAGTCCTGCGCGTCGTAGATCGTGAACCCGGAGCGGTAGCCGAGCCGCGTCAGCTCCCGACGCAGGATCCGCACGCACGCCTTGTGGAAGGTGGTCACCCACATGCGCTCGCCCAGCCGCTCCCCGACGAGCCCCCCGACCCGTTCCGCCATCTCCCCGGCGGCCTTGTTGGTGAAGGTGATCGCCAGGATCTCGAACGGGCTGACGCCGTGGTCGCGGATCAGGTGCGCGGTGCGGTGGGTCAGGACACGGGTCTTGCCCGAGCCGGCCCCCGCGACCACCAGGACCGGCCCCTCGACGGTGGTGACGGCCTCGACCTGTGCCTCGTTGAGGCCGTCGAGCAGGGGCGAGTCGGTGGCGGTGGACACGACGGCGACGACCTCGAGGTGGTGGGCAGCCCGCGCGATGCGGTTCGGGCGCGGCTCGCCGAGGGTAACGCTGCCCTCCGACGTCACCGCGGCCGCGACGACCGCCGGCTCAGAGCACCTGCGCCAGGGTGACCGCCAGACCGCCCATCCCGACGATCCCGGTCATCGTGGCGACCAGCCACCCCCGGGTCTGTGCCGTGACCGCCGCGTTCAACTCGCCGCGGAACGCACCGAGGAGTTCGTGGCGGAGCAGGTCGAACTGCGTGTCGATCTGGGCGAAGCGCACATCCATACCGGCCAGGCGCTGATCGATGCCATCGAGCCGGCCGTCGATGCCGTCGAACCGCTGGTCCATCCCGTCCAGCCGCTGGTCGATCCCGTCCAGTCGCTGGTCGATCCCGTGCAGCCGCTGGTCCATGCCGTCCAGCCGCTGGTCGATCCCGTCCAGCCGTTGGTCGATCCCATCGAGACGACGGTCGACGAACGAGAAGCGCTCATCGATCGCGTCGAAGCGGCGGGTCGTCTCGTCCGTGCCGGTCACGAGCATGCGCTCCAGGGTGGCCGCCGGCTCCGGGCCGAGTACCCGGTCCAGCTCGCGGCGGAGCCGCGTCCGTTCTTCCTCGTCCATGGTGTCAGCTCCCCCTGTCGTCGGCAAGGGCCCGGGCGGGCGACCGACGGTCGTTGGACCGACCCTACGACGTGACCAGGGGGAGCTGACCGGGAGCTGGCGTGTTGCTGTGGACGATCAGCGCACGAACCGGATGGTCAGCGGGTAGCGGTACCCGTCGCCGCGGCTGGCCGCGATGGCGGCGACGATCGGCAGCACGAACCAGGCGATGATCGCGGCGACCACGACCACGGCGATCAGCACCAGACCGAGCCCGAGCGTCAGCACGCCGAGGATGAGCGCGGGGATCGCGAGCACCACGGAGGCGATGAGCGCGACGAGCACGGTCAGCTGGAAGTTCAGCGCCTCCTTGGCGTGGTGGTCGAGGAAGGGGTGCTCCTCCTTCTTCAACGCCCAGACGATCAGCGGGGCGAGGAAGCCCAGAGCCGCCAGGGACAGCAGGCCGATCGCGAGCCCGCCCGCGTGCGCGACGACGCCCCAGGTCCGGACCTCGCTGGACAAGCCGGAGGGGTGCGGCGGAGGCTGCTGCGCCCAGGACGGCGGCGGGGGCGGACCACCGGGACCAGCCGGGCCACCGGGACCGGCCGAGTCACCGGGACCAGCCGTGCCTCCGGGACCAGCCGGGCCTCCGGGATCAGCAGGACCGGCAGGACCGGCCGACTCACCGGGGCCAGCCGCGTCATCCGCCGCCTCGCCCGCGCCGGAGCCATCGACCCCGCCGGGCTCGTCCGCCGCGTCCGGCCGATCGGTCGCGCCCGGGCCCGTGGCCCCGACGGCGACCGGTGCCGGCACGACCACGGCCCCGCAGGCGGCGCAGCTGGTGGCCGCCGCGTCGAGCGTGGACCCGCACACCGTGCAGTTCATCGTGTTCCTCCTCGTGCGGACCGGCGAGCCGGCCCATGGCGCCCCCATCGGGCTGCATCTCATCGGGCTCGCTGTCGCGTGCCCTCTGCTCACAGGATGCACCTCGGCGACCGCGCCGACCATCGGGGACCTCCCTCGACCGACCCTGACCTCCCTCAGGGGTCGCCACCCCACCACCGCAGGGCCCCCGCACCGCGCCCCCCGACCCCGGAACGCGGCCTCGCCCGCCCGGACCCCGGTACACCGCCGCGCCCCTCGACCCCGGAACGCGGCGGAGGGGTGGCCGACTGGCCACCCCTCCGCTGCTGC
>JAFIEQ010000213.1 GCA_020832455.1 Nitriliruptoraceae bacterium
GGCTGATGCGGCCTGACCCGTGCGGTGCGCGCCCCAGGGGTGGGGCTGGGGCGGCCCCGCGCCCGGGTCGGGCTCCTGACGGAGCCCGAGACCCACCGGTCCGACCCCGGAGGACGCCGTGCCCGACGAACGGTGGCTCGTGGTCGGGCTGGGCAACCCCGGCAGCGACTACGAGGGCACGCGTCACAACGTCGGTGCGGACGCGCTGCGGACGCTCGCCTCGCGCGAGCACGCCACGTGGTCGGTCAACAAGCGGGTCCGGTGCGATCTCGCCGAGGTCCGCACACCCGACGGCCGTCTGGTGCTCGCCGTTCCCGGGAGCTACATGAACCGCTCCGGGGGCCCGACGCAGGCGGCGGCGGCGTGGTTCAAGGTCCCGCCGGAGCGCATCATCGTCTGCCACGACGACCTCGATGTCGCCCCCGGTGCGATCAAGATCAAGCGGGGCGGTGGCCACGCCGGTCACAACGGGCTCAAGGATCTCGATCGAGCCCTCGGGACACGCGAGTACCTTCGCGTCCGCATCGGCATCGGTCGCCCGCCGGGCCGGATGCCAGGTAAGGACTTCGTGCTGCGTCGTTTCCAACCCGCTGAGCGGGAGGGCATCGACGTGGCGCTCCAGGACGCGGCGGACGCGGTCGTCGCCCTCGTGTCCGACGGGCTCGAGCCCACGCAGAACCGGTTCCACGGCCGTCCCTGACCGGTCATCGACGCGGGCCATCCCGCAGGAGGCACTCCATGCGCGAGAGGATCGCGAACTTCACGAAGGCGTGGAAGGCCGTCCGCCAGATGGACGACAAGGTCGTGGCGCTGGTGTTCGTCGGCGCCATGATCGGGTTGCTCGTCGGGACCGGCCTCGGGTTCATCATCGGGATCTGGGCGATGCCGGTCTTCGGGCTGCTGTTCATGCTGCTCGGTGGCTTGATCGTGTTCAACCGCCGGGCTCAGAAGGCGCAGTACTCGGCGATCGAGGGCCAGCCCGGTGCGGCCGCGGCCGTCCTGCAGTCGATGCGTGGCCAGTGGTTCGTGACCCCCGCCGTCGCCGTCAACACCAAGCAGGACATGGTGCACCGGCTGGTCGGGCGGTGCGGCATCGTGCTGGTCGGCGAGGGGGTGCCGCAGCGGGTCAAGGGTCTGCTGGCCAAGGAACGCAAGCGCCTGGGGCGCGCCGTGTCCGACGTGGCCATCACCACCCTGGTGATCGGTGACCGTGACGGTGAGGTCCTCCTGCCCAAGCTGCAGACGACCATCAACAAGCTGCCGCGGGAGCTGAAGAAGACCGAGGTGCCCAAGCTGGAGCGCAAGCTCAAGCCGTTGGACCGCTCGCTGCCGATCCCGAAGGGCATCGATCCGATGGCGGCGGCGAACCGCAAGCGACCCAAGCCCCGCTGAGCCGACGAGGCCCGTTCCACCCGGCCCGTTCCCCCCGGACCGTGCCACCCGCCGTACCCACCCCGCATGGAGTCCTGCCGCGTGAGCAGTCCGCCGCGCTCGGTCGCTGACGTCCTGGACCCCGGCCTCGCCCAGGGTCCGCTGGCTGCTGCGCTGCGGCGGGGACGGGACGCCTGGGACGTCGAACTCGTCGACGAGGACGTGGTGGTCGTGCCCTCGGCCCGCCCCTACGTGTTGTCGCTCCTGGCCGAGCGCGCCTCGCCGCTGCTCGTGCTCACCGCGCGTACCTCCGATGCGGAGTCGGTCGCGGACGGGCTGTCGGCCTACCTCGGCGAGGACCGGGTCGCGGTGTTCCCGGCCTGGGAGACGCTCCCGCACGAGCGGCTCTCCCCCCAGCCGCGCACCGTCGGTCGCCGGCTCGCGGTGCTCGATCGGCTCACCCACCCCGACGAGCACGATGCGCCCCTGCTCGCCATCGTGGCACCGGTGCGGGCGGCGCTCCAGCCGATGTCGAGGTCGCTCGCGACCCAGCGGCCCATCGTGCTGGATGCCGACACGACCGGCTTCGATGCGTTGCTCGACGGTCTCGCGGCGCTCGGCTACTCCCGGGTGCCACAGGTGGAGACCCGGGGGGAGTTCGCCGTCCGCGGCGGCATCGTCGACGTGTTCCCCACCGCCAGCGACCACGCCGTGCGCGTCGAGTTCTGGGGCGACGACATCGACTCGTTGCGGGCGTTCGGGGTCGCCGATCAGCGGTCCACGGGGCCGGTCGTGCGGGTGGTGATCGACCCGGCCCGCGAGGTCGTGCTGGACGAACCGCTGCGCGAACGGGCCCGTGACGCCATCGCCCGCTGGCCGGAGCTGACCGACGAGCTCGACCGCCTGGCGGCCGGCCAGACCTTCGAGGGATGCGAGTCACTGGTCACCCTGCTCACCGACGACCCCGCGCTGCTCGTCGACTTCCTGCCCGAGCGCGCCGGGGTGGCGCTGCTCGACCCGATGCTGCTGGAGGACCGTGCGGCCCAACTGCGCGAGGAGGCCGAGGTCCTCGCGGACACCGCCTGGCGCAACGCCGCCAGTGTCGGGCTGGCTCCCGGTGGGGGCCACCACGGGGGGCGCGAGAAGCCCGCGCCCGGCACCGGTGCGCACGCCAGGCTGACCACCGGCGGGGGGGGGGGGGGCCCGCCGCGGCAGGGGGGGGGGGCCCGCCCCCCCCGGGGGCGGGGGCCCCGCGGGGGGGGGGGGGGCGGGCGGCCGCGCCGC
>JAFIEQ010000068.1 GCA_020832455.1 Nitriliruptoraceae bacterium
GGGGGGCGTCAGGGGGGGGGGCGGCGGGGCTTGGCGGCGGGCCGCTGCCGGGGGGGGGGGCTCCTGCGGGTGGGCGGGGCCCGCGATCCCGAGCCGGCCACCGTCGAGCGAGGCCATCGCGATCCGGAAGCCACTGCCCTCCTCGCCGCCCAGGAGGCGGTCCGCGGGCACGGGGGCGTCCTCGAAGACCAGCTGAGCGGTGGGCGAGGCCCACAGCCCCATCTTCGACTCCGGCGGCAGGGCGGTCATGCCCGGTTGGTCCGCGTCGACGACGAACGCGCTGATGCCCTTGGCGCCATCGGCGCCCGTCCGTGCCATGACGAGGTACCGGTCGGCGATGCCCCCGTGCGTGACCCACGCCTTGGTGCCGTTGAGGCGGTAGACGTCCCCGTCGCGCACGGCCCGCGTGGTCAGTGCCGCGGCATCCGATCCGGCCTGCGGTTCCGACAGCGAGTACGCGCCCAGCATCCGCCCGGCGACCAGGTCGGGGACGAAGCGCTCCCGCTGCTCGTCGGTGGCGTAGGTGTCGATCCCCCACGTGGCCAGCATGTGCACGCTGAGCCCCATCCCGAGGGCCAGCGACCCGCGCGCGATCTCCTCGAGCACCAGCAGGTAGGTCCGGTAGGCCACGCCGGAGCCGCCCACGGCGTCATCGAAGACGAGACCGGTCAGATCCATCGCCGCGAGCTGGTCGAACAGCGGTCGCGGGAAGGTGCGCTCCTGCTCGTACGCACCCGCGGCGGGGGTCACCTCAGCGGCCACGAAACCGCGCACGAGCTCGATCAGGTCACGTTCGTCGGCGGTGAGGGTGTGCATCGCGGCTCCAACCGTCGGCTCAGTTCGCGGGGTCGACGTCCGGATCCGCGACCGACTCGAGCGTCCGTCGAGAGGTCGGCACGAGCGACATCAGGACCCGGCGGGGTTCGTAGCCGAGCGACTCCAGGAAGTGCCGCCCGGTGCGGTTGCTGTCGGCCACGGAGATCTCCACGACGGGGACCCGGGTGTCCTCGGCCCACTGTTGGATGGTCGTGAGCAGCGCCTCCCCGACCCCGCGGCGCCGTGCCGTCGGTCGGGTGAACACCGGTCCGATGGTGCAGCCCGACTGGCGCAGGGTGCCCGCGGCGTAGCCGAGCGGCGTCCCGTCCGGGTCGGCCGCGAGCCAGAAGATGCCGCCCTGGGGCAGCGGAGGGTCGGTCGGCGCGCCGTAGTCGACCTCCTGCTCGCGCTTGTACTCCGCGGCGAGCGGCCGGATCTCCTCGATCCGGGCCCGACGTACCTTGATGCCGTCCATGGGTTCCCTCACCTCGACGCGCCGACACGCAGCATGCCGCAGGCGTGGCGCGACGTCACGGACCGTCCACGACGCACAGTTCGTGCGGCCGGTGGTTGACCGGGGCCACCCCGTCGTCGGTGACGACCACGATGTCCTCGATGCGGGCCCCGTGGCGGTCGGGCACGTAGATGCCCGGCTCCACGGAGAACGCCATGCCGGGCGCGAGCTCGAGCTCGTTGCCGGCCACGATCCAGGGCTCCTCGTGCTCCTCGACCCCGATCCCGTGGCCGGTGCGGTGCACGAAGTACGCGCCGTAGCCCGCGGCCTCGAGATGGTCACGGGCGACCGCATCGATCGAGGCAGCGCTGACCCCGGGGCGCACGGCGTCGACGGCGCGCTGCTGCGCCTCCTCGAGCACCCGGTGCAGCTGTGCGTAGTCGGGCGAGGGCGTACCGATCACGTAGTTGCGCGTCACGTCGGAGCAGTAGCCGGCGCGGGTGCCACCGATGTCGACGACGATCGGCTCACCCGCCTCGATGACGCGATCGCCGGTCTCGTGGTGGGGCGAGGCACCGTTGGGCCCGGACGCCACGATCACGAAGTTGACCTCGTCGTGGTCGATCAGGATCCGTTCCGCGATGTCGCGGCCGACCTCCGCCTCCGTGCGGCCGGGTCGCAGCAGCGCGGGGACCTGGGCGTGCACCGCGTCGATGGCCGCGCCGACGGCCTCGAGCGCGGCGATCTCCTCCGCGGACTTGATCAGCCGCAGCGTGCGCATCACCGTGGAGCCGGCGACGTAGTCCGCCTGCGGGGTCACGCGCTGCAGCGCGAGCAGGAAGCCCGCCCAGAGCCGGTCGCTGACCGCGAGGCGACCCGTCGCGGCCGGCCCGAGCGCGTCGGTGACCAGCGCGATCGGGTCGTCGGTCTCCCCGAACGTGCGGAGGTCCGCCAGATCGGACGCGCCGGAGGCCTGTGCCCGCGGGGCCTCGAGCTCCGGGGCCACGAGCACGGCCTCACCGTCGCGTGGCACCACCAGCATGGTGAGCCGCTCGAGTGGCAGCGCGTGGTAGCCGACGAGGTAGCGCAGGTCCGCCGACGGGCCGATCAGCAGCGCATCGACGTCGGCGTCCGCCATGGCGGCACGGGCGCGTTCGAGCCGATCGGTGGTCACAGGTGACTCCAGTGCACGTCGGGCGGGGGGCCGGTCGGGGCCGCCGCGCAGGGTAGACCGCTCGGTCGCCTCCACCGGCCGCGGGCGGCCCCCCCCCCCCCCGGCAGAGCGTGGGGGGGCCGGGGCCCCGGCGGCCCCCCCCCCCACCGCGCCGGGTCCCCCGCCGGGCCGCCCCCCCCGGCCGCGGCCGGACCGCCGGCCGCCGTTCAGAGCTTGAGCGTCAGGGCCCCGGGGACGACCTCCACCTGCAGCGGCGTGGTCCCCAGCACCTCGCCGTCTGCCTCCACATCGAGGGGACGGGATGCCTCGACGGTGACGGTGGTGGATCGCCAGCTGCGCACGTCCGGCCGCTTGAGATGCTCGCCGCGACGCAGCTGGGGCTGGGCACGGATGACGTCGATCGGCCGCCCACCCCAGCTCTGCAGGTCCAGTTCACCGTCCGCGGGCATCGCCAGGGGCGCGACCCGAAGGCCGCCCCCGAAGAACTGTCCGTTGGCGATGACCACGTTGCAGACCGGCTCGTCGGTGGTCCCGTGGTCGTGCGTGATGGTGGTCGGCACACGGCGGAACGCGGGCACCGCGGCCACGATGCCGGCCGCGTAACGCAACGGTCCGAGACGTCGTGGCATGGCGTTGGCACGTCGGACGACCGCGGCGCCGTAGCCGGCCTCGACCACGTTGACCCCGAGGCGGACCGCTGGCCGCCCGGCCGCATCACGGAACCGCAGGCGCATGAGGTCGATGGTCGTGGTCGCGTCGGTGCACAGGTGCGCGGCGAGTAGCTCGGGGCGCCGGTCGAGCCCGAAGGTCCGGGTCAGGTCGCTGCCCGACCCGGCACCGACGATCCCGACCACCGGGGTGGCCCCCGGATGCCGGGGCGTCCCGGTCTCCGG
Source organism: Nitriliruptoraceae bacterium (assembly GCA_020832455.1). Taxonomy (GTDB): domain Bacteria; phylum Actinomycetota; class Nitriliruptoria; order Nitriliruptorales; family Nitriliruptoraceae; genus PWLR01. The sequence goes on from JAFIEQ010000068.1 coordinate 3,338, forward strand.
GTCGATGATGCCGTTGACGATCTCGTGCACCGTGCCGTCGCCACCCACGGCGACCAGCAACCGGCGCCCGTCCTCGACCGCGCGACGCGCGATGTGCGAGGCGTGACCGCGTCCGTCGGTACGCACGACGTCGGGCGTGACCCCGCACTCCTCCAACGCGGCCACCAGCCGGTCGAGGATGCCCCCATCCGCGCGACCGGCGGACGGGTTCGCGATCAGCAGCGGGATGCCGAGCGGTGGCAGGCTCACGAGTCGACGATCCCGCGCCGTAGCCCGTCGAGGGCGAGCTCCGCCTCCACCCGGAGCCCGGCGTCGCCGACGCTGCGCAACTGGCCCACGAGATCGGCGATCTGCTTGACGTTGCGGACGAAGTCGCCGCCGGTGAGCTCCAGGTGGCCCAGCGCGGCGTCCAGATCGTCCCCCGATGCCCAGCGGTAGGCCGGGCCGACGAAGCCGGCATCGAGCTCGCGCAGGGTGCTCGGGATCCCGGCCGCCTCCTCGCGCGCCCGGAGCTCGTCGGCCAGGGCGATGATGTCCTCCGTGGCCTCGTGCAGGGCCGTGGTCGGCAGGACCACGTGCTCGCTCGGCTCCCCGCCCCGAGGCTCGTAGAGGAACAGCGCCGCGATGCCGGCGACCTCGGCAGCCTGCAGCCCGCCGAGTAACCCGCGCCGGACCGCCTCGGCGACGAGCAGATCGACCTCGCAGTAGATGCCCGCGAGGCGCAGGCCGTCCTCGGTGGGGTCCGGGGCATCGTCGACGTACCCGAGGTCGGTGAGCACCGTCAGGATCCGGTGCAGCTGGCGGACCAGCGAGCCGGTGGCCCGCTCGATGCGCGTGCGCAGGGCGTCGGCCTGGTCGAACAACTCGTCGGTGCGGTGCTGCCAGGTCTCGTGGGTCTCGCGCTCGGGGCAGTGGTGGCAGGGATGGGCACGCACCTGCCCGCGCAGGTCCTGCACCTGCGCGGAGGGCCCGCGGTCGTGCTCGCCGGTCGGGGCCGGCGGCGGCACCGCGGGGGGCTGCAGCCCGCGGAGCACGTGCGCGACCTCACGGCGGAAGGTCTGCTGACGCGGGTTGCCGCTGGTCGGCAGCCGCACCTGTTCGACGACGGCTGGCGCGCCCTCGAGCTCCCGCGGGCCCAGCTTGACCAGCGCGCGCTCGTCGGTGACGCCCTGCGCCAGCGGGGTGCCCTTGCGGGTCAGGTGGACCCCGGTGATGGCCACCAGCCCTCGCCGACCGAGCCGTGGGACGTGGAGCACATCGCCCGGCTGCAGCGCGGCGATCCCGTCACGCACCGCCTGCTGGGCCTGACGCCGCCGGTCGGAGGCCTCCTGCTTCTCCCGGTGGGAGACCTCGCGACGCAGCGCCCAGTACGCCGCCCAGTCGCCGCGGTCGCACGACAGGTGCCGGGCGTAGCCCTCGAGGCCCTGGTCGAGCTCCTGCAGTTCCTCGGCGACACGCACGACGGACGCGTCCGCCTCGAACTGGGCGAACGACGCGCCGAGCAGGGCCTCGGCCTGCGGCAGGTCGTGCCGTCGCAGCAGGTTGACCGCCATGTTGTAGGACGGCGCGAAGGAGCTGCGCAGGGGGTAGGTCCGCGTCCCGACGAGCCCGGCGACGGTCCGGAAGTCCAGATCGCGCTGGTAGAGCACGACCGCGTGGCCGACCGTGTCGATGCCGCGCCGTCCCGCACGCCCGGTGAGCTGGGTGTACTCCCCCGGCGTGAGCAGCACGTGCGACTCACCGTTCCACTTCTCGAGCCGTTCGATGATCACCGTGCGCGCGGGCATGTTGATGCCGAGCGCGAGGGTCTCGGTCGCCACGACCAGCTTGAGCAGCCCGCGCTGGAACAGCAGCTCGACGCACTCCTTGAAGATCGGCACCAGCCCCGCGTGGTGGGCGGCGATGCCGTCGATGACCGCGGCCCGGAAGCGGCGGAAACCGAGCACCTCCAGATCGGCCGGCGGCAGGTCACCGAGCAGGGTGTCCACCAGCGCCGCGATCTCCCGGCGCTCCGCGGCGGTGGTGAGCCGGATCCCGGCGGTGATCAGCTGCTCGACCGCGTCCTCGCAGCCCTTCCGGGAGAAGACGAACTGGATCGCGGGCAACCAGCCACGCTCGTGCAGCTCGGCGACGACGTGCGGCCGTGAGGGCCACCGCAGGCGGACGTCGGGTCCCATCCGTCGGCCCTTGTTGCTCACCCGGTTGCGCTGCCGCGCCCGGCGTTCGAGCATCATGACCTCGGGGTTGGGGACCCCGGCGAGCGCCTGCGATGCACGTTCGCGGTGTTCCTTGCTGGCCCCACCCTTGCGGCCGGCGCGGAAGGTGTCGTACACGGTGTCGTTGACGAAGTAGTGGTGCTTGAGCGGGACCGGGCGCGACTCCTCGATCACCACGTCGCAGCCGTCACGGACCAGGTCGAGCCACCGCCCGAAGTCCTCCGCGTTGCTGACGGTGGCCGACAGCGCCGCGAGCTGGACCGAGGCCGGCAGCTGGATGATGACCTCCTCCCAGACCGCGCCGCGGGAACGGTCGGCGAGGTAGTGCACCTCGTCGAGCACGACGTGGCGCAGACCCTCGAGCGTGCGCGAACGCTCGTAGATCATGTTGCGCAGGACCTCGGTGGTCATGACCACGATCGGGGCCTCGCCCCGCACCGAGCGGTCCCCGGTGAGCAGGCCCACCCGCTCCTCGCCGTAGCGCTCGACGAGGTCGCGGTACTTCTGGTTGGACAGCGCCTTGATCGGGGTGGTGTAGAACGCCTTGCCCCCGCGCTCGATCGCGTCGTGGCAGGCGAACTCGCCCACGACGGTCTTGCCCGCCCCGGTCGGCGCGGCGACGAGCACGCTGCGGCCCGCCACCAGCGCGTCGATGGCGCGCCGCTGGAACGCATCCGGCGTGAACCCGAGCGTGTCGACGAAGTGGCTGACGTGGGCGTCGGTGTCGATCACGGATTGCGTCCGTCCTGGAAGCTGCGGAGTCGCGGCAGGGGGGAGACGTCGGTGCGGCCACCGTCGAGTTCCGCGGTCGAGGCCCGGGCCGACTGGATCAGTTGCTCGCTGCGGGAGCGGAGGCGGCCCACCTCGGTGGTCAGGTCGGTGCGCAGCACCTCGTCGTCGACCTCGGCGGCGTGACCGAGCACCTCCACCGCGTCGCGGGACAGCGTGAGTGCGGTGATGAGCTGCCGTTGCACGGGCCGGGCCGGGCCGGCGAGGTCCACCCCGGCGACGCGCACGATGGCGGCGTCGTAGGCCACGAGCCAGGCGTCGAGGTTGTCCTCGACCACCGAGGGGTCACCGTCCCGACGCAGCGCGACCAGACCGTCGCTGACCGCGGCGCGTCCGTCGGAGGCGGCGGTCCAGATCCCGTCGGACTCCAGCGAGATGGCCAGCACGGAGGACTCGACCTGTGAGCGCACGTCCGCACCCGGGTCGGGCGCGGTGGCCCGGCCGACCGCGATCCCGACCACCAGCGCGATGACCACGCCGATCGCCAGCCGACCGAGGTGGCCCCGACGAGCCCGCAGCCGCAGCCGGGTGACCCGTACCCGCACGCTCGGCCGCGCGAGATCACCGGCGGCACCACGCACCGTCTGCGCGTCCGTGGCCAGCACCGGCTCCGCGTCGCGTGGCAGCGTCGGACCGCTCACGATCGGGTCCGTCGTGCTCGCTCACGCCGGCGTCCGATCAGCCAGGCTGCGACGATCGACACCTCGTAGAAGAACCACATCGGGCCGGCGACCAGCAGCAGCGTGACCGCGTCCGTGGTGGGCGTGATGATCGCCGAGGCGGTGACCATGCCGACCACCGCGTACGGCCGTGCCCGCCGCAGCCCCGAGGAGGAGACGACCCCGACCAACGCCAGGGAGATCAGCACCAGCGGCAGCTCGAACACCAGGCCCAGCGCGATGCACATGGCGAGGAAGAAGCTCAGGTACTCCGTCGCCGACAGCAACGCCTCGATACGTGGCCCGCCGAGGTTGAGCAGGACCCCGAGCGCCTGCGGGATGACGAGGTAGGCGAACCCGATGCCCAGGGCGAACATCAGCTGACTGAGCACGACGAACGGCCACGTGAAGCGCCGCTCGCGGGGCGTCAGACCCGGGGTCACGAACCGCCACAGCTGGTAGAAGATCACCGGTCCGCCGAGGAACAGCCCGACGACCAGCGAGGTCCTGATCCGGACGCTGAAGGGCTCGAGCGGACGCAGCGCGATGAGGTTGCAGTCTCCACCGGCGACGTTCGGCGAGACGGCGCAGTAGGGCGCGATCAGCGCGTCGAGCAGCCACGGGAAGATCGCGTACCCGATGGCGGTCCCGATGACCAGGGCGATGAGCGCACGGAACAACCGGGTGCGCAGCTCACGGAGGTGCTCCATGAGCGTCATCTCCCCGCCGCGGGGCTCCGCGTCGGGATCGGTCACGGCGATGCCTCAGTGCTCCGCGTCTCGGTCGGCGTCGTGGTGCTCCACGGCGTCGGCGCCTGGTTCCGCGCCGTCCGCATCGTCGCCCGAGCCCTCGGACGCCTCCTCGGTGGCCTTGCGGAACTCCTTGATCGAGGTGCCGAGCGAACCGGCGAGCTCCGGCAGCTTGCGCGCTCCGAACAGCAGCAGCAACACCGCGAGGATGATGACCAGCTCCTGCCAACCCATCCCGGTTCCTCTCTCGATCGGAACCCCCAGCCTACCAGCGGGGCACCGACGCCCCCCGGCGCATCTCGCGCTGTGCCTGGAACGCATCCAGCGCGCCCTGCAGCCGCGCACGCTCACGCTCCAGCACGGCGAGCTGGACATCGAGCTCCTCGCGGGCCGAGGTGAGCCGCTCGAGCTGGTCGGTGACCCGATCCCAGCTCCGGCGCAGACGATCGACCTGCACCAGCCCGACGAACCCGACCGCGGCGAGCGTGCCGAGCACCGCGGCGAGCAGCACGATGATGGTGGGGGTCGCCACGCGCGCTGGTCCTCTCCGGGTGCGGGCCGCGAGCCTACCGAGGCGCGCGCCGCCGCCGGGGCCGCGGGGGCGGCCCCGGGCATCGGGCGAGGCTCAGCTCGAGGTCTGCAGCAGCTGGTCGAACCAGTCGTCCCCGGACAGGGCCAGGTGCAGGTCCAGCAGGTCGTCGCGGGTCAGCACCGGACCCGGGCGCGGGGCTTCCGGGTGCGGCGGACGGTCGTCGACGAGCGACTCGGCGTTCTCCTCGACCGGGACACCACCGGTCTGCAGCAGCTCCGCGATCCGCTCGTCCGCTGGCTTGACGACCAGTTCGTCGCAGGCCGGGCAGTCGAAGCGGTAGCAGCTGCCGTCGGACACGTCGCCGAGCGGGTCACGCACCACGTGCAGGGTGACCTCGTACGGGCGCAGGTCGACCTCCCCGCAGGTGGGGCAGGTCGCTCGGATCCGGGTCATCGCAGGGCCTCCTCGGAGGTGTCCCCCACTTCGTCGGCCGGCGCACGCAGCACCTGAAGGGCCAAGGGGCCCTGTGCCCCGCCGTGGACACCCAACGTGACCGGGGCGGCAACGATCACGACGCAGCGTGGTCGTCCGTCCCCGTGGGGCCCGCGCCAGCCGCTTCCGTCGCCGAGGTCGCGTACCGGGCGCGCGCCGACCGCGCGAGCGCCACGACCTCCGCACGAAGGGCCGCGGGCTGCGCCACCCGCGCCTGACCACCCGCCATCAGCACGAGCTGCGCGAGCCAGGCGGGCGCGTCCGTGCGCAGGTGCAGTTCCAGGCGGCCGTCGGGCCGCTCACGCTGCTCGTCGAGCACCACCGCATCGGCGAGCCAGCGGCCGCCCTGCTCCACGACGAGCACGACCTCGACATCGTCGGGCCCGGCGACGTAGCGGGGGGGGGGGGGGGGGGGGGGGCGGCCCCGGGCGGGGGGGGGGGGGCCCCGCCGCGCGGCCGCGCCCCGTGGGCGGGGGACGGGGCGGCGCCCCCCACGGGTGTGGTCGAAGGCCTGCAGGTACCACGTCCCGTCGACCACGTGCAGGGCCCAAGGGTCCACGAGCCGGGTCGTGGCGGTCTCCGCACCGCGAGCGCGGTAGTCGATCTCGACCTGGACGCGGTCCCGGATCGCGTCGCGCAGCGTGGAGGCCAGCAGCGGCCCGGCGTCGGCGACGACGTCCGCGGTGGTCCGCGGGATCCCGAGCGCCGCCCGGATCTTGCCGACCGCCGAGCGCAGGGCCGGGACCTCCTCGCCGGCGACGTCGGCCATGGCGTCGACCGTGAGCACCAGCCGCAGGGCCTCGCTCGGTGTGGGTTTGAGGGGGCGCTTGAGCTCGTCCGCCATCTGCACCACGACCCGGTCGCCGACCGTGGTGACGTCGAAGAGGTCGCCGCCACCGAGCCCCGGCAGACCGCAGAAGTCCAAGGCACCGAGGTCGCGCCGGATGGTCGCCACCTCGACCCCGAACGCGGTCGCGATCTCCGCCAGGCTCGCGCCGGGCCGCTCCAGCAACCAGGGCACCAGCGTGAGCATGCGGGCGACGTCGTCGGTGGCGCTCATGTTGGCTCCGAGCCGGGCGCGTCGGCGCCGGGCGCCAGGACCGCATCCAGCGCGGCCACCACCGCGTCGCGCAGTCGCGGTGGATCGAGCACGACCACGTCGGGGCCGAGACCAAGGATCCACGACCGGTCCCGCCAGGGGTGCAGCCCGGGCAGTTCGTAGACGGGCCAGTCGGCGTGGGTCCGTCCGGTCCGGGCGCCACCGCGTAGCTCCACCGCCCAGCGGGCCGCGGGGGCGACGGCGAGGAGCACCGGGACGCCCTCCTCCTCGGGGCCTGCGACGGCGCGCTCGACATCGAGGTCGTCGGGGACCGTGAAGGCATCGTCGTCCCCGAACGCACGGGGCTCGTCGGTCATGCGGTCCAGGCGGAAGGCGCGCAGGGCGTCACGGTCGTGGTCGCGGCCGACGACGTACCAGGCGGCGCGGCGTCGCACGACCGCGAACGGGTCGACCGCGCGGCGACCGTCGGTCCCGTCGGCACGGCGGTAGCCGAACCGCACCGAGCGACGCCGCACGACCGCATCGGCGATGGCGTCGACCGCGTCGACCGAGAGCTCGACGCGGGTGGTCGGCTCGGGCAGGGCGACGGGGTCGGGTGCCCGCGCGGCGAGCTTCGCGAGCGCCAGCGGGGTGCCCTCCGCGCCGGTGAGGCGCACCGCGAGTCCGAGCGCGGCGACCTCCTCGCCGGTCAGCTCGATGTCGGCCAGCTCGTACTCGCGTCGGGGCACGAGGTAACCCTGCTCCTCGCTGTGGGGCACGGGCGCCACCGTCACCGGCACGCCCAGCCGCCGCAGCTCGTCCTTGTCGCGCTCGAACATCCGACGAGCGGCCGCACCGTCGGCCTGGTCGTAGTAGCCGGTGCGCTGCTTGAGCTCGCGCAGCGTCAGCGGACGACGGGTCTCGAGCAGGGCGACCGTCAGGTTGACCAGCCGTTCGACCTTCGCCGTCACCGTGCCCCCTGGTCTCGATCGTCGTCGGATGCGGACGCGCGCAGCCTAACGGGACGGCTCCGCGTCGCGACGAGGGCCCGCCGCCACCGGGCCGGTCGCGGCGTCGTGCCCCGGAGACGGCGATCCGGTCCCGGGACGGAGGCGAACGCTCCCCGATGCGACCACACGCCCCCTCTCCCAGTGAGCCGCCGATGTCCGAGCCCCGCACCGCACGCCCCGGGATCCCCGACGCCACCGGCCGGCCCATCGATCCGGGCACGCTGCCGGGACCGGCCGGCGTCGTGACCCCACCGGGGTGGGTGCACGACACGGTCCGCACGGAGGTCACCATCCCGCTGCCCATCGACCGGGTGTGGGCCTGGCTCGACGACCCGGCGACGTTCGTCGACGGCCAGGTGCCGCCCTACCGGGTCGAGTTCGTCCGCCGCGACTCGGATCGCCTGCCCGGTGGTGGCCCGATGCCCGCCTTCAACCCGGGGGTGCGCACCGATCACCACGGCCCGCTGCTCGCGCTGCCCGGTGTCGTCGGCCTGGTCGTGCCCGAGCAGCGCCGGGACCTGCACTACCTCTACGGCGCGTACGTCGTCAGTCCGCGACTGATGCGCCCGAGCCTGCTGCGCTTCGAGCTCGCACCCGTGGGGACGAGTACCGATGTCGCGGTGACGACCGCGGCGGCGGTGCCCCGGTGGTTCGCACCACTTTGGCGCGCCGGCAACCGTCGGTTCTGGCGCCGTTTCGCCGGGTGGGCGGCCCGGGCGGCCTGACGCGGGGTCACATCGCCTCGATCAACCGGTCGACCCGCTCGTCCTCGGAGGTGAACGGGTCCTTGCACAGCACCGTGCGCTGCGCCTGGTCGTTGAGCTTCAGGTGCACCCAGTCCACCGTGTAGTCGCGGCGCTTGGCCTTCGCCTCGCGGATGAACCGTCCCCGCAGCGCCGCGCGGGTGTTCGCCGGGGGATGCACGGTCGCCTCCATGATCTCCTCCTCCGCCAGCAGTCGCTCGACCCGGCCCTGGCGGACCAGCACGTGGTACAGCCCCCGGTCGCGCACGACGTCGTGGTAGGCGAGGTCGATCAGCTGCACGCGCGCATGGCCGAGCGGTAGGTCGTGCTTGGCGCGGTAGTGCTCCACGAGCTGGTACTTCGCCACCCAGTCGAGCTCGCGACCGAGCTCCATGGGGTCACGGGCCAGGGTCTCGAGCACGCGCCGCCACTCCGTCAGCACGTGCTTGGCGTCATCGTCCGCCTCGTGGCTGGCCGCCACGAACCGTTCGACCCGTTCGAGGTAGGCCTGCTGGATGTCCAGCGCGCTCATCTCGCGACCCGAGGTCAGGCGGATACGGCGGGTGCCGGTCAGGTCGTGGCTGATCTCCCGGATCGCACGGATCGGGTTGTCCAGCGACAGATCGCGCATGACCGCCTGCTCCTCGAGCATGCGCAGCACGAGATCGCAGGTCGCCACCTTGAGCCAGGACGTGTACTCGCTCATGTTCGAGTCGCCCACGATGACGTGCAGGCGGCGGAAACGCTCCGCGTCGGCGTGGGGCTCGTCGCGGGTGTTGATGATGGGCCGGGAGCGGGTCGTGGCGGACGACACGCCCTCCCAGATGTGTTCCGCGCGCTGCGCGAGGGAGAAGATCGCGCCCCGCGGCGTCTGCAGCACCTTGCCGGCCCCCGCGAAGATCTGGCGCGTCACCAGGAAGGGGATCAGGGCCTCGGCGAGCCGCTGGAACTCCCCCACCCGCGTGACGAGGTAGTTCTCGTGGCAGCCGTAGGAGTTGCCGGCGGAGTCGGTGTTGTTCTTGAACAGCGAGATGCGCCCGTGGATGCCCTCCTCGGCGAGTCGCTGCTCGGCGGCGAGCACGAGGTCCTCGACGATGCGCTCCCCGGCCTTGTCGTGGACCACCGCCTGGCGCGGACTGTCGCACTCGGGCGTGGCGTACTCCGGGTGCGAGCCGACGTCGAGGTAGAGCCGGGCCCCGTTCTCGAGGAAGACGTTGGACGAGCGCCCCCAGGACACCACCCGCCGGAACAGGTAGCGGGCCACCTCGTCGGGGCTGAGCCGGCGCTGCCCCTCGAACGTGCACGTCACGCCGTACTCGTTCTCGATCCCGAAGATCCTGCGACGCACGTGGGCTCCCCTCGGACCCGCGGCCCTCGCCGCCGATCCCGTACGAGGGTACGGCCTGCGGCCGCCCGGACCACGGTGCGCTCCCCGCGGGCCTCAGGCGTCCAGCAACTCGTCGAGCTCGGTCCCGCGCAACCGGAAGAACCGACGCCGTTCACGGGTCGCGTCCAGCCCGGAGACCTCCAGGCCGTCCGCGCGGAGCTCACGCCCCGCCGACTCGGCCAGCACGCCGACCGCGAGCCGCACGGCCTCGTCGCGCCCCAGCCCCGCCGACCACTGGGCCTCGAGCGCGGTGGTCAGCGGCTCCGTGTCGCCGCCGATCACCACGAACCGGTGCTCGTCGACGATCGAACCGTCGTAGAGGATGTGGTAAAGCTCGATCGGTGGCTCGTCGGGTCCGTCCCCGTCGACCTGGGCGATCAACAGTTCCACCTCCAGCGGCTTGGAGTCGCCCATGAAGCTGGCACCGAGCGCCTGCGAGTAGGCGTTGGCCAGGGGCTTCGCGCTCACGTCCTCGCGGGCGTACTGGTAGCCCTTGACGTCAGCGAGCCGGATCCCGGCCACCCGCAGCGACTCGTACTCGTTGTAGCGCCCGACCGCGGCGAACCCGATGCGGTCGTAGATCTCCGAGGTCTTGTACAGCGACGCGGTCGGGTTCTCGCCGGCGAACACCACGCCGTTGGCGAACTCGACGGCGACCAGCGGTCGGCCGCGGGCGATGCCCTTGCGGGCGTACTCCGCCCGGTCCTTCATCAGCTGTTCGGGGGCGACGTAGTAGTTCGCAGCCACTTCGGGTTCCTCGGGTCGGGGTCAGCGCAACACAGGTGCGCCAGGGGTGGACGGTCCGGGGCCGGCGCTCAGCGCCGACGCGACTCGAGGACCGCTTCGATCTCCGTGCGCACGGCGTCGTCGTCGAGCTCCCGGTACCCGTCCGCGTCGATGATCGCCACGATCGGGTAGATCCGTCGCATCAGGTCCGGTCCCCCGGTGGCGCTGTCCTCCTCCGCGGCGTCGGTCAGCGCGGTGATGGCGGTGCGCACGGCGGTCCCGATCGGGGCCTGCGGGTCGGCGAAGCGCTTGAGCGTGGCCCGCGCCGCGAGCGAGCCGCTGCCGGTGGCGGCCTGGTCGGTGGCGACGTAGCGGCCACCGGCCGGGTCGTACTCGAAGATGCGTCCGGTGCCGGTCCGGGGGTCGACCCCGGCGAACAGCGGTACGACCACCAGCCCCTGCATCGCCATCGGCAGGTGGGCACGGACCATGCCGGCGAGCTTGTTCGACTTGCCCTCGAGCGACAGCGGCTCGCCCTCGACCTTCTCGTAGTGCTCGAGCTCCGTGGCGAACACCTTGGCCAGCTCCATCGCGGGCCCTGCGGCCCCGGAGATCGCGATCGCCGAGGAGCTGTCGGCCGGGAAGACCTTGCGCATGTCCCCGCGCGAGATGAGGTTGCCGGCGGTGGCCCGACGGTCACCGGCGATGACCACGCCGTCCGCCGCGATGACCGCCAGCACGGTGGTGCCCTCGACCACGCTGGCGCGCAGCTCCTCGGACAGCGGCGCGCCCCCCATGACCGACGGGACCGCCTCGGGGGCGTCCCGGCGCAGCACCTCGAAGAACGAGCTGCGGTGCAGGTCGAAGGCGTCGGGGATACCGGGCAGCGAGCCGGAGCCGGGACGGACCATCAGCGGGCCTTTCGAGCGTCGGAGGTCACCGTGCGCGTGCGGCGACGCGGACGCGGTGACGGGCGTCGGGTCCGCAGGGTACGCGGCACGCGCGCAGCGCTCGCCGTGCGCCGTGGTCCCACGCTGCGGACCGGGCGTGAGCCGGTCAGTCCGATGCGGCCGGCACCGTCATGATCGGTCGCCCCGCGCGCCGCCGGACCTGCCGCGCCACCGAGCCGAGCACGACCTCCTCGATCTTCGAGCGCGCCGTCCAGCCGAGCACGATCAGCTCCGCATCGACCTCGTCGGCGAGGCGCAGGATGGCATCCGCCGCGCCACCGCTCGGCCCGTGCTCGATGTGCAGGTGCACGTCGATGCCGCGCTCGCGCCAGCCGGCCGCGAAGGTCTCCAGGGCGTCCTGTTCGTCGGACGACTCCTCCACCTCCCGACGGACCTGGGTCATGCTCTCCCCGAGCTCGTGCGGGAGGTAGCGCACCAGGTGCAGCGGCACCTCGCGCCGTACCGCGGTCAGCGCGGCTTCGATCAACGCCGCATCGCTGGCGGGTGAGCCGTCGTAGCCGACCAGCACGCTCATCGTTCGCCTCCTGCGTCGAGGTCGGCGCCCTGCTCGGCGTCGAGTTGCTGTTCGGCCTGTGCCCCGGTCGCCCCGGACGCCTCGGTCCGCGCGTCGCTGCGGATGCGCCGACCACTGCGCCATTGCCAGACGAACACCACCGCGAACGTGCCGAGCCCGATCGCGTCGGTGAACGGATCCGCGTTGAGCAGCGCCAACCCGGACGCGACGAGCACCCCGCGGATGAGCCACGGGAGCTTGCGGTCCATGAACCCGACGACGCCGATCCCCACCGCACTGACCCCGATCAGCGCCGATATCGCCGCCAGCGTCCCCTCGAGGATGGTGGCCTCCTCGAGCAGCAGCTGCGGGGACAGCACGAACAGGTAGGGCAGCAGGAACCCGCCGATCGCGATCTTGACGGACTGCACGCCGGTCTTCAGCGGGTTCGACTGCGCGATCCCGGATGCGGCGTAGGACGCCAGACAGACCGGTGGGGTGATGTCGGCCATGATCCCGAAGTAGTAGACGAACATGTGCGCCGCGATGACCGGGACCGCGTCGAAGAAGAGCAGCGCCGGTGCGACCAGCGTCGCGGTGATGACGTAGTTCGCCGTCGTCGGCAACCCGATACCGAGCACCAGGCAGGCGATCATGGAGAAGAACATCGTCAGCACGAGCATCTCGCCGGCGAGGCTGAGCAGGCCACTGACCAGCTGCAACCCGACCCCGGTGAGCGTGATGACCCCCGCGACGATGCCGGCCGCCGCGCACGCCACGATGATCGGCAGCGCGATGCGCGCCGCGTCGACCAGCCCGTCGAGCAGGGTCCACGGCGTCAGCTTGTCGTCGAGGGTCTTCCAGCGGCCGAAGGCGGCCCCGATGACCTGCACGACCAGGTTGATGATGACCACGGCGAAGACCGCGTACAGCGCGGATCGGATCGCGGACCGGCCCTGGGCGAGCAGGACGAAGATCACCACGATCGGCAGCAGCAGGTAGCCCTTGCGCAGCATCAGCTGGCGTGGCTGTGGCAGCTTGTGCCGGGGCAGGCCCATGATCCCGAGCCGCTTCGACTCGTAGTGGATGACGATGAACTGCGCGGTGAAGAACAGGATCGCGGGGATCGCCGCCGCACGGATGATGTAGGCGTAGGACAGCCCCGTGAGCTCGATCATGATGAACGCCGCCGCACCCATGATCGGTGGGGCCAACTGCCCACCGGTCGAGGACGCTGCCTCGACGGCGCCGGCGAACTCGCCCTTGTAGCCCGACTTCTTCATCATCGGGATGGTGAAGGCGCCGTTGGACACGGTGTTGGCGACCGACGAGCCGGTGATGGTCCCGGAGAACGCGCTCGTGAGCACACCCACCTTGGCGGTCCCACCGGTCATCCAGCCGGTGAGCCCGAACGCGAGCTGGGTGAAGAAGCGCTCCATGCCGGTGCGCTGCAGCAACGCCGCGAAGATCATGAAGATGAAGATGAAGGTGGACGACACCCGGATCGGCGTGCCGAAGATCGCCTCCGTGCCGAGGAACTGGCTCGCGACGATCCGTCGCAGCGAGAACCCCCCGTGCGCGAGGAAGCCCGGCATCTGCTGGCCGAAGTAGGCGTAGAGCAGGGCCAGGCTGGCCACAGCGGTCAGCGGTGTGCCGATGACGCGCTGGGTGGCGAGCAGCACGAGCAGCACGCCGGTCGTGGCGACGAGCACGTTCTCGTCGGTCAGCAGCCCCGCGCCCTGGCCGATCTCCAGCCAGTTGTCGAAGATGAACCAACCGACCGCCAGACTCAGGCCGGCCAGCACCACGTCACCGAGCGGCATCCCGAGGACCGTGACCGGCAGGTGGCGGGTCGCCATGACGGCGGCCACGAGCACCACCACCGGCACCGCCAGGTACATGTCGGCCTCCCCAGAGGCCATCGCCAACCCGGTCGCACCCAGCGCGAGCGCCGCCATGATCCACCCGCGGATGGCGACCTTGCGGTCGGAGACGTCGCCGCCCGGGTAGAGCAGGAAGACCAGCGCCAACCCCATGCCGAGGTGGAACGAACGCTGTTGGAGGCCGGGTAGGACGCCGAACTGCGCGGTGTAGAGGTGGAACAGGCTCAGGATGAGCGCGGCGACGAAGACCGTCCACCGCCACGTGCCGCGCAGGTCACGGACGTTGCCGGCGGCGTCCGCGAGGGTCAGCTCCTCGAGCGCCGCGACATCCGCCTCGAGCTCCTCGCGCAGCTCGTCGGGCAGGTCGCTGATCGCCTCGTAGGACTCCTCGAGCTTGCGCCGCTGCTTCGGCCCCGTCTCCGTCGCGGCGCTCGGTGCGGCGCCGTCCGCATCGGCGGTCGCCGCGGTGTGCTCGAGGTCCTGGTCCGACTCGTCCCTACGCGCCACGTCAGCCTCCCAGCTGTCAGCCGGCGGTCAACTCCACCGGCCCTCCGGCCCGGGTCAGGTCGAGCAGGCGGACCTGCTCCCCGTCCTCGAACGTCAAGGTGTGATCCACGCTCCGCTGGCCCACGCGCAGGCCGACGGTCCCGATCCTGAATCCGTGGTGGATGACACGGTAGACGCCATCCACGGTCTCGAACGTGGTGTCTCGCTCCCCGAAGCGTTCCGGCCCGGTGGGCAGGTTCGGGCCGGGTTCGTCGAACACCATCTCCTCGAGCGTCAGCGTGCCGTCCTCGGCGATCCCGAAGGTCTCCACGACCTCGCGCCGGGTCACCGAGTGCACGTGCGTCATCACGATGCGCTCACCGGGATGGACCGCGCGCCGATGCAGCGTCCGATCGCTCTCCGGGTCACGCACCTCGAACCACGTCCCGTCGCGCGACGCCGCGGACGTGACGTTGTCCGATGTCGTGACGAGCAGCGCGGTGGCGCCCGCCCCGAGGAGGACGAGCGCCACCGTCAACCATCGCACGACACCCGGTCGCGGGCCGCCCGGCCCCGCACCCCCCCCCCCGCCCCCCCCCCCCCGGGCGGCCCCCCCCCCCCCCAACCCCCCCCCACCCCCCCCCACCCCCCGCCCCGGGCCCCCCCCCCCCCCCGGGCCCCCCCCGCGACCGGATCCGTCACTCAGCGCCGACCTCGTCGAAGTAGCGCTGCGCACCCGGGTGCACCTCGATGCTGTTGCCGTCGAGTGCGGTGTCGATCTGGATCTGCTCACCGACCGCGACCGCGTTGGCGACCGACTCGGACTCCTCGAAGAAGACCCGCGTCAGGTCGTACACCAGGTCCTCGTCGAGGTCCGCAGGCACGTAGAGCGTCGCCCAGTTGGTCACCGTGGTCGCGTCCTCGTCGACACCCGAGTAGGTCCCGCCGGGGATGTCGAGCGCCGACAGGGTCGGGTCGGTGTCCAACAGCGTGTCGAGCAGGTCACCCTCGATGGACACGATGTTGATGTCGACGGAGGTGGCGACCTCCTCGATGGACCCGGCGGGCAGGGCCAGGATGCCGAAGGCGGCGTCGAGTCGGCCGTCGCGCAGACCGTCGGCGGCGTCCGCGAAGGTGTCGTTGAACGCCTCGATGTCGTTGTCCGGGTCGATGCCCTGGGCCTCGAGGATGAATCGGGCGATCACGTCGGTGCCGGATCCCGGAGGACCGAGGGCGACGCGCGCGCCCTCGAGGTCCGCGATCGTGGTGATCCCGGACTCCGCGGTGGCCACGATCTGCGTGACCTCGCCGTAGACGTTGCCCATGAACTGGAAGTCGTAGTCCTCGCCCTCGAACTCCCCGGTGCCGTCGATCGCGTCCGCCGCGACCCCGTTGACGGCCATGATCATGTCGACCTCACCCTGCTGCAGCAGTCGGATGTTCTCGACCGATGCACCCGAGGACTGCGTGCTCACACGCACCCCGTCGAGGTTGTCGTTCCACACGCCGGCCATGGCGCCACCGAGTGGGAAGTAGGTCCCTCCGGTCGAACCCGTCGCCAGGGTGACGAACTGCTGGCCACCGGCGGCCTCGCCGTCGCCGTCATCGCCGTTGTCACCACAGGCAGCGAGCACCAGTGCGCACGCCGCCACCACCCCCAGCCCCCGCGCGCCGTGCACCTGCCCCCCTACTACGCCCCGGACGTGGCCGTTTTGGCGAGGGGGGCCGCTGCGGCCGACGAGGACGGAGACGCCGCCGGCGCCGTTGACGAGCCCGTCGATCACCCGCTGATCGAACCAGGCGAGGAAGCGACCGACCTGGCTCCCGAAGCGGACGAAGACCGCCTCGTAGGCCTCGTCGACGAAGAACTTGCGCTCCATGAGCTCGGCGGCGGGGCCACGGATCGGCTCCGACATCGGCCCGGCGGTGACGTCACGCTTGACGTAGGCGAGGTAGGCGGCCCCGATGCCGACGAGTGCGGCGACGATCGCGATGGGGATCAGCACCGCCTCGGTGAGCGGGCCGGCCGGCTCGTAGCCGAGCGCGGAGATGTCCGCGACCGCGGGCTCCAGGAAGTTGAAGAACGGCCCGCGGTGGACGGGGTTGAGCACCAGCCCACCGATGGCCGAGAGCACGGCCAGGATCATCAGCGGCACGGTCATGGACCGGGGCGACTCGTGCGGGTGGACGTCCGGGGCGTAGCGGGGCTCGCCGAGGAAGATCAGGAAGAACCAGCGCGACATGTAGTAGGCCGTGAGCACCGCGGCGAACAGTCCCACGAGGTAGACGCCGAGGTAGCCGTGCAGGTAGGCCTCGGTGAGGATCTGGTCCTTGGAGAAGAACCCGGCGAACGGCGGGATCCCGGAGATCGCGAGCCAGCCGATCATCGAGGTGACGAAGGTGACCGGCATGGCCTTGCGCAACCCGCCCATCTTCCAGACGTCGGTCTGGTTGGCCATGGCGTGCATCACCGACCCGGCGGCGAGGAACAGCAGACCCTTGAAGAACGCGTGGGTGACCAGGTGGAAGATGCCCTCGCGGAACGCCCCGGTGCCGACCCCGATGAACATGAAGCCGAGCTGCGAGACCGTCGAGTAGGCCAGGATCTTCTTCAGGTCGTCCTGGCGCACGGCGATCAGCGCGGCGAGCAGGGCGGTGAGCGCCCCGATCCAGGCGATGATCGTCATGGCGTCCACGGACTGGACCAGCACCGGCGACAGACGCACCGTGAGGTAGACGCCGGCGGTGACCATGGTGGCCGCGTGGATCAGCGCGGACACCGGGGTCGGGCCGGCCATGGCGTCGGGCAGCCACACGTACAGCGGGATCTGCGCCGACTTGGCGGCGGCGCCACCCAGCAGCAGCAGCACGAGCGCCAACGCCGTGGTGGAGCCCGCGCCGATGTCGGACGCGCCGTCGATGATGCCGGTGAAGTCGAGCGTGCCGAACACGACGAAGGCGAGGAACATCGCCACCATGAACGAGACGTCGCCGACCCGGTTGGTGATGAACGCCTTCTTGGCCGCGGAGGCGTAGGCGGCCTTCTCGAACCAGAACCCGATGAGCAGGTAGGACGACAGCCCGACCAGTTCCCACCCGAGGAACAGCGTCAGCAGGTTGCCGCCGAGCACCAGGATCAGCATCGAGGCGAGGAACAGGTTCAGGTAGGCGAAGAACCGCGGGTAGCGGCTGTCCCCGTGCATGTAGCCCACGGAGTAGATGTGGACGAGCAGCCCCACCCCGGTGACGACCAGCAGCATCACCGCGGTGAGCTGGTCGATGAACAGGTCGAAGGTGACGGTGAACCCGCCCACGTCGATCCAGGTCGGCATCGACCGGATGTAGGTCGCCGGTTCGAGGATCACCGTGACGGCGACCGCGGCCGACAGCGCGAACGTGACCGCCGCGACGCCGATCGCGACGTTGGCCGCCTTGTCCCCGAGCTGCTTGGTCGTCAACAGGACGGCGAGGAAACCGAGCACGGGTAGTACCGGGATGAGCCACGCCACCCCGATCAACCCCGAGGTCGTGGTCACGACCTCGTTCACGGCCCCGCTGGCCTCCACCGCGAGCAGGATCACGACAGTCCTTCCTGGTGCACAGGCCGGGCGGTGCCCGGCACGACGATCCGCCAGTGCATGGTCAGTTCCTCAGCAGCTGGGGGATGTCGACGTCGAGGGTCCCGCGTCGGAAGAAGAGGTTGACGATCAGCGCGAGGCCGACCACCACCTCCGCCGCCGCGACGACGATGACGAAGAAGACGAACACCTGCCCGTCGGGGCCGCCCCCCCACCGGGCGGCCCCGGCCCGGGTGAGGGTAACGGCGTTGAGCAACAACACCACACAC
>JAFIEQ010000069.1 GCA_020832455.1 Nitriliruptoraceae bacterium
GGGGGGGGGCGGGTGGCCCCGGGGTGGGGGGGGGGTCGGGGCCCGGCGCTCGGCGCGCCGCCCCCCCCCCGGCCGGGGGGCGGGGTCCGTCGGATCGGGGAGTCGAGGCCACCCATGCAGCAGTCCAGCGACGACGCCGAGGTGCAGGACGCGGACGGCCCGGCGGCCACTGACACCGGGGCCGACGCGGCGGCCGACACCGCGGCTGACGCCGAGCAGGTCGTGAGCCTGGAGGTGGTCGACCGGGTCGCGCACGTGCGGATCGAGCGGCCGCACAAGCGCAACGCCATGTCCCTGGCGGTGTTCGATCAGCTGACGGCCCACGCGGCGACCATCGCGCAGGACCCCGAGGTCGGCGCCGTGGTGGTCTCCGGGCGCGACGGGGTGTTCTCCGCGGGGATCGATCTGGAGGTGCTCGGCACCGGCTTCAGTGGCGAGGGTCTGCAGGCGGCGTTCGTCGCCCGGCTCCAGGCGGCGTTCACCGCCTACGAGGATCTGGACGTCCCCACGATCGCGGCCATCGAGCGGTACTGCTTCGGTGCCGGCATCCAGTTGGCACTCGCGTGCCACCTGCGGGCGGTCGCCCCCGATGCGCAGCTGTCGGTCATGGAACGTCGGTGGGCCCTGGTCCCGGACCTGGGCGGGACCGTGCGACTGCCGCGGCTGGTCGGTCCGGGCCGGGCGACCGAGCTGATCCTGTCGGCACGCACCGTCGACGCCGAGGAAGCCGTCCGCCTGGGGCTGGCGGAGCTCACCCTGCCGCCCGATGCGCCGATCGACGCGGCGCACGCGCTCGCAGCGGAGCTCGCGGCCGGGCCCGGGGCGTTGCGCGAGGTCCCGCGGCTGGTGCGTGAGAACCTGACGCGCTCGCGCGCCGATGGGCTGGCCGCCGAGGCAGCGGCGCAGCAGCGGGTGACGGCCGGGCCCGACGTGCGTGAGGCCATGGCCGCCGGTCTCGAGGGTCGTGCGCCGCGGTTCGTCGGCCGCTGATCGCGGACCTCGAGCGGTCCGCACGACCGGTGTGCGCATCGGGCCGATCGGAGGGCGTGTGGCGCTCGACCCGTGCACCGGTGTCCGACTGACCGCCCCCAGGCTCGACCTGCTCCGTACCCGACGGTACGATCCTCGCTCACCCGGAAGCCGGGAGGACCATGCCACTGTCGGAACACGAGGAGCGCATCCTCGCCGAGATCGAGGCGCAGCTCGCGGCCGACGATCCCCGCTTCGCGGCGCGGGCGCGTCGACGTCGACGGCTGTCCTGGAACCGCGCGACCCGGGTCCGGGTCGCGGCCATCCTCGGGGTGGTCGGCGCCCTGTGCGTGCTGAGCCTCGGCTTCGTGGACGGCACCCTCGCCTTCGTGCTCCCCGCCACCGGCATGGCCCTGCTGTTCGTCGCGATCCTGTTGGGCATCACCCTGTTGGGGACCCCCGCCGAACGCGAACAGGCCTCGGTCCCGCCGGACGAGCGCACCTGAACGAGCCCGTCGGAGCCAGGCGTCGCGATGGGCGTCTGGCTCCCGTACGCGTGCGCATCGGGTCCTGCCCGTCGGGCGCGTCAGCGCCGTGTGGCGGCGCGGAGCCGATCGGTCCGTGACCAGGCCCGCTGGCCGAACTCCTTGAGTCGGCGCGCCGGGATCCGGATCGGGGCGAGGGCACGGTCACGCCCCTCGACCGACCCACGCAGTTCCTCCTCGAGCTGCCGCAGTTGCCGCGTGGCACGGCTCGCGTCCTCGGTGCTGACCCGGCCACCGAACGCCGCGGCCTGGGTCACCGCGGTCAGGGTCCGGTCCGGTCGGGACACCCGCGCCTCGGCGACCCAGCGATCGACCACCTCCGGCAACGTCTCGGCCCGCCGGCGGGGGGCACCGACGCGCTCGGCGACGCGCAGGAGGTCGCGCTGCGCGACGAGGACGTCCGCGATCGCGTCGGGCTCCTCCTGCGGCCCACGCCGCGTCGCGACGATCAACGCGAGCGCGGCGATGGCGAGCAGGGCGACCACGATGGTGGGCAGCACCGGGGTCGGCGTTGTGCCCTCACCGGGTGCAGCCGCGTCCTGGTCCTGCTCGGGCACGTCCACCTCGGAGGGATCCTGGCCCTCGGGGACGTCGACGTCGGGGCTCTCGGTGTCGGTGTCGTCCGGTGGGCTCTCCTCGGCCTCGCGCTGCGCGCGCTCCTCGACGTTCTCGATGGGCGCGATGTCGTCGGAGGTCGGCAGGATGTGGCTGTCGTCGTCGCGCGGCGTCGGTTCGAAGGTGATCCAGCCGTATCCGGGGAACAGCACCTCGACCCACGCGTGGGCGTCAGCGGTCGACACCGTGTACTCGGTCAACTCCGCGCCGGAGGCCGGGTCGGCGTCCTCGGTGACCCGTCCCGGGAGGAACCCGACGGCCACCCTGGCGGGGATCCCGGTCTCCCGCAGCATCACGGCCATGGCGGTGGCGAAGTACTCGCAGTACCCCACGCGGTCCTCGAGCACGAAGTCGGTCAGCGCATCGTCACCGCGCAGCGCCGGTACGTCGAGGTCGTAGGTGAAGCCCCCGTCGGGACCGACGAACCAGTCCTGCAACGCCAGCGCCTGCTCGACGAAGGTCGCCGCGTCCGCGTCGGCGTACACCTCGCGGGCGAGCTCCCCGAGCTCCGGGTACTCGCGTGGCAGCTCGGTGTGTTGCTCGATCGTCGCCGCGTCGAAGTCGACCGCGCGCAGCTCGTCGAAGGTCGGCGCGGGCCTCGCGGCCTGCACGCGGTACTCGACACCCTCGCGGATCCCGATGCGCGGTTCGCCGTCGGCGAGGCGGTCCACGGTCTCCCAGGTGGCGAGGAAGCCGCCCTCGGTCGACCAGACCATCTCCTCGCGGATCGGCCCGAGGATCTCCACCGGCTGGTAGGGGACCGGCACGTAGATGTTCTCGAGCTCGAGCACCTCGACGTCCATCAGCACGGTCTGGGTCGCCGCCGAGGGCTGTTCCGGCGGCAGCAGGCCATCGGCGGTGTACAGCGAGGCGGGGTCCGGTCGGTAGGTACCGCCGTCACTGGTGGCGCCGAGCCGCCAGGTCGCCCCGTCGAAGCGGTCGAGCCCGGCGAGCCGGAGGTAGGACCGCTGCGAGGAACGGACGCGCAGCACGTCACGCTCCTCCGGGAGCCCGAGCCGTTGCGAGACATCGACGATGGGCTGGTAGCCGCGGGGTTGGCTCGTGCCCCCGAGGTCGAGCCAGCCGTCGGAGTCGAAGCCGGGCGCGATCCCGGGGGCGAGCAGCGCGACGACGGTGGCCATGCCGGCCACCGCCACGCCGCGCAACGGCGCGCCCCGTGCCCGTGCGTCGGTCCGTCCGGTGAGCAGCGCCGCCAGCAGGGCCGCGATCAGGAACGGCGCGACCACCCCGGTGCGCACACCGTCGCCGCCGACCACGACCAGCGGGACGGCCCACAGGACCACGAGCGTGACCAACGCGGCGCTCGGTTGCTGCAGGCGCACGGCCAGCTCGTGGGCGGTGTGCACGACGACCCACCAGGCGACCAGCACGACCAGGACCAGTCCGGGCAGCGCCGGCACGGGCGCCGGGGTCTCGGCCACGAGTTCCGGAGCCTGCGCGGCCACCTCGCCGAGCAACCCGATGGCCTCGGGACCCGGCAGCATCGCCGTCGGGGACAGTCCGAGCAGCCACGGCAGCACCGCCGTCGCGGTGAGCCCGGCGACCAGCACGGCGATGATCGCGCCGCCACGCAGCGCCCGGACCCCGACGCAGATGAGCAGCGACAGCGCGACCACGCTGAGCGTCGGCCCGCGCCAGAGGGCGTCCTCGAACAACTCGTCGTAGGCCGGGAACACCGCCAGGACGACCAACGCCACCAGCGCCGCCGTCCCGAGGTCGCGGCCCCGCATCATCGGTGATCCCCCGCCGTGGCCGGCGTCCGGCGGCCACCGGCGCGGGCTCCCGCCACCAGCTCGCGCCAGCGGTCGGGGAGCCGGTCCTCGCCGCCCAGACGGCTCGCCCGCCAGCCGGCCGCGCGCAACGCGCTGACCGCCTGATCGGCCGACAGCTCGTCGCCGTCGCCCGGGCCGGTATCGAGCACCAGGATCGCGCGGGAGGTGAAGGGTCGACCGGACCGCACCACCGCGCGTAGCTGCACCGCGTCCGTGACCGCCCCGATCATGATCAGGGCGCCGTCACCGGCCGCACCGTCGCCGAGCTGACGCAACAGCCGGTCGTGATCGACCGCGCCAGGTTGCGTCTCCGCGAGGCGGGTCAGCAGCACGTCCCAGGGCTGGGCACGTGGGGGTTCGAGCAGCGGGCCGTCGAGCAGGGTGACGGCACGGTTGCGGTCGACGAGGTGGCGGCAGGCCGAAGCCGCCGCGCGGACGGCGACCTCGATCGTCGCGTCGGGTCCGCGCCCGCGGTGCACGTCCGAGCGGCGGTCGAGCACCACGGTCGCGGCGGGTGCCTGCGTGGACTCCGTGCGCCGGACCATCAGGCGCCCCCGGTGGGCCGTCGAGGGCCAGTGCACGGCCCGCAGGTCGTCGCCGCGGACGTACTCGCGGATGTCGGCGAGCTCGTCGCCGCCGACGGTCGCGCGCCGCCGACGGTCGACGGCGGTGGTCGTCGATCCGCCCAGGGGCAACCCGGGGGGCAGCTCGATCACCGCGGGGGTGACCGTGATCGTGCCGTCGGCGGCGAGCGTCCGGGTGCGCACGGCCAGCCCGAACGCATCGGTGGCCCGCACGACGACGGGACCGAGCCGGGCGCGGCCGCGTTGCCGCCCGTGGAGCACCGTGCGTACCTCCACCTGCTCACCGGGAGCGAGTGGTGACAGCGTGGTGACGGGATCGTCCACCAGGGTGGTGGGCGCGTGGTCGGTCAGGTGCAACGGCGGGGTCCGCAGCCGGCCGCGGTGGGTGACGCGCAGCACGCTCTCGCCCTGGTGCCCGAAGGGCAGCATCACCGGACGCACCACCCGGTCGAACTCGAGGCCCGAGGGCAGCAGCGCGGCCCAGACGATCCCGGCGACGAGCAGGAACGCCGCGGCGACCGCCAGGACCTGCAGCTCGGGCACGCCGAGCGCGCGACCGGCCACCCACAACCCCGCGCCCGCGGTCGCGGCCCCCCCCCCCCGCGGGGGGGGGGGCCCGGGGGGGGGGCCGGGGGGGCGGCGGGGGGGGGCGCCATGAGCGGGTTGGGGTGGTCGCGCCCCCCCACCCACCCCCCCGCGCGGGGGGGCGCGGCGCCCCACCCGCGCGTGGTGAGGCTCACTCGGTCGGCGCCGGGAGACCGTCGAGGATGTCCTCGATGACGCTGTTGGCGTCGTGACCCGCCAGCTCCGCCTCCGGACGCAGGATGAGCCGGTGGGGGAGCACGTGCGGGGCGAGCCGCTTGACGTCGTCGGGGACGACGTGGTCGCGGCCGGCCCGTGCCGCCAGCGCCCGGCTGGCCCGGAGCAGCGCCAACGCCGCACGCGGTGAGGCGCCGAGCTCGACGTCCGGGTGGCTGCGGGTCGCGCGGCACAGTGCGATGAGGTAGCGCTCGATCGGCTCCGTGGTCGTGACGGTCCGGATGGTGCGGATGGCCGCCGCCACCGCGGCAGCGTCGGTGACCGGCCGCAGGGACGCGAGCCGGTCGCCACCGCCGTGCGTGCGCAGGATCTCCAGCTCGTCGTCCTGGTGCGGGTAGCCGATCGCGACCCGCATCAGGAACCGGTCGCGCTGCGCCTCGGGCAGCGGGTAGGTCCCCTCGAGCTCGATCGGGTTCTGGGTCGCGATGACCATGAACGGCGAGGCGAGCTCGTGGGTCACCCCGTCGATGGTGACGGTGCGCTCCTCCATCGACTCGAGCAGGGCCGACTGGGTCTTGGGGCCCGCGCGGTTGATCTCATCGCCGAGGACGATGTTGGCGAACACCGGGCCAGGTCGGAACTCGAAGGTGCCGGTGTCCGGCGCGTAGACGGTGACACCGGTGACGTCCGAGGGGAGCAGGTCCGGGGTGAACTGCACGCGCGCCACGGAGCAGTCGACCGAGCGCGCGAGCGCCTTGGCGAGCAGCGTCTTGCCGACCCCGGGGACGTCCTCCACCAGCAGGTGGCCCTCCGCGAACAGCGCGGTGACCGCGAGCTCGACCACGTCGGCCTTGCCGGCCACGACCGAGGACACGTTGGCGACGATCGACTCCAGGATCGCACTGACCTCGGGATGTCCGGGTCCGTCGGACGACGGCCACGCCGTCGAGCCGGGGTCGGTCTGGTCGGTGGTGGTCACCTGGGTTCCCCTCGTCGTCCCGTGCAGCATCGCGGCTGCGTCGGACGGCGCCGAGCGTACCGACGTGCGGGACCGGCTCCGCGGGCTGGCGGACGGGTGCGACCTGACGCGGACGTCAGGTGGTGGATACGGTGGTCACGACGTGTTCGGAGGCCTGGAGTGGATGGATCCGGTCCGCGCACCGCGCGGGGGGAGCGCACACGCGACCGTGTGCGGGACGCGGCGCGGCAGACCTTCCGCGAGCGGGGGTACGCCGCGGCCAGGGTCGAGGACATCGTCGCCCTCGCCGGCGTCAGCCACGGCACCTTCTACACCTACTTCGAGAACAAGGCGGCCGTCCTCGACGCGCTGATCGACGACACGGCCGCGGAACTGCAGGCGGTGCTCGACGCGCCCTGGGATGGACCGGACGGCTCCACCGCCATCGCCGGGGTCATCGAACGGTTCGTCACGGTGTTCGCCGCGCACGGGGACGTGGTCCGGGTCTGGGTGGCGGCCGCGGCGACCGAGCCCCACTTCGCGCACCGGCTGACCCGGGTCCGCGCCGGCTACGTGGACCGGGTGGCCGACGGGCTGGCGCCGGTGTTGGCCCGTTCCCCCCACGACCCCGGGGATGCGGCGGCCGCGCTGGTGGCGATGGTCGAGGGCTACGCCACCCAGGGGATGGGGGACGATCCCGTCGAGCGTCGCACGGCCGTGGTCCAGACCCTGGCGGCGCTGTGGCTCGGGGGCCTGGTCCGGCTCGCGGAGGACCTGGGCTGAGCAGCAGTCGAACCACCGCGAGGTGAGCGTCCGGTCGGGGCCGTGAGCGGGCGTCCACGAGTGCGATCTCGCGCGCGCAGCGGACGCGTGGCGCGGTCGGGCCGACGCACTGCGTGAGGCGCGCCGCGTGGCTGGGGACGTGTCGGTGCCCGTGCGACGGGCACCGTGACCCCCACCACTTCCCTCCACCTGGGGGCCTCCACGGGGCTCTCACCTCCGGCTGCGCCCCATCTTCCGCGTCGCCTGCGGTCAGTTCGGGCGTGAACGCCCCACCTCCCTCCCCGGCGTAGAACGCACGAAAACGGGCTCGAACGCGTGTTCTAGACCGCTTGAGTCGTTGACCGTCCTGGCCGATAGGCGTAGGGTGGAGCGAAGTGGAGGAGTTTCCCAGCTCGTGGGGAGCGATCCCGCTGCGTCCACCCACCACGCGGCACGTCGAGCATGAGGGAGAGCGGTGTTCCTCGGAGAGCACCAGCATGCGCTGGACACGAAGGGCCGGGTCATCCTCCCGGCCCGGTTCCGCGACCGCTTGTCCAGCGGCCTGGTCTTCGCGCCCTCCCAGGACCGCTGCATCGACGTCTACCCGCTGACCGCCTTCGAGCGGCGGGTCGAGGAGCTACGGGCCGTGCCACGCGAGGACCAGCGGGCCCGCGCCTACCTGCGCGTCTTCCTCGCCGGGGCCCACGAGGAGAAGCCGGACGCCCAGGGACGCGTCACGATCCCGTCGCGGCTGCGTGGGTACGCCGGGTTGACCAAGGACCTGACGATCAACGGGGCCGACGAGAAGGTCGAGATCTGGGATCGGGAGACCTGGGAGTCGTACCGGTCCCAGGCCGAGGACGCGTTCGCTGCGCTCGACGGGCCCTTCCTCGGGGCACCGGGAGGCGGCGCGTGACAGGCGCCGCGGCCGACGCCCACGTGCCCGTGCTGCTCGACCCGATCGTTGCGCTGTTCGCCGACGCGCCCGAGGGTGTGATCGTCGACGCCACCCTCGGCGCCGGCGGCCACGCCCTCGCCGTGACCGAGGCCAGGCTCGCCCGACCCGGTCGGGCGACCCTGGTCGGTCTGGACCGCGATCCCCACGCGCTGGCACTGGCGGGCCGCCGACTGGCAGGGCTCGAAGCCGACCCTCGGGTCGCGGTGCACCTCGTGCGTACCCGGTTCGACGCGATGCCGGCGGTGCTCGACCAGTTGGGCATCGCGGGCGTCGCCGGAGTCCTGCTCGACCTCGGCATCTCCTCGATGCACGTCGATCAGGCTGCCCGGGGGTTCAGCTACCGCCAGGACGGGCCGCTCGACATGCGCATGGACCCGGACACGGCGACCACCGCCGCCGACCTCGTCAACGGCCTCGAGGCGCGCGCGCTGATCGACCTGCTGCGGCGCTACGCGGACGAGCGCTTCGCCAGCCGGATCGCCCACGCGATCGTCGCGGCCCGGCCGATCACCTCCACGGTGCAGCTCGCGGACGTCGTGCGCGACGCGATCCCGCACGCCGCTCGCCGGACCGGGGGACACCCCGCGACCCGCACCTTCCAGGCCCTGCGGATCGCCGTCAACGGGGAGATCGACGCGCTCGAGGCGCTGCTACCCGAGATCGTGGCCCGGCTGCTCCCAGGGGGGGTCGCCGCGGTCCTCAGCTACCACAGCCTCGAGGACCGACCCGTCAAGCAGGCGTTCGCCGCTGCGACCCGGGGCTGCATCTGTCCGCCGGACCTGCCGGTGTGCGCGTGCGGCCGCGAGCCGCTGGCCACGGACGCGATCCGACGCTCGATGACCCCCGATGCCGAGGAAGTGGCCCGCAACCCCCGCGCCTCGTCCGCGCGGCTGCGCGCGATCCGTCGGACCGAGGTCCCGCTGCCCACCGACGCGAACGCCCACGTCACCGATCCCGACCCATCCCGTCGCCCCGGTGCGTCGGGCAGGAGTTCCAGACGATGAGCGCCGTGACCGCCCCGCTCCGCCGTGTCCGTGAGGATGCCGCCGCCCGACGTCGACGCCACCTACGGGTCGTCGACGAACCGGCGACCAGGCACACGCTCGCCTACGCCGTGGTGATGATCCTGGTCCTCGGCGCCACCGTCTTCGGCGCCGTGGCACTGAACGCGATGGCCACGGCCATGGCGGTCGAGGCGCGTGCCCTCGACGCACAGGTCGCCGACGCCGAGCGCACCTACGCGCAGCTCGTGGCGGACGTCGCGTCGCTCGAGGACCCGGCGCGGATCCGCGCGTCCGCCCTCGAGCTCGGGCTCGTGCCCTCCGGGCCGGCGCGGTTCGTCCACGTGGAACGCAACCTGCCCGCCGATGGTGCCGTGCCGCCGATCGTGCGGCCGGACGCGACCGCGGACCCGCTCAAGCCGCTGCTGTCCGCGGAGCGCTGAGATGACCCGAGCCGCCACCCGACGCCGCATCGCCGCTCCGCGACTGCGCACCCGCACCGGCGCGCAGCTCGGCGTGCGCCGCATCCGGTGGCTGCTCGTCATCTACCTCATCGCCATGATCGCGGTGGTCGGCAAGCTCGTCGAGATCCAGGTCGTCAACGCCGACGAGTACGCCGACATCGGGGTGCGGCAGCGCGCGCGGACCGTCGACCTGCCGGCGACCCGCGGGCGGATCTACGACCGTGAGGGGGACGTGCTGGCCACCTCGGTCCAGGCGGCCACGATCTACGGTGACCCCCGGCGCTTCCGGGCGGGGGAGACCCCCGACGGTACGCCCCTGCCGCCGGCGGCCGATGCCGACGAGACGGCGGCGGCACTCGCGCCACTGCTCGGGCTCGAGGTGGAGGTGCTGGCGGACCGGTTGGAGCGCGACGCCCACTTCGTCTACCTCGCCAGGCAGCTCGACCACGAGGTCGGCGCCGCCGTCGCGGAGCTCGGTCTGCCGGGCATCGGCGTGCTGACCGAGCCGCGACGCGTCTACCCGGCGGGTGGGCTCGCGGCCCAGGTCGTGGGATTCACCGGCATCGACGGGGACGGGCTGCAGGGCCTCGAGTCGCGTTACGACCCGATCCTGTCCGGCTCCTCGGGGATGCTCGTGTTCGAACGCGCACCCGGTGGGCTCGACATCGCCTCCGGGGTCCGTGAGCTCGTCCCGCCGGAGGTGGGGACCGACCTCGTCCTGACCATCGATCGGGAGATCCAGCACGCGGCGGAGCGCGCCGCCGACCAGGTGATGGCCGACTACGGCGCCATCGGGGCCTCGGTGGTCGTGCTGGAGGTCGGGACCGGTGACGTGCTGGCCATGGCGAGCACCCCCGGCTACGACCCGAACGATCGGGGCGACGAGGATCCCGCCAACCGCCGCAACCGTGCGGTCACCGACATCTTCGAGCCGGGATCGACCCAGAAGGCCCTGACGGTCGCCGCGGCGCTCGAGGAGGGCCTGGTCTCGGCCGGCACCGTCCTCGAGGTCCCCGATGCCATCCAGGTCGGCGGGAGCCGGTTCTCCGACGCCTACGACCACCCGACCGAGCGGTGGGACGTCACGGAGATCATGGAACGCTCCAGTAACGTCGGCACGATCCAGATCGCCCAGCAGCTCGGCCCCGAACGGCTCGATCGGTACCTGCGCGACTTCGGCTACGGCCGTCCCACCGGTGGCGCCTTCCCCGGCGAGGTCGGCGGCATGCTGATGCCCCACGAACAGTGGTGGGGGACCTCGCTGCCGACGATCTCCATCGGTCAGGGCGTCGCGGTGACGCTGCTCCAGCTCGCCGACGCCTACCACACGCTCGCCAACGACGGCGTCTCGGTCGACCCCCGGGTCGTGCGGGGGACCGTGGGGGACGACGGGCGGCTGCGGCCCGCCTCCGTCAGCGACGGCCGTCAGGTCGTGTCGGCCCAGACCGCTGCCACGGTGCGCGACATGCTCGAGGTGGCGGTCGT
This sequence comes from Nitriliruptoraceae bacterium, assembly GCA_020832455.1. Classification (GTDB taxonomy): domain Bacteria; phylum Actinomycetota; class Nitriliruptoria; order Nitriliruptorales; family Nitriliruptoraceae; genus PWLR01. The sequence goes on from JAFIEQ010000069.1 coordinate 10,894, forward strand.
CGGCGAGCACGCGACCGGGCCGCGTGCCCAGATCGAGGGGTGGCGCGTCGGCGGCAAGACCGGCACGGCGCGCAAGCCCGCCGCGGACGCGCGCGGGTACTCCGAGGAGTACATGGCGACGTTCGTCGGGATGGCACCCATCGACGACCCCCGGGTCGTGGTCGCGGTCATGGTCGACGAGCCCCGGCCCTTCTTCGGCGGGATCGTGGCGGCCCCGGTGTTCGCCGAGGTGGCCGAGGCCGCGATGATCGCCCTGAAGGTCCCGCCGAGCAACGCCGGCCAGGACCTGCGGACCGCGATGGAGGCCGCCCGGCTCCGCGCCGCGGATGCCGAGCTCGCCGCACAGGCGGCCTCCCAGGAGGGCGACGCCGTCGATCCCGAGGAGCCGACCTCGCCGCCGGTGGGCGACCCGACCGGGTCGACCGGGTGAGCTCGTCGGGAGCCGCACGCGCCGCCCGCGTCGCCCGTCGCACGGCTGCTGCGCCGCGGCCGAGTGGCCGGTCGACGTGCGAGGTTCCGGCGGGGCCCGACGTTAGGCTCGCGCGCGGTGGGGTCGCTGCCGTCGGGGCGTCCCATGCCCCGCTGCGACCCCCCGCCAGCTCGCCGTCCACCCCCGTGCCCCAGTCCGAGAGGTCCGCCGTGTCCGTCCCGCTCTCGGAGGTCCGCGCGGCGCTGCCGGGTGCGACGTTGCGGGGTGCGGACGTGGTCGTGCGCGACGCGGTCCACGATCACCGCCAGGTCGCCCCGGGGGCGCTGTTCTGCGCCATCGTCGGCGCCCGCGTGGACGGCCACGAGCACGCCGCGGCCGCCGTCGAGGCGGGGGCGGCCGCGCTGCTCGTCGACCGGTGGTTGGACCTCGACGTGCCCCAGTGCCGCGTCCCGGACGTGCGAGCGGCGACGGGCCCGGCCGCGGCCGTCGTCCACGGCCGACCCAGCGAGGAGCTGCAGCTGGTCGGGGTGACGGGCACCAACGGCAAGACGACGGTCGCCTACCTGCTCGAGGCCGCCCTGGCCGCGGCCGGCACCGGGGTCGGCGTCATCGGCACCGTGGAGACGCGCATCCACGGCACGGCCGTCCCCGGGGTGCGCACCACCCCGGAGGGCACCGACCTGCAGCGGCTGCTGCGCGAGATGCGCCACCGGGGTGTCGAGGCGGTCGCGATGGAGGTCTCGTCACACGGGCTCGACCTGCACCGCATCGACGGCACCCGGGTCGGGGTCGCGGTCTACACCAACCTGTCGCAGGACCACCTCGACCACCACGGGTCCATGGAGGCCTACCTGCAGGCCAAGGCGCGGCTGTTCACGCCCGCGTTGGCGGAGCAGGGTGTCGTCCACCTCGATGGGCCGTGGGCCGACCGGCTGCTCGCGGGGATCACGATCCCCGTCACCACGGTCGGGCGCCGTGAGGACGCCGACGTGCGGATCGTGGACGTCGAGGTCGATGCCGACGGCGGCCGCGCGGTGCTCCTCGGGTTGGGGGCGACGGCGGGCGAGGCGCCCGTCCCCGTGCGGACCCGGCTCCCAGGGGCGTTCAACCTCGACAACGCGGCGACGGCGCTGGTCGCCGCCGTCCGCGCCGGGCTCGACCCGAGCGTCGCGGCGGCCGGCATCGCCGCCTGTCCCGGTGCCCCCGGGCGGCTCGAGCGGGTCGAGGCCGGGCAGTCCTTCACGGTGCTGGTCGACTACGCGCACACCCCCGACGCGGTGACCAACGTCCTGGACACGCTGCGGGCCCTGCTCGCGCCGACGGCCCGTCTGACGATCGTGCTCGGCTGTGGCGGCGACCGCGACCGGGGCAAGCGCGGGCCCATGGGCGCCGCCGCCGCGGCGGCCGACCTCGCGGTGCTGACCTCCGACAACCCCCGCTCCGAGGACCCCGACGCGATCCTCGTCGCGGTCCGGGGCGGGGCCGAACGCGCCGTCCAGGCGGGCGCACCGGCGGCGGTGGTCGTCGAGGTCGATCGGGCCCGGGCCATCGCCGCGGCGATCGCGCAGGCGGGACCCGAGGACGTCGTGCTCATCGCGGGCAAGGGCCACGAGACCGTGCAGGAGCTGGCGGGCGGCACGGTGCCCTTCGACGACCGCGTGGTCGCAGCGGACGCCATCCGGGCACGAGACGACACCACGGCAGGTACGCCATGATCCCGACCACCCTCGCGCAGGTCGTCGCCGCGACCGACGCCCGCCCGGTGTCCCTCGACGGCGCGCTCGACGCGGCCGTGACCGCGGTCAGCACCGATTCCCGGCAGCTCCCCGACGGCGGGCTGTTCGTCGCGCTGCGGGGTGCGAACGCCGATGGGCACGACTTCGTCGACCAGGCGCTGGCGCAGGGCGCCGTCGCGGCGCTCGTCGAGGCCGGGACCCCCACGCCCACCGGCCCGCACCTGCTCGTCGAGGACACCTGGCGTGCCCTCGCGCAGCTGGCGTCGGACGTGCGACGGCGCAGCGCCGTGCGTGCCGTGGCCATCACGGGCTCGGTCGGCAAGACCACGGTCAAGGACCTCGCGGCGGCGGCTCTGCGCTCCCAGCGCTCCGTGCACGCGGCACGCGGGTCGTTCAACAACGAGCTCGGGGTGCCGCTGACCCTGCTCGGCCTGGAGCCGCACCACCAGGTCCTCGTGGCTGAGCTCGGGGCGCGCCACGTCGGGGACATCGCCACGCTCGCGCCGCTGGTCGCCCCCGAGGTGTCGGTGGTCACCGCGGTCGCCGGCGTCCACCTGGAGATCTTCGGCAGCATCGACGCCATCGCGCTGGCCAAACGTGAGCTCGTCGAGGCGCTGTCGCCGCAGGGGACCGCCGTGCTCAACGTGGGCGACTCCCGCGTCGCCGCGATGGCGAGCCACGCCCCGGGAGTGCTCGGGGTGGCGCTCGACGCGGCGAGCGCGGTGCGGGTCCCGGACGTGCACGCCCGGGACATCGCGTTCGATCGCCTGGCCCGCCCGCGCGCCACGGCCGTCACCCCGTGGGGCGAGGTCGAGCTGTCCGTGCCGCTGTCCGGGCGCCACCAGCTGCTCAACGGACTGTTCGCCCTGGCGGTCGCGGGCCACCTCGGCGTCGAGGTGGGAGCCGCCGCCGCCGCCATCGCCACGGCCGAGGTCAGCCCGTGGCGGGGAGCCGTCGAGGAGGTCGCCGGGGCGGTCGTGCTCGACGACGCCTACAACGCCAACCCGACCGCGGTCCTCGCCGCGCTCGCGACGCTCGACGCGATGGAGCGTCGTGGTCGGGCGATCGCCGTGCTCGGTGAGATGGCGGAGATCGGGCCGGATGCAACCGCGGAGCACCGGCGCATGGGGGCCCGCTGCGCCGAGCTCGGGCTCGACCACGTCGTCGTCGTGGGCGCCGGGGCCGCGGCGATCGCCGAAGGCGCGTCGGACGGGCCGGGCGCGGTGCACCACGTCGACGATGCGGACGCCGCCGCACGACTGCTGGCCGAGCTGCTCGCCCCCGGCGATGCCGTGCTCGTCAAGGCCTCCCGGGTCGCGGGGCTCGAGGTCGTCGTCCCGCGCGTGCGTGCGCTGCTCGGGTCCGGACCGACGCCGGAGGCCGGCCGATGATCGCGGTCCTGCTCGGGGGCGCCGTCGCCCTGCTGCTCAGCCTGGCGGGGACCCCGCTGATCATCTCCTACTTCCGGGAGCGGGGCTTCGGGCAGCCGATCCGTGACGAGGGGCCCTCCAGCCACCAGGCGAAGGCCGGGACCCCGACGATGGGGGGCACCGCGATCGTGCTCGCCGCGGTGATCGCCTACGGGGTGGCCCACCTCGGCTCGGCGGAGCTGACCGGCACGGGTCTGCTGGTGCTGGGCACGTTCGTCGGGATGGCGGCCGTCGGGTTCGCCGACGACCTCATCAAGTTACGGATGCGCCGCAACCTCGGCCTCAACAAGACGGCGAAGTTCAGCGGCCAGACGGTGATCGCCGCGGTGTTCGCCTTCGCCGGACCGGAGTTCGCCGGCATCGAGCGCAACATCTCCGTCGTGGGTGAGCTCGCCTTCGACGTGGGCCCGATCGTCTTCTTCGTGTGGATGTTCCTGCTGCTGACCGGGGCATCCAACGCGGTCAACCTCACCGACGGGCTCGATGGGCTGGCCGCGGGGTCCGGGACGCTGGTCTTCGGGGCCTACACGCTCATCGCCTTCTGGCAGTTCCGCAACGCGGGCGACTACGCGATCCTCACCAGTGAGGCCCTCGACGTCGCCATCATCACGGCCTCGGTCATGGCCGCCTGTGCCGGGTTCCTGTGGCACAACGCCCCGCCGGCCCGGATCTTCATGGGGGACACCGGCTCGCTGGCGCTCGGCGGTCTGCTGGCCGCGGTCGCCGTGGCGACCAACACCCAGGTGCTGCTGGTGCTGCTCGGCGGGTTGTTCGTCATCGAGACGGTGTCGGTCATCGTCCAGGTCGCGGTCTTCCGCATCACGGGGCGGCGGGTGTTCCGCATGGCACCGATCCACCACCACTTCGAGCTCGGCGGCTGGCAGGAGACCACCATCATCGTGCGCTTCTGGATCATCGCGGGCATGGGCATCGCGGTCGGACTCGGGTTGTTCTACGTCGAGTGGCTGTCGCGGGTGGAGGCGGTGCTGTGACCGTTCCCACACGCCCGCCGACCACCGGTCCCGACGCCCCCGGGTTCGTCACCCGCATCCGTGCCCGCTGGGCACCCGGCCCCTGGCGGCCCGACGCCACCGCGCTGACCGTCATCACCCTGATCCTGCTGCTCATCGGCTTGGTGATGAGCTTCTCCGCGTCCTTCGTGGACGCGGCGGTCGCCGGTGACGCCTTCGCGATCTTCCGCCGGCAGCTGCTGTGGGCCGCCATCGGGCTCCCGGTGTTCGTGATCGCCGCGAACCTGCACCACTCGATCTGGCGCGGGCTGTCGTGGGTGCTGCTGCTCGCCGCGCTCGTCGGTCTGGTCCTGGTGCTCGTGCCCGGTGTGGGCCTCGAGCGCTACGGCTCGACCCGGTGGATCGGGATTCCCCCCTTCGTCGTGCAGCCATCCGAGCTGGCCAAGCTCGGAACCCTGCTGTGGCTCGCCGACGTGCTCGAGCGCAAGCGTCCCCGCGACGGCTCACCGCACACCTCGCCGCACCTGCTGGTCCCCGCGCTGCCCCTGCTCGTGCTCCTCGGGCTGCTGGTGATGCTGCAGCCGGACCTCGGGACCACCATCCTGCTCGGCCTGATCGTCGGCGCCGTGCTGTGGGTGGAGGGGTTGCCGGGGCGGTACATCGCCCTGACGCTCGGGTGCGCGGCGTTCGCCGTCGGGGTGCTCGCGGCGATCGCGCCGTACCGCGTGGCGCGGATCCGTGGCTGGCTGTGGCCGGAACGCTTCCCGCTCGACGAGGGGTACCAGCTGCTGCAGTCCTGGTATGCGCTCGGGTCCGGCGGGCTGTTCGGGGTCGGGCTCGGCTCGTCGCGCAGCAAGTGGAACTTCCTGCCCAACCCGGAGACCGACTTCATCTTCGCCATCATCGGTGAGGAGCTCGGGCTCGTCGGGGCGGTCACGGTCGTGCTGCTGTTCGGTGGGCTGTTGTTCGTGGGGTTGAAGACCGCCTACGGCGCGGTCGACGGCTTCAGCCGGACCGTCGCCCTGGCGATCACCGCCTGGCTGGTCGGGCAGGCGCTGATGAACATCGGCACCGTGATCGGGCTGTTGCCCATCACCGGGGTGACCCTGCCGTTGGTGTCCGTCGGTGGGTCCTCGCTGGTGGCGACGCTCGCTGCGCTCGGCATCCTGGTGTCGATCGCCCGCCGGGAACCCGAGCCCTCACGGATCGAACGCACCGGTCGCCGCCGCGGGCGCCGTCCCCGCCCCACCGCTGTCAGGAGTCGACCTTGAGCCGCACCGTGCTGGTCGCTGGCGGTGGGACCGCCGGGCACGTGTTCCCGGCGATCGCCGTGGCGAGCGAGCTGCAGCGCCTGGATGCGGACATCGAGCCGGTCTTCGTGGGCGTGCCGGACCGTCTCGAGGCGCGACTCGTGCCCGAGGCCGGGTTCGAGCTGCACCACGTGGACGCGGTCTCCATCCCGCGTCGCCCGTCGCCCCGGCTGCTGCGGGTCCCCGGCGCGTTGCGTCGGACGGTCGGCAGGTGCCGGGAGCTGATCGACCAGACCGGAGCGCGCAGTGCGGTCACCTTCGGCGGCTACGTCTCCTTCCCCCTCGATCGGGCGGCGAAGGGCGCCGGGCTGCCGCTGGTGATCCACGAGCAGAACTCCGTGCCCGGCCTGACCAACCGGCTCGCCGCCCGCTGGGCCGACCACGTCGCCGTGACCTTCCCGGGGTCCGCGAGCCGCTTCCCGCGGCCGGAGCGGTGCGTGGTGACCGGGAACCCGGTGCGCGACGATCTGCTCGCCCTGGACGTCGCCGTCCGCCGCGCCGAGGCCAGGTCGGCCTTCGGGCTCGACCCCGATCTGCCGACCCTGTTGGTCTTCGGGGGGAGCCAGGGGGCGCGCAGCCTGAACCGCGCGATCATCGACGCCCACGACCGGTGGGACGCACAGCCCCTGCAGGTCCTGCACGCCGCCGGCACGGGCGGCTACCCGCTGGCCGCCAGCGGCTGGGAGCCGGCGCGAACCCGGACCCCCGACGGCCCGAAGGTCGAACTGGTCGACTTCATCGACGACATGGCGCTGGCCTACGCCGCCGCCGACGTCGTCGTCTGCCGGGCCGGCGCCACCTCGATCGCGGAGCTCACCGTGCTCGGCATCCCCGCCGTGCTCGTGCCCTACCCGCACGCGACGGCGAACCACCAGCTCGAGAACGGTCGCGCCCTGGAACGGACCGGGGGAGCGGTGGTGATCGAGGATGGCGAACTCGACGGCGCGCGGCTCGCCGCCGCCGTGCTGCCCCTACTGCGTGACCCCGAGCACCATGCCCGCATGGCGCGGGCCTCGCGGGCCTTCGGGCGACGTGATGCGGCCACGAACGTGGCGCGACTGGTGCTGCGCACCTTGGACGAGGAGCGATCATGATCGGCCACCTCGACGTCGACAGCCGTGTCCACCTCGTGGGGGTGGGAGGTGCCGGGATGTCCGGGATCGCACGGATCCTGCTGCAGCGCGGGATCGCGGTCTCCGGGTCCGACCTGCGCGAAGGCCGGGCGCTCGACGCGCTGCGCGCGCTCGGTGCCCGCATCGAGGTGGGCCACCGCGCGGACAACGTCGGCGACGCGACCATCGTGGTCACCTCGACCGCGGTGCCGGTCGACAACCCCGAGGTCGCGGACGCACGGAGCCGGGGGCTGCCGGTGCTTCGCCGCGCGGAGATGCTGGCGCAGTTGATGGCCGACGAGCAGGCCGTGCTCGTGGCCGGGACCCACGGCAAGACCACCACCACCTCGATGACCGTCGTGGCGCTGCAGTCCGCGGGCGGGGACCCGAGTTTCGCGATCGGCGGCTCGCTCAACGAGTCGGGCACCAACGCCCATGCCGGGACCGACGGCCGGTTCGTCGCCGAGGCGGACGAGTCCGACCGGTCCTTCCTGGTCTACCGCCCGGACGTGGCCCTGGTGACCAACGTCGAGCACGAGCACCCCGAGGAGTACGCCGACGTCGACGCCGTGCGTGAGGCCTTCCTCGGCTTCCTCGATCGGCGTGCGGTGGGGGCCCCGGCGGTGCTCTGCCTGGACGATCCCGGCTCGGCCGGCCTGGTCGGGGCGATCGACGAACCGGTGGTCACCTACGGCACCGACCCCCGCGCCGACGTGCGCGTGCTGCCCGGCGACGACGGTGAGCACCACCTGTGGATCGGCGGGGAGGAGATCGCCCGTTTCGGGGTCGGCATCCCGGGCCTGCACAACGTGCGCAACGCGGCGGGCGCGCTGGCCATCTGCCACGTCCTCGGGCTGGACGTGGCCGCGGCGGCCGTGGGCCTCGCCCGCTTCACCGGCGCCGCCCGCCGGTTCCAGCACCTCGGGACCGCCGCCGGGGTCGAGGTCATCGACGACTACGCCCACCATCCCACGGAGCTGCGGGCGACGCTGGCCGCGGCCCGGACGGTGCACGACGGGCGCATCGTCCTGGTCGTGCAACCCCACCGCTACTCGCGCACCGAGCGCTTCGGGGCGGAGCTCGGTCGGGCCGCCGCCGCCGCCGACCAAGTCATCGTCAGCGACGTCTACGGCGCCTCGGAGTCGCCGGTGCCGGGGGTGACCGGCGCGCTGGTCGCCGATGCCGCCGCGGCCGCGGGTGCGTCCGTGCGCTACGAGCCGCACCTCGGCGATCTCGTCCCGAGCCTGCGCGCGATGGTCCAGCCCGGCGACCTCGTGCTGGTCACGGGTGCGGGCGATGTCACGCTGGTGGGACCCGCCCTGCTCGACGCGCTCGGGACCACCTCATGAGCGACCCCCTCGTGGACGCGCTGCGCGACTCCTGTACCGGTGAGGTCCACGCGGGGCGGTCCCTGGCGGAGTTCACCACCCTGCGGGTCGGCGGCGATGCGCGTGCCCTGGTCATCGCCGAGGACGATGCCGATCTGGCCGCCATCGGCGTGGCGTGCACGCAGGCCGGCGCACCGTGGATGGTCGTCGGGCGCGGCTCGAACCTGCTCGTCGCCGACGACGGCTGGCACGGGGTGGCCATCCAGCTCGGTCGCGCGTACCGCGGCACCACCATCGAGGTGCCGGACGAGCCGGAGGCCGCCGGGGTCGTGCGTGTCGGGGGAGCGGAACCACTGCCGACGCTCGCGGTCCGGGTCGCGGCGGCCGGGCTCACCGGGTTCGCCTGGGCCGTCGGGGTCCCCGGGACGCTCGGGGGTGCCGTGCGGATGAACGCCGGCGCACACGGGGGCGACATGGCGGACGCGCTGACCGAGGTGGAGCTGTTCCGGTTGCGTTCCGGTGGCCGGGAGACCTGGCCGGCGAGCGCGTTGGAGCTGCGTTACCGCCACGCCACGTTGCCCGAGGACGCGGTCGTGGTCGGCGCGACGCTGTCGCTGGAACGCGGCGAGGAGTCGCGGGTACGCGAGGAGATGGCGCAGATCCGTGACTGGCGACGCGAGCACCAGCCGCTGAGCGAGCCGAACTGCGGCTCGGTGTTCACCAACCCCCCGGGCGACTCCGCCGGGCGGCTGGTGGAGGCCGTCGGTGCCAAGGGGCTGACGATCGGCGGTGCGTCGGTCTCCACGACCCATGCGAACTTCATCGTCACCCGCCCCGGGGCGACCGCCACCGACGTCCACGAGCTGATCGAGCACGTCATCGCCCAGGTGGCGTCCTCGACGGGGGTGCGACTGGTCCCCGAGGTCTCCCGGGTCGGCAACTTCCCGCCGGTGGACACCTCGTGACCATCGACGAGCGCATCGCCGCCAGACGGGCGGGTGTGCGCGACGCCGCGCGGCGACGACGGCTGCGTCGGACCGTGCTGGCGGTGGTCGCCGTCCTCGCGGTCGTCGCCCTGGCCGCGGTCGAGCGCAGCGCCCTGGTCGGGTTGGAGGAGGTGGCGGTCAGTGGCGCGGACCGTCTGGACGCCGACGCGGTGCGCGATGCGGCCGACCTGACGCTCGGGACCTCGACCCTCCGGCTGCGGCTGGGGGACGCAGCCGACCGGGTCGAGGCGCTGCCGCTGGTCCGAAGCGCCCAGGCCCGCCGTGTGGATCCGTTGACCGTGTCGATCGAGGTCACCGAGCGGCAGCCGATGCTGCGGGCCGTGACCGACGACGGGGACGTGCTCGTGGACCGCGACGGTGTCGTCATCGCGAGCGGCGTCGGCGATCCGGTCGTGGTCCCGGTCGTGGCCATCGCCGGGCCGGCCCCCGCGCCGGGGGACGAGGTCGCCGCACACGCGGCGCTGGCCAACGCCCACGCGGTCTGGCTGGGTCTGTCCGGGCCGTTGCGGACCGCCGTCGACCGCATCGATGCGCGGGGTCCGGACGACACGGTCCTCGACCTCGCGCGCGGCATCGAGGTCCGGGTGGGCCGCGCGGAGCGGTTGGACGAGAAGGTGCGGGCGATCGGTGCGGTGCTCGCCGACGTCGGTGACGATCCGGAGGTCGCCGTCATCGATGTGCGGGCACCGTCCGCACCCGTCGTCATCGGCCGCTGAGCGCACGTCCACGTCCCGATGTGCGACCACGTTCGCCCGATCGGGGCGGGTGCTTGGAACCGGCGGGGTCGGGGGCTACCGTCCAGCAGAGGTTGACATAAGTCTACACCTCTACCTGAGGTCGAGCCTTCCCCCACGTCGCTCCGGCCCCGTCACCGTCCTGCGCCCTGCGGCCCGTCGGCCGCGCGGCTCCGGCCGCGTCGGCGGGGTCGAACGGTGTCCATCGCTCGTCACCGGATCGGTGACGCGGCGGGGCCCCGGCGAGGTGGGAGCAGGACCCGACCGACGCGAGACCGGCCCGACGGGCCGAGGGGCACCCCCCCCCCCC
>JAFIEQ010000070.1 GCA_020832455.1 Nitriliruptoraceae bacterium
CAGCCGCGGCGGCGAACAGCGCCGCCGGCTCACGGGGCATCCCGAGCGGCCCGATCAGCTCCCGGTGCAGCTGACGGACCCGGGTGTCCGCTGCCGCGTGGGCAGCGGCCTCGCCCGGGGTCAGCCGCACCCCCGCCAGCGCGATGCGGAACGGGGCGATCGTCCCGTCCGCCGCGGCTTCGGCGTAGCGGTAGCGGTAGACGACCGGTCCGAAGTACGGCTCGAGGACGTCCGCGATGCCCTCGTCACCCCGCTCGTAGGTGGCGGTCAGGGCCAGTCGGAGGCTGAACTCCTCCCCCAGCGCTGCGCCCCAGGTCGGGGCGCCGTAGCGGTGCGCCTCGTCGGCGACGAGCAGGCCGACGGTCCGCGGGGGGAGATCGACGGGGACCGAGGAGGCGGAGTGCGGGGTGGCGATCAGGACCTGGCAGGCGAACAGGTCGTCATCGCCCCCGCCGCCGAGCCGGCCGACCGTCACGTCCGGGAGCAGGGAGCGCACCTCCCGGACCCACTGTTCCAACAGCTCCAAGGTCGGGACCAGCACCAACGCGCGACCGCCGGCGTCGACCACGGACCGCACGGCCGCCAGAGCAAGCCGGGTCTTGCCCGTCCCGGTGACCGCTTCCACCACGCCGCGACAGGTGGTCGACCAGGCGGCCAGGGCGCGCACCTGCCAGGGACGCAGGTCCAGTTCGGTCACCCGGAGCCGGGTGGCGTCCCGGGCGTGTTCCGCGTCCTGCGCCACCTCGTCGGCCGTCGCGCGTGGCGACGCGTCGGGCTCCCCGTCGACCTCGGATCCCCGGCCACCGGCACCGTCGGCCCCGGCACCGTCGGTCAGCTGCCAGCGCGGCTTGTCCGCCTCCGCGTCGGGCTCCACGCGCGGGTCGGCGGCCAACGCCCGCTCCAGCGCGGCCCGCGACACGCCGTGCCCGCCTGCCTCACGGATCGCCACGAGCAGGTCGCGGACCGTGGCGGACCCATCACGCTCGAGCAGCGCGATCGCGGGATCCGGGACGCGGGTCATGTCGGCAAGGCCAGCTGGCCGTCGACGTACTCCGCCAGGCCGTCCCCGACCAACCCGTCCGCGATCCGCCGCGCCCGGTCGGGATCGTCGGGCCAGCCGGAGGCGTCGGCGAGCCGGTCGACGGGCACCGGGCCGGTCCGCAGCGCCTGGACCAGCCGGCCACGGCCCTGCCGGTCGGACCCGTCGAACCGCGACTGTGGCGTGGAGACGCCGGCGCTGCCGTCCGCGGGGTCGGGTCCCGCCGACCCGTTCGCCGTCCACCGGCAGACCTCGCGGATGGGGCAGTCCGCACAGCGTGGTCCGCGCCTGAGGCACACGGTCGCACCCAGGTCGAGGATCGCCTGGTTCCAGGCCCAGCCCTGGCCGAGGGGGACCTGCTCGTCGGCGAGCGCCTGCGCCTGGCGGGCCGTCAGCCGGGTCCCCGCCACCGCGCGCGCCAGGACCCGGGCAGCGTTGGTGTCCACCACCCCGTGGTCGCGCTCGAAGGCGAAGGCCAGCACCGCGCGGGCGGTGTAGGGCCCGACGCCCGGCAGGGCGAGCAGCGCTTCGAGGTCGTCGGGCAACCGGCCGTCGTGGTGCGCCACGATGGCCCGTGCGGCCTGGTGCAGGTGCACGGCGCGCCGGTTGTAGCCCAGCCCGGCCCAGGATTCGACGATGGCGCCGACGGGCGCCTGCGCCGCGGCCGTCGGGGTCGGGAAGCGCTCGAGGAAGGCCTCGTAACGCGGGACCACGCGCACGACCTGGGTCTGCTGGAGCATCAGTTCCGAGACGAGGATGGCCCAGGGGTCCCGCGTGCGCCGCCAGGGCAGGTCACGCCGCGTCTGGTCGCTCCAGGCCAGAAGGCGCCGTGCGAGACGGGGGGAGGCCGGCGGGAAGGGTTCGGTCGTCGACGGCACGGGCACCCTTGGTCGGCCGGAGGGGAGCGCGCAGGCTATCCGCTGGGTGTGACGCCCACGAGGCCCGGGCCCCGCCGCTCAGCCCTCGGCGCGCACGACGTAGACGAAGCGGGCGTGGTCCAGTCCGAGGCGGAGCTCGTGTCCGGCGACCTCGAGCACGACCTCGCCGTCCACCGCCGTCACCTGGGCCCGTTCCCCCGCGATCAGGCCGTACTCGTGCAGCACGTGCATGACGTCGTGGTCGGCCTGCAGGTGTTCGGAGATCGAGTGCACCCGCACCGTGCCCGTCTCCACCGCGGTGAGTGGCACGACCCCGTCGGGTGCCTCGCTGGCGCCGGGGATCGGGTTGCCGTAGGGCGAGGTCGTCGGGTGGCCGAGGAACTCGACCAGCCGCGCCTCGACCCGATCGGAGATCACGTGTTCCCAGCGGCAGGCTTCCTCGTGGACGAACTCGTGCTCGAGCCCGAGCACGTCGACCAGGAGCCGTTCCGCGAGGCGGTGCTTGCGCATCACGTGCTCGGCCTTGTCACGGCCGTCGGTGGTCAGGCCGACCGTGCGGTCCTCGTTGAGCCGGAGCAGGCCCTGTTCCTCGAGGCGCGCGACCCCCTCGGAGATCGATGGGGGGGATATCCCGAGGCGTTCGGACAGCCGGGCGCGCAGCGCGGGGATGCCCTCCTCCTCGAGTTCGAGGACGGTGCGCAGGTACATCTCCGTCGAGTCGATCAGATCGTGGGCCACGCGAGGCCCCCCCGCGGCCGGGCGCCAGCCTACACGGCGCCCGCCCGGACGGACCCCCAGGAGGGCGACCGGGGGGGGGCGGGTCCGCCGCCACCACCCGTGCAGGGTGCCATCACAGGCCGAGCCGTCAGCCCGGCCGGACGATCACTCCTCGTCGCGCTCACGTCCCTCGCCCGGGTCACCCCCGGCGAGCTCGACCGGTGGCATGTCGGGTGCCTCCGGCGAGTCCACGGCACGGAAGTTCACCGAGTCCGCATCCTCGTCGACCTCGGCCACGATCAGCTGCCCGGCAGCGAACTCGCCGAACAGGATGCGCTCGGAGAGCTTGTCCTCGAGCTCGCGCTGGATCGTGCGGCGCAGCGGACGGGCACCGAGCTGCGGGTCGTAGCCCTTCTCGGCCAACCACCCCTTCAGCGCGTCGGTGAGCTCGAGGTCGAGCCCCTTGGTGCGCAGCTGCGACTTCACGCGGCGGATCATGAGATCGACGATCTGCTTGATCTCCTCGTGGGTCAGCGGGTGGAAGACGATCGTGTCGTCGATGCGGTTGAGGAACTCCGGACGGAAGTGCTTCTTGAGCTCCTCGTCCACCTGCCGCTTCATCTTCTCGTACATCGAGTTGTCGTCCTCGGCGGCGAACCCGACGCTCGGGGAGGTCAGGTTCTTCGTGCCGAGGTTGGAGGTCATGATCAGGATCGTGTTCTTGAAGTCCACCGTGCGGCCCTGCGAGTCGGTCAGGCGACCGTCCTCCAGGATCTGCAGCAGCGTGTTGAACACGTCCGGGTGGGCCTTCTCGACCTCGTCGAACAGGACCACGGAGAACGGCTTGCGACGGACCTTCTCGGTCAGCTGCCCACCCTCGTCGTAGCCCACGTAACCCGGGGGCGAACCGATGAGCCGGCTGACCGTGTGCTTCTCCATGTACTCGGACATGTCGAGGTGGATCAGCGAGTTCTCGTCGCCGAAGAGGTACTCGGCCAGCGTCTTGGCGAGCTCGGTCTTCCCGACACCCGAGGGGCCGAGGAAGATGAACGAGCCGGCGGGACGCTTGGGGTCCTTGAGTCCCGCCCGGGTGCGACGGATGGCCTTGGACACCGCGGAGATCGACTGCTCCTGCCCGATGACGCGCTTGTGCAGCTCGTCCTCCATGTGCAGCAGCTTGTCGGTCTCCTCCTGGGTGAGCTTCAGCACCGGGATGCCGGTCCAGGTGGACAGCACCTCGGCGATGACCTCCTCGTCCACGGTGAGCACCGTGTCGAGCCCCTCGGAACGCCACTCGTCCTCGCGCATGGAGCGCCGGTCGATCAGCGTCTTCTCCTCGTCACGCAGGCCCGCGGCGCGCTCGAAGTCCTGCGCGTCGATGGCGTCCTCCTTGGCCTTGCGCGCGTTCTCGATCTCCGCGTCGAGGTCCTGGAGGTCCGGCGGGGTGGTCATCGACCGGATGCGTAGCCGGGAGCCGGCCTCGTCGATCAGGTCGATGGCCTTGTCCGGCAGGTACCGGTCGGAGATGTAGCGGTCGGCGAGCTCCGCGGCGGCGATCAGCGCGTCGTCGGTGATGGTGACGCGGTGGTGTGCCTCGTAGCGGTCGCGCAACCCCTTGAGGATCTCGATGGTGTGCTCCATCGAGGGCTCTTCGACCTTCACCGGCTGGAACCGGCGCTCGAGGGCCGCGTCCTTCTCGAGGTGCTTGCGGTACTCGTCGAGCGTGGTCGCACCCACGGTCTGCAGCTCACCGCGCGCCAGCATCGGCTTGAGGATGGATGCGGCGTCGATCGCGCCCTCGGCGGCACCGGCACCGACGAGCGTGTGGATCTCGTCGATGAACAGGATGATGTCCCCGCGGGAGGTGATCTCCTTGAGGACCTTCTTCAGCCGCTCCTCGAAGTCACCGCGGTAGCGCGACCCGGCCACGAGCGCGCCGAGGTCGAGGGTGTAGAGGTGCTTGTCCTTCAGCGTCTCCGGGATCTCCCCGGCGACGATGCGCTGGGCGAGGCCCTCGACGACGGCCGTCTTGCCCACGCCCGGCTCACCGATCAGGACCGGGTTGTTCTTGGTCCGACGCGACAGGACCTGCATGACGCGCTCGATCTCGCGCTGCCGGCCGATGACCGGGTCGAGGTCGCCGTCGCGCGCCGCCTGGGTGAGGTTGGTCCCGAACTGGTCCAGGATCGTGGAGCCCTCACGGGAGCCCTGACCGGATCCCTCGCCGACACCGGCACCCGCCTTGCCCTGCTCGCCACCGGCGTAGCCGGACAGCAGCTGGATGACCTGCTGGCGGACGCGGTTGAGGTCGGCGCCGAGCTTCTGGAGCACCTGCGCGGCGACGCCCTCACCCTCCCGGATGAGCCCGAGCAGGATGTGCTCGGTCCCGATGTAGTTGTGCCCGAGCTGCAACGCCTCGCGCAGGGACAGCTCCAGGACCTTCTTCGCGCGCGGCGTGAACGGGATGTGCCCGGCGGGGGCGGTCTGCCCACGGCCGATGATCTCCGTCACCTGGTTGCGCACGGCCTCCAGGGAGATGTTCATGGATTCGAGGGCCTTGGCGGCGACGCCTTCACCCTCGTGGATCAGTCCGAGCAGGATGTGCTCGGTCCCGATGTAGTTGTGGTTGAGCATCCTCGCTTCTTCCTGCGCGAGGACGACCACCCGTCGGGCTCGGTCGGTGAACCGCTCGAACATGCGGCCTTCTTTCCAGCGAGGTCGGAACTACGGGGACCTCCGGGCCGTGGGTCCCGCGGAACCGGGCGAGGAGGGCCCGGTCGAGCGTAACCCATCGGTACGGGGGCGGTCGGAGGGGTTCGGTGCGCGAAGGGGCACCGGTTCATCAGATCGGCACCAGTCGTCCACGGGTGAGCGCTGACGCCGATGCGGGAGCCAGGATGACCGGTGGGCGGCCACCACGAGCGCGACCTGCGCGCGCCGGGCACCGGCGACCTGCGTCGAGCCGACGCACATCCGCCCGCGCGCAGCGGCGGGCGTCCCCTGACGCCGCGCTCAGAACCACTTCGTGGGGACGTCCGGCGGGGTGTAGCCGGCGAGGTGGTCGAGCAGCCCGTCGACGGAGTCGAGCACCGCGTAGAGCTCTGCGTAGGCCGGCTTGGCGAACCGCTCGTCGAACAGGTGCTGGAACAGCGCCAGCAGCGGCTGCCAGAACCCGTCGTGGTCGTAGAGGACCACGGGCCGGTCGTGCACCCCCAGCTGCTTGAGGGTCAGCGCCTCGAAGAACTCCTCCAGGGTCCCGAACCCGCCGGGCAGCGCCAGGTAGGCCTCCCCACGTTCGAGCATCGTGGCCTTGCGGCTGGCCATGTCCGCGGTGACGATCACCTCGTCGCAGGCGACGTCGGTCAGCCCGCGCGCCGCCATCAGCTCGGGGACGACGCCGGTGACCCGACCGCCACCCTCGCGCACACCCGCCGCCACGGCACCCATCAGCCCGATGGCGGTGCCGCCGTAGACGAGCTCGTGTCCGGCGTCCGCCAGCGCCCTGCCGACGGCGCGTGCTGCCTCGACGTAGCCGGACGCGACGGCGTCGGAGGACGAGGTGTAGACGGTGATGCGCACGCGGACGACCTCCGGGGGCCGGGTCAGCCGCGCTCGGGGCGCAGCGTCGGGAACAGGATCACGTCGCGGATGTTGGCCACGTCGGCGAGCAGCATCACGAGCCGGTCCACACCGATGCCCAGCCCGCCCGTCGGGGGCAGCCCGAGCTCCATCGCCCGCAGGTAGGACTCGTCGACGGCCATCGCCTCCTCGTCACCGGCGTCCTTGGCGCGCGCCTGGGCCTCCATGCGTGCGCGCTGGTCGTCGGGGTCGGTGAGCTCGGAGAAGGCGTTGGCGAACTCACGCCCGGTGACGATCAGCTCGAAGCGCTCCGTGACGTGGGGCAACTCGCGGTGTCGCCGCGCCAGCGGTGAGACCTCCACGGGATAATCGATCACGAAGGTCGGGTCCCACAGCGTGGACTCGACCAGCGCCTCGTAGAGCTCCAGCGCGAGCTTGCCCACCCCCCAGGTGTCCTCGACGTGGACGTCGTGGGTGGCGCACAGCTCACGCCAGACGGCGAGGTCGGTGTCGTAGTCCACGTCGTCCCGGCCGGTCGCCTCCTGCACGAGCGCCAGCAGCGGCCGACGCGCGAAGGGCCCGGCCAGCGAGACCTCGCGGCCCTGGTAGGTCAGCTCCGTGGTGCCCACCGCGTCGCGCGCGGCCCGCTGCAGCAGGGCCTCGGTCATCGCCATGACGTCGTGGTAGTCGTCGTAGGCCGCGTAGGACTCCAGGATCGTGAACTCCGGGTTGTGCCGCGGGCTCATCCCCTCGTTGCGGAACACCCGCCCGAGCTCGAACACCCGGGGCATCCCCCCCGCGATGAGCCGCTTGAGGTACAGCTCCGGCGCGATCCGCAGGTAGAGGTCCTCGTCGAGCGCGTTGTGGTGGGTCACGAAGGGCTTGGCGAGCGCACCGCCGGGGATCGGGTGCAGGATCGGGGTCTCCACCTCGACGAACCCGCGCTCGGTCATCTCCGCACGCAGCGCCGTGAGCACGCGGGCCCGGATCGTGAACGCCTGTCGTGCCTCGGCGTTGACCACGAGGTCGAGCTCGCGTTGCCGGAAGCGCAGCTCCGTGTCGCTCAGGCCGTGCCACTTGGGCAACGGACGCAGCCCCTTGCCCAGCAGCTGCACGGTGGCGGGCTTGACCGACAGCTCGCCGGTCTTGGTGGCCAGGACCTCGCCCCGAGCCCCGACCCAGTCGCCGATGTCGAGGTCGGCGACCAGCGCGTGGGAGTCCTCGTCGAGCGCCTTGACCGGACAGAACAGCTGCAGCTCCACGCCGTCCTCGCGCAGCACCAGGAAGCTCAGACGCCCGAGCTCGCGCTTGCCGACCAGCCGGCCGGCGACCGAGACCTGCTGCCCGGTCTCCTCACCGGGCTCCAGGGCCGGGAAGGCCGTGCGCAGGTCGTGCAGCGTGGTCGTCGGCCGGAACCCCACCGGGTACGGGTCGACGCCGGCCTCACGCAGGGAGGCCACCTTGGCACGGCGGGTCGCGACGATCTCCGCGAGCTTGGATCGCTCGTCGGGATCGGGCTGATCCGGGCTCGGTGGGATGTCGGTCACGTCGGGGTCCTCAGCGGTGCACGTCGTCGGGTCCGCACGCTACCGCCACGCGCGTGCTCAGCGTCCGGCGGTGTTGCGCTCCCAGACCAGTCGCAGCCCCTTGAGGGTCAGGGCCGGGTCGTGGTGGTCCACCGTGGCACAGACCTCCAACACCACCCCCGCCGACCCACCGGTCGCCACGGTCGTGACCCCGGGTCCGAGCTCGAGGTGGAGGCGACTGACCAGGCCGTCGACCAGCCCCGCGAAGCCGTAGACCAGGCCCGACTGCAACGCGGTGACCGTGGACCGGCCGACGGGGCTGTCGGGCAGCGCGATCTCCACCCCGGGCAACCGGGCGGCACGCTCGGTGAGGGCATCGGCGGCGGTGGACACCCCCGGGGCGATCGCGCCGCCCAGGAACGTGCCGTCCGCCGCGACCGCATCGACGCTGATGGCGGTCCCGAGGTCGACGACCACCGCGGGTCCGCCGTACAGGTCGTTGACGGCCACGGCGTTCGCGATGCGGTCGGCCCCGACCTCCCGGGGGTTGTCCACGCGCATCGCGAGTCCCGTGCGGACCCCCGGCTCGATCACCACCGTGCGGATCCTCGCGACGTCCGCCAGCGCGTGACGCAGCGTCTCCGTGACGGGCGGCACCACGCTGGCGATGACGACCCCGACGATGTCCCGTCCCGCCCGCCCGACGCCGGACAACAGCCCGGTGATCAGCAGCCACATCTCGTCCGGTGTGCGCTGCGACACGGTGGAGACCCGCCAGCGGTGCACGAGTTCGTCGTCGACGAAGGCGCCGATGACGGTGTTCGAGTTGCCCACGTCGATGGCGAGCAGCACGGGGCGCCTCCGGATCTGGCGTCGGGTCGGGACGAGAGGGCGGACGAAGGGCGGACGACGAGGCGAGCCGCGGGGGCGGACGACGAGGCGAGCCGCGGGTGGGGCCGCGGGTGGACGACCGCGCGGGCCGGGTCAGCTCGTGGGGCGCTGTCGTGGGGCGCCGTCGGGGGGCGGCCCCGGGCGCACGCTAGGCGAGGGCGAGCAGTGCGGCCTCGTCGTCGGGGTCGCCCACCTCGACGTTGTCGATCAGGCGGACCCCGTCGATCACCGCAGCGACCGCGACCAGCAGCCGGACGGCGGTCCCATCGGGTGGCGGCGCCAGGGTCACCGGATCGACAGCCTCGAGGTACTCGGGCTGCACCCCGGCCGTGGCCAGGACCTGCTGTGCCGCCGCAGCGATCGCCGTCGGGTCGAGCCCGCCGCCACCACGGGACGCGACACCCGCCCGGGCCGCCGCCGCCAACGACCGCGGCAGCGCGAGCGCCACCTGCCGGGCGGCCGGGCTGAGCCGCCGGTTGCGGCTCGAGCGTGCGAGCCCGTCGGGGTCACGCACCGTCGGCACACCCAGCACGGTCACGGGCAGGTCCAGATCGGCGACCAGGGTGCGGATGACCTCCAGCTGTTGCCGGTCCTTGCGACCGAACACCGCGACGTCCGGCGCGACGATCGTCAGCAGCTTGGTGACCACCGTCGCGACCCCGTCGAAGTGCCCGGGCCGGCTCGCCCCGCACAACCCGTCGGTGAGCCCGGCGACCGACACCCTGGTGCGCGGCGCGGTCGGGTACAGCTCGCCGACCGCGGGGGTGAACACGCCGCTGGGCGGCGTCGGGAGCGCGCGCAGCGCTGCCAGGTCGCCGGGCAGATCGCGGGGGTAGGCCTCAAGGTCGTCCGCGCGGTCGAACTGGGTCGGGTTCACGAAGATGCTGACGATCACCACCTCCGCGTGCCGCTGGGCGGCCTCGACCAACGCCAGGTGCCCCTCGTGCAGCGCGCCCATCGTCGGCACCAGCGCGACGCGCGCACCCGCCCGTCGCTGCGCGGCGACGTGGGCCCGGACCGCGTCGATCGTCGTCAGCTGCTCCATCAGGCGCGCCCCGGGGCCGTGGTCGACGGTGAGGGCGCGGGAGGCGCGGCGGCCCCGGGCGCGCTCGGCGTGGGCGAGGTGGGCGAGGTGGCCGGCGCGGCGTCGAGCAGCGCAGCCAGCTCGTCGTGGACCTGCGGGGCCAACCCGGGGGCGACGGTGGCGAGCACGACCTGCTGCAGGGCCCGGTAGCGCGCCGCGAGGTCCGGCACGTCGACGTCAAGGGCCTGCAGGTGCCGGGCGAGCGTGCCGTGGTCGCCACGCACGATGGGGCCCGTCACTCCACCCGCCCCCTGCGCGACGGCTACCTCGACGCTGGCGTGCGCGAGCGGTGCGAGCAGCGCCCCCGGGTCCTGGACCCCCGCGGCGTGCAGCAGCGCCCGCGCGCTGGCGGTCGCCGCCGCCACCGCGTTGGAGCCGACCGTCAGGGCCGCGTGGTAGAGGACCCGGCGGTCGGGCGCGACCTCGACGGGGTCACCGCCGAGCGCCTCGACGACCTCCCGGGCCCAGGCCAGGTCGGCCGACCCCGCGGTCACCGCCCAGCGGACGCCGAGGAGGTGGTCCGGGTCGGTCGTGTCCGCAGGCACGGTCATCGCCGGGTGACAGGCAGCGGTGCCCACACCGGCCCGCCGCGCGAGTTCGAGCGGCTCCAGCCCGTGCGACCCGGCCACGTGCACGAGGCGTTGCCCGGCGCGCCACACGTCCTCGCGCGCGAGCGAGCGGACGGTGGGGACGATCGCGTCGTCGGGGACCGCGAGCAGCACGAGGTCCGCCAGCCCGACGGCCTCCGCCAGCGGGAGGTCACGCACGCCGGCGACCAGCCCGCGCAGCCGGTCGCGGGCCGCCGCCGGCCCGCCCGCGCCGGCGACCCCGGCCCCCCGGGCGCGGGCGGCGGACGTGGCCAACAACGCCCCGCCACGCCCGGGTCCGACGATGGTGACGCGGGTCCGGGTCACCGGCCGACCGCCGGGTCCGTGGGGTCGAGGCCGGGCCGCTGCGGGGTGGCCGCACCCCCACCGGGGCCCTCGGGTCGCGACAGGTGGCGGGTTGGGACCTCGTCGAGGCGCACGACCAGCTCGATGTCCTCGATCGGCGCGATCGCCTGCAGCAGGGAGGTGAACCGTCGTCCGTCGGGGAGCCGACCGCCGGGCGCGACCTCGATGAGCGGGACCAGGACGAACGCCCGCTCCTCGATCCGGGGGTGGGGCAACACCAGGTCCGGGGTGTCGAGCACGACGTCGCCGACCAGCAGCAGGTCGATGTCCAACGGCCGCGGCCCC
This sequence comes from Nitriliruptoraceae bacterium, assembly GCA_020832455.1. Taxonomy (GTDB): domain Bacteria; phylum Actinomycetota; class Nitriliruptoria; order Nitriliruptorales; family Nitriliruptoraceae; genus PWLR01. Next base: position 10,953 of record JAFIEQ010000070.1, read on the forward strand.
CAGCGGATCTCGCGAGCGCGGTCGCGGCCGAACGCCGCCTCGAGCAGCATCGTCTCCCGCAGCAGCGCGTGCGGCTCCAGGCTGGTCACGAGCCGGACCACCAGGTTGTGGAACGGGTCCTGGGTGACCGAACGCGGGTCGTCCGGGGGCGGCCAGGGGGGCGTCTCGTAGATCGCCGAGACCTCCTCGACACCGACCCCGTCGAGTTCGTCGATGGCGTAGACCGCCGCCGTCAACGTCTCCAGCGTGTCACCGACGTTCGCGCCGAGCCCGAGCCAGGCCGTGCGGTTCACGCCTGCTCCCGCCGGATGCGCACGGCCACCTCGGCGACCACCGCGGGGACCGGCGCGGCGGGCTTGTGAACCGTGACCTCGCAGGCGCGCACCCGCTCGTCCTGCAGGCAGCGATCCGCGATCCGTTCGGCCAGCCGCTCGATCAGATCGACCGGCTCCCCGCCCGCGATGGCGAGCACGTCCGCGGTCACCGCGCCGTAGTCGATGGTGTCCGCCAGGGCGTCGGAACGTCCGGCGGCCGACAGGTCCGCCTCCAGCACCAGGTCGACCACGAACCGCTGGCCGTAGGTGCGCTCGTGCGGCAGGACGCCGTGGTGGCCGAACACCTCGATGCCGGTCACCTCGATGCGGTCGGTCACGGTGTGGCCCCTCGGCTCATCGACCCACCACCGCGCTCCGCGGTCGGGGGATCGTCGGTGGTGGTCGTGCTGGTGGCGTGCGTCCGGGACAGCTCCGAGGTGGCGGCTCGCACCGCGCCGGGCCGCTCGACCGCGATGGCGCGGGCGACGGCCAGCGCACGACGCGTGGCCTCGACGTCGTGCACCCGCAGGACGGCCGCACCGTCGGCAGCGGCGAGCGCGGCGCTGGCCAACGATCCCTCGAGACGCTCCCCGGGATCGTCGATCCCCGTCAGGCGACCGATGAAGGACTTGCGTGACGTCCCCACCAGCACCGGGTGGCCGAGGCTCGTCAGGCTCCGGAGCGCGCCGAGCAGGGCCGTGTTGTGTCGCAGGGTCTTGCCGAACCCGATCCCCGGGTCGACGAGGATGGACGCGGGATCGATCCCACAGGCCACCGCCCGGTCACGGTCGGTCGCGAGCTGCTCGAAGACCTCGGCCACGACGTCGTCGTAGCGCGGGTCGTGCTGCATCGTCTGCGGGGTCCCCTGCATGTGGGTGAGGACGTAGGGCACCCCGGCCGAGGCGACCGTCGGGAGCAACGCCGCATCGAGCCGACCCGCGGAGATGTCGTTGACGATGGCCGCGCCGGCGTCGATGGCGGCGGCGGCGACCGGTGCCTTGACGGTGTCGACCGAGACGACGGCGCCGGCCCGGGCCAGCGCACGGATCACCGGCACGACGCGGGCCAGCTCCTGTTCGACCCCGACCGGTGCGGCACCGGGCCGGGTCGACTCCCCACCGACGTCGACGATGTCCGCGCCCGCCGCCAGCAACGCCTCCCCGGCTGCGATCGCCCGGCGTGGGTGGTCGGCGGGGTCGTAGGCGATCGAGCCGTCGGAGAAGGAGTCCGGTGTGACGTTGAGCACGCCCATCAGGCGCGGTCCATCCCCGAGCGCCACCGACCCGGCCGGGGTTCGCAGATCCGCAGGGGCGACCCGCCAGGATGCGACCGCCTCGTCGATGGCCGTGGTGAGCGCCTCGAGGTCCTCGTCGAAGCGGTCAGCCAGCGTCCACAGCGCCGCCGGGACGACCAGGACCGTCACCCGGTCCCGATGCTCGTGCAGGACCGTGGCGGCCGTGCGCAGGCGGTCGACCTGCCGTGGGCGCAGCCGGCTCAGCACGAGCCGGACCGGGCCCCCATCGGTGGCCAGGGTGGCGTCCTCGACACGGACGATGACGCGATCGGACATGCGGACGACGACCTCGGACTTCGACGACGGGGACGTGGATCGTGACGCGACCGTACGTGGCGCCGGTTCCCGTCGCGCGCAGCTCAGCCCTTGAGCAGGGTCAGCGCCTCGCTGCGGGTCTTCGGGTCGTCGCGGAACTTGCCGCGCACCGCCGAGGTGACCGTCATGGCGCCGGGCTTGCGGATCCCGCGCATCTCCATGCAGAAGTGGCGCGCCTCGACCACGACCATCACTCCACGCGGGTCGAGCGCCCGCTCGAGGGCGTCGGCGATCATCGCCGTCATGCGCTCCTGCAGCCCGGGCCGCTTGGCGCACACGTCGACGAGCCGCGCCAACTTGGACAGCCCCGTGACCTGTCCGCTGCGGTTGGGCAGGTAGGCGACGGCGGCCTCCCCGGTGAAGGGCACCAGGTGGTGCTCGCACATCGAGTAGAAGGGGATGCCCTTCATCATGACGATCTCGTCGTAGGCCTCGTCGAAGGAGACGCTGAGGACCTCCGCCGGGTCGACCAGCAGACCGGCGAAGATCTCGTCGTACTCGCGTGCGACCCGCGCCGGGGTGTCGACGATGCCAGGACGCTCGGGGTCCTCGCCGATGGCCTCGAACAGCATCCGCACGGCCTGCTGGATCTTGTCGTGGTCGAACGTCCGCTCGGGCTGGATGCCGGTGATGTGGCGTACCCGGCGGATCTGCTCGTCGTGGTGGAGGGAGAGGACGTCGGCTTCGAGCCCATCGACCTCGTCGAGCCCGTCGTGGGCGACGTCGTTGGCGGACAACGGTTGGATGGCCACGGGTTCCTCCAGGACACGGCGGGTGCGCCGTCGGCGTGCATCGTCACCCAGTCGGACGATGGCTTTCGGGGTCAGCCCTGCTTCGGTGCCGCCTCGCCGCTGGACGTCACTTCGTCGCGGGCGTGACCGTTGCCGTTGCCGTTGCCGTGGTGCCCGTTGCCGTTCGAGCTCCCGAGCTGCTGACGCCGCAACCGGGCGATCACCGCGGCGGGGTCGTCCGCCTCGGGGATCGTCAGCGCCCGGCTCGGCCGGTGGCGCACCGGCTCGAAGACCTCGGCGAGCAGGTCGCCATCGACCGTCTCCACGTCGAGGAGCCGCGTGGCGAGGTCCTCGAGCACGTCGTCGTTCTCCACGAGGATCTGCAGCGCCTCGTCGTGGGCCTCGTCGAGCAGGGCACGGACCTCGTCGTCGATCTGCGCGGCGACCTGCCCGCCGTAGTCGGCCTGGTGCCCGAACTCCTTGCCGAGGAACGGCTGCGAGTCCTTCTGCCCCAGCGTGATGGGCCCCAACGCGCTGGACATGCCGTACTGGGTCACCATCTCCTTGGCGGTGGCGGTCGCCTTGCGGATGTCGTCACCGGCACCGGTGGTGATGTCGCCGACCTTGAGCTCCTCGGCGACCCGGCCACCCATCATCACCGCGAGCCGGTCGATCAGCTCCGAGCGCGAGATGAGGTACTTGTCCTCCGTGGGCAGCTGCATCGTGAAGCCCAGTGCCTGCCCGCGCGGGATGATCGTGATCTTGTGCACCGGGTCGGCGTTGGGCAGCGCGTGTCCGACGATGGCGTGGCCGGCCTCGTGGTAGGCGACCGTGCGCCGCTCGTTCTCCCCCATGAGCCGGGTCCGACGTTCCGGTCCCGCGATGACCCGCTCGATCGACTCCTGCAACGCGGGCATGCCGATCTCCTCGTGTCCCTTGCGGGCGGAGATCAGGGCGGCCTCGTTGATCAGGTTGGCGAGGTCGGCACCGGTGAACCCGGGCGTGGACCGGCCGAGCACCGACAGGTCGACGTCCTCGGCGAGCGGCTTGCCGCGGCTGTGGACCTCCAGGATCTGCTCACGACCGACCAGGTCGGGCCGGTCGACCACGATCTGCCGGTCGAAGCGGCCCGGGCGCAGCAGCGCCGGGTCGAGGATGTCGGGCCGGTTGGTGGCCGCGATGAGGATCACCGCGGTGCGCGTGTCGAAGCCGTCCATCTCGACGAGCAGCTGGTTCAGGGTCTGCTCACGCTCGTCGTGGCCCCCGCCCATGCCCGCGCCGCGGTGGCGACCGACGGCGTCGATCTCGTCCACGAAGATGATCGCGGGGGCGTTGGCCTTGGCCTGCTCGAACAGGTCGCGCACCCGGCTGGCGCCGACGCCGACGAACATCTCCACGAAGTCGGACCCGGAGATGGAGAAGAACGGCACGCCCGCCTCACCGGCGACCGCGCGGGCGAGCAGGGTCTTGCCCGTCCCCGGCGGCCCGTAGAGCAGCACGCCCTTGGGGATCTTGGCCCCCATGGCCTGGAACTTCTCCGGGGTCTCGAGGAACTCCTTGATCTCCCGGAGCTCCTCGACCGCCGATTCCGCCCCGGCCACGTCGGAGAAGGTCACCTTCGGCGCGTCCTTGGAGACCATCTTGGCCTTGGACTTGCCGAACTGCATCACGCGGCCGCCACCGCCCTGCATGTTCTGCATCAGCAGGAAGAAGACCACGAGGATGAGCAGGAACGGCACGACGGTGATCAGCACCGAGGCCAGCGCGCCCGACTGCTCGGACTCGAACTGGATGTTGCCGATCTGCCCGCTGTTCACCCACGAGGCGAGCCGGTCCCCGTTGATGTCGGGGTTGAACGTGACCGTGAACGGCGTCGGTGACCCGCTGACGGTGCGCTGTCCCTCGATGGTCTGGGACCGGTTCCCGACGGTGGTGACCTCGAGGTTCTGCCCCTGCAGCTGGCCGTTCTCGACCGCGGTCGAGAACTCCGTCCAGGTCAGCTCCGAGGGCCCCGAGGCGCCCTGCAACAGGCCCAGACCCAGGAACAGGGCCGCCGCGACGGCGATGATCCAGGGGAAGGGCCCCTTGAGGAAACGCGGTGTCGGCTTCTTGTCCGCCACGGTGACTCCACCTCGCCGGTTCGGGGAGCTCCCACCGGTCCGGGTCGTGCGGACGGTCGGACCGGTCTGGCGACCGCAGATCGATGCGGTGCCGGGCGACGGCGGCCCCGGGAGCGATACGCAGGCGTGGGCGTACGCGAGGGGTTCGATGCTACCACCGGCGGGGCCTGGCCCCCCGGGGAGGGTGCGCGCCCGGGGCGCAACCTCGCGGGGTCCCTAGCCGCCGTAGACCTCCGGCTTGAGGGTGACGATCGAGGGCAACCCGCGGTAGCGCTCGGCGTAGTCGAGCCCGTAGCCGACCACGAAGACATCGGGGACCTCGAAGCCGACGTAGCGCGCGTCGAGATCGACCTCACGGCGGCTCGGCTTGGTGAGCAACGCCGCGATCTCGATCGAGGCGGGGTGGCGCGAACGCAGGTTCTTCAGCAGGTAGTCCAACGTCAGCCCGGAGTCGACGATGTCCTCCACGATGAGCACGTGCCGACCCTCGATCTCCGTGTCCAGGTCCTTGAGGATCCGCACGACCCCCGAGGACGACGTCGAGGAGCCGTAGGAGGACACGGCCATGAAGTCCATCGCGGTCGGCACCGTGATACGCCGCGCGAGGTCCGCCATCGCGAACACCGCGCCCTTGAGCACGCCGATCAGCAGCAGCTCGCGTCCGGCGTAGTCCCGGTCGATCTCCGCCGCGAGCTCCCCGAGGCGTCGCTCGATCTGACCGGCATCGATGAGCACGGACTCGACGTCGTCGCGGAAGACCGCTGGCAGGTCCGAGAGGTCGTCGCTGGCGTCTGCCATCGTCGTGATCCGTCCGGCGCGAGGCGCTGCAGGGGGCTCGGGTGCTGTGCAGGCTAGTCGTCCCACCTCCGCGGCCGGGGCGGGGGCGACGGCCGGCCCCTCACGCCCGGGCGTCGCCGACCACCAGGCCGAGCACGGCCCTCGGTGACGCGCGCCCCCGGGCGGCGACGGCCACGTCGGCGGCGACGCCGGGGACCCAGACACAGCCGGCCTCGCTCGCGACCACCGGCCACCGGGAGCGCAGCGCCCGTGGCACACCGGCGTCGCGGAACAACGCCACGAGCCGCTTCGTCCCGGCCGCGGTGCGCAGCACGTCGCCGGCCCGCGGGGTACGCACGTGCAGCACGTCCCCCGAGGTCGGCAGGACCAGCGTGCGCCAGTCGGCCCCGAGCCCGGGCAGCCGCAGGTCCGTGGCCTCCTCGATCGGGGGTGGCGTCCAGGCACCCGGCAGCTGGAGCGCGATCTGTCCGCTGCCCGCGGCCCCGGCCGCCGGATCGGGCTCCACCTCGACACGGACGGCGAGTCCGAGGGGGGGCCAGGGCAGTGACACCGACCGGTCGAGCGGCACCTCGACAACCGGGTCGGCCGGGACGGCCGGGGCGGAGCCGGGCCGGGACGCCGTGTCCAGCGCGCCGGCGCGGTCCTCGCTCGGCAGGCGCTCGAGGGCCCACCAGCCGTGATCGGCGCGCAGACGGATCCCGCCGGACAGGGTGCGCGCGGCGGGGCCACGGGTCCCGAGCACCCTCGCCGTGGTCGCCGCATCGGGCACCTGGCCGGTGACCGCGATCAGCGCGTCGCGCACCACCCGACGCCCGATGGCCGGCTCGAGGCGACCGACGGCGCGCTGCTCGACGAGCACCACCGTGCCGCGCTGCAGCGCCGCCGCCGGCGAGGTGGCGGCGAGCCGATCGAGCGTCACCGCGTCGTCGGTGGCGAGATCCGCGAAGCGCCCCAGCGCGCCGACCGGATCGTCGGCGAGCCGACCGAGCGCGGGGAGCAGCTCCGTGCGGGCCCGGATCCGACGCACCGTGTCGTCGTCGTTCGTGTGGTCACGGTGGGTCGGCAGGCCCTCGCCCTCGACGAAGCGGTGCACATCCGCGCGTCGCAGGCGCAGCAGCGGCCGCCAGCGGGCGAACCCGCGGTCGGTGGGCAGCCAGCTCGACATGCCCCCGGCTCCCGTGGTCCCCGTGCCGCGCGCGAGGCGGAGCAGGACGGTCTCGGCCTGGTCCTCGGCCGTGTGGCCGTAGGCGATCGCGACGGCGGCGAGGTCCGTGGCGACGCCCTCCAAGGCGGCGTGGCGGGCGTCGCGAGCGCGCTCCTCGTTCACACCGTCCGCCCCGAGATCGAGCGTCACCACCTCGACGGGCCGGCCGAGCCAGGACGCGAGCGTGGTGACCGCGAGGTGGTCGGCGGCGCGCTCCTCGGTGGAACGGATGCCGTGGTCGACGTGGACCAGACGCAGATCGAGATCGGCGCGGGCCTCGTCGAGCAGCGCGGCCAGCGCGGTGGAGTCGGCCCCTGCTGAGCACGCGACGACGACCACCGCGCCTCGGGGCACAGCACGCGCCTGCCGCGTCACCTCGTCGATCAGCTGTGGGCGCGTGCGACCGGCGGGGTGCGGGCCGGGTGCGGGCAGGCGGGGTCCGTGCGGGCCGGACGCCTCGACGCGGCCCGCCGCCGGATCCGCGCTCGGATGCCGTGCGGACACCTCAGGCAGCGACGCGGTCGAGCCACGCCTGCGGGTCCCCGACCTCGTCGACCGTGGGCAGCGACGCTGGCCCGCTGAAAGCCCGGTTGAGCCCCGGGATGCCGGCCTGCTCGACGACGGCGCGCACGAACGCCTCCCCGTCGCGGTACTGCTTGCGCTTCATCTCCATGCCTGCCACGGCGGACAGCACCTTGGAGGCCAGGTCGCCGCGCCGTGCCGCGATGGCCTCGCGGACGCCCTGCGGATCGGTGATCAGGTCGGTGTCGGCGGCCTCGTACATGGTGGCGTTGCCGTGCCCCTCGAGCAGGCTCATCAGCCCCTGCGCCTCGCCGATGACCTCGGCCTGTTCCTCGGTCAGCACCGTCTGCAGCAGCGGCTGCAGATCGCCGGTGCGCTTGACCTCGACGAGGATCTCCGGCAACCGCGGCGCGATCTCCGACAGCTCGGTCGGGTCGGTACGCGCGGCGGACAGGTAGCGGCCCATCAGGCCACGCAGGTGATCGCCCAGCCACGGGTTGCCGTCGAACTGCAACCGGTGGGTGACCTCGTGCAGGACGACGGTGCGACGGATGTCGTCCGCCAGCGGGCCGTGCTCGTCAGCGAGGTCGAGCACGTTGGGGCCGACCACCAGCAGACGACCGCCGCCGGGACCGCCCAGCGGCAGGACGAACTGTCCGAGGACCTTGATGCTGAGCAGGCCGAGGACGGCGCCGAGCTGGACACCCATCACGCGGCTGGCCAGCGCGCGGCGGCGTTCGAGGCGGGCGCGCATCGGCTCGAAGACGCCGCGCATCCCCTCGAGGTTGGCGGTGACGAACCCGCTGCGGCCGACGACCTGCGCGCGGGTCGGGGGCAACTGCTGCCCGAGCTGCGTCCAGTCCCTGGCCGCGGCGTCGATGGCGGGCAGGTCACGGGCGACGTCGGCACGCAGCGCGGCGACCTGGGAGGGCTGGTCCCGACGAACCGGTGCGACGAAGCCGGCCGCCCAGCGGGCCGCGCGTTCATCGATCAACGGACGCTCGTGTGGCACCGCTCCTCCGGATCGTTCGGTGGGTGGTCAGCACCCTACGGCGCGGGGTGGGGCGCGGCTCGCGTCACGCGCCCGAACGCACGTGACCGGCGGGCGCGACAGGAGGCACCGGACCCCGCGTGAGCGCGGTGCCGACCGCTCGCCCGGACCGCGTGAGTGCAGGGCCGGCCGGCCACCAGGCCCGACCGGTCCGGCGAGGCCGGTTCAGCTGCTGCCGTCCGGGCGGCGCACCACCAGCATGTAGAACCCGACCATCAACGCCAGCCCGGCGAGCCCGGCGAACGACAGGATCCAGGCGGCCCCCCAGGTGAAGGGCACGTCGGGGCTCTCGTACCCCGACAGGGTCGTCGCGGCGTTGTCCTCGTCGAGGCGGGCGGCCGGGTTCGGCCCCACGGGACCGTCGTCACCGTCCTCCTCCACCGCGAGGATCATCGAGGCGTCGTCGGCGGTCTCCGCCGCTGCTGCCGTCAACGGCAGCAGCGTGAACACGAGCGCGACCATGACGACCAACGCGGGCAGACGACGCATCGGGGGACCTCTCAGGCTGCGACGGACAGGCTGCGGCGGACGCCGAGCCTAGCCGCTCGCCCGACCGGCCCGACGCGCCGGCCCGGTCGATCCGGGAATGTTGCTGCCGCAACTTACGTTGCACCCCACGAGGCCCGAGGGACCAGGATGGTCGCTCGACCGGTACCGAACCCGCCACGACGCGCGCCAGGAGCTGCCATGCCCGCCGTCACCGTCGACGACCTGTTGACCCTCCCCCGTGTCCACGCTCCCGAGGCACACGCCAGCAGCGATCGCACCGTGCGCACCATCACCACCGCACCCAAGGGCTACGAGGGTGAGGGGTTCCCCGTCCGCCGGGCGTTCGCCGGCGCGGACCTGCGCGACCTCGACCCGTTCATCCACCTCGACCAGATGGGCGAGGTGGAGTACGCGCCGGGCGAACCCAAGGGCACCTCGTGGCACCCGCACCGCGGGTTCGAGACCGTCACCTACATGCTGGACGGCATCCTCGACCACCAGGACTCGCACGGCGGCGGAGGGACCATCACCGACGGCGACACCCAGTGGATGACCGCCGGGTCGGGCCTGCTGCACATCGAGGCCCCGCCGGAGCACGTCGTGGTGAAGGGTGGGCTGTTCCACGGGTTCCAGCTGTGGGTGAACCTCCCCGCGGAGAAGAAGTTCTCGCCTCCGCGCTACCAGGACCTCAAGTCCGGCGAGGTCACGCTGCTGACCTCACACGACGGCGGGGCACTGCTGCGGCTGATCGCCGGGGATCTCGACGGGCACGACGGTCCCGGCTCGACGCACACACCGATCACGCTCATCCACGCCACGCTCGAACCCGGCGCGCAGCTGCGGCTGCCCTGGAACCCCGCGTTCAACGCGCTCGCCTACGTGTTGGGCGGCCGCGGCACGGTCGGGACCGACCGTCGCCCGATCGAGATGGGGCAGCTCGCGACCTTCGGCGCGGGCGACACCCTGACCCTGAGCGCGGACGAGCGCCAGGAGTCGCGCGCGCCGAAGATGGACGTGCTGCTGCTCGGCGGCCGGCCGATCCGGGAGACGGTGGCCTGGTACGGGCCGTTCGTGATGAACACCCGCGAGGAACTGCAGCAGGCCTTCGACGACTTCCAGGCCGGCAAGCTCGGGCGTATCCCCGCGCTGCACGAGGGCGGCAACATGACCCCCGACGGCGCCTGACCCCGGGCGCAGCACGGCCAGCAGCCGGCCCCACGTGTGGGACCGCGGGCGAGAAGTGGTCGATGGGACGTCACTTCTCGCATCATTTCCACGGCCGCGGGGGTCGCTCGGGCCTCCCGTGCGAGAAGTGGTCGCTGCGCAGCCACTTCTCGCACCCGCATCCGGTGAACCGGCCGGTCGCGGCCGGTCGCGGCCGGTCGCGGCCGGGCGACGGGCCCGTCGGGGCACCGCTAGCGCAGGTGCGCGCCCCGCGTGATCTTGCCGCCCCCGCGGCCCAGCGCC
>JAFIEQ010000214.1 GCA_020832455.1 Nitriliruptoraceae bacterium
CCGATCCGCGTGCGCTCGCCGCGGTGGCCGAGGGGCGCGCCGTCCCGCAGGACGAGGCCTCCATGCGGGTCGCGCTGGCCACCCGTGCCCGACCCGGGGACCGCGTCCTCGACCTGTGCGCGGGCCCCGGCGGCAAGAGCACCCACCTCGCCGCAATCGTCGGCCCGGACGGGGTGGTCACCGCGGTCGAACAGCACGAGCACCGGGCTCGCCTCATCGAGCAGGCTGCCGCGCGCCAGGGCGTCGCCGTCGACGTGCGCGTCGGCGACGCCACGGAGCCACCCCTGCCGGCGGAGGACCGCTACGACGTCGTGCTGCTCGACGCGCCCTGCACCGGCCTCGGGACGGGGCGACGGCGACCGGAGGTGCGCTGGCGTCGGACCCCCTCGGACGCCAACGACCTGGCGGTGCTCCAGGTCGGGCTCGTGCGGGCCGCCGTCGAGCGGGTCGCGCCCGGCGGGCATCTGACCTACGCGGTGTGCACCTGGACCGCCGCGGAGACCGACGAGGTCGTGCGCACGGTGTCGCCGATGCTGGATGGGGCGGGGTTCGCGCTGGTCGAACGCCGCCAACTGTTCCCCGACACCGACGACACCGACGGCATGTTCCACATCACCTTCCAGCGGGCCCAGCCGGACCGCTGACGCCGAGGTCGTGTCCCGGGCACGCGCTAGTGTGCGTGGCCGCTGGCGCCGGACCGGGAGTGTCACCAACGTGCAGGTGCGCATCGCCCCGTCGATCCTCTCGGCCGACTTCGCGCGGCTCGGTGCGGAGGTCGAGGAGCTCGCCGCGGACGTGGACATGATCCACGTCGACGTCATGGACGGTCACTACGTCCCGAACCTGACGTTGGGCCCCCCGGTGGTGCGGTCGCTGCGGGCGGCCACGACGACCATGCTGGACTGCCACCTGATGATCACCGACCCGTCGGTGTACGCGCCGCAGCTGCTCGAACTCGGCGCGGAGTCGGTCACCTTCCACCCGGAGGTCGAGGACGATCCACTCGCCCTGGTCCACCGGTTGCACGAGCTCGGCGGGCGGGTCGGCGTGGCCATCAAGCCGGCCCACGAGCTGTCGTTGGTCACCGAGCTGCTCCCGCACGTCGACATGCTCCTGGTCATGACCGTGGAGCCGGGGTTCGGTGGCCAGGCCTTCCGCGCCGACTGCGTGCGCAAGGTCCGCGAGGCCGTCGACTGGCGGACGCGGATGGGCGCCGGGTTCACCATCCAGGTGGACGGCGGCATCGGACCGGACACGATCGAGCAGGCCGCGTCGGCCGGTGCGGACACCTTCGTCGCGGGATCGTCGGTCTTCGGGGCCGCCGATCGCGTCGCGGCGGTCCGCGAGTTGCGTCGCCGGGCGGTCGCCGCGGCCGCGCTGGCCAGGACGGGGGAACGCTGATGTCGACACGGGTCCTGATCGCCGACGATGACGAGGACATCCGCGCCTACCTCGACATCACCCTCGGTCTGGCGGGCTACGAGGTCATCCAGGCCGGTGACGGGGTGGAGGCCGTCGAGCACGCCCGTCATCGGCGTCCCGACGTCATCATCCTCGACGTCATGATGCCGCGGATGGACGGGCTGGAGGCGCTGCGCCGGCTCCGTGAGGACGCCAGGACGTCCAACATCCCCGTGCTGCTGCTGACCGCCCGGGTGCAGAAGTCCGACGCGATCACCGGGCTCGACAGTGGCGCGGACGACTACATCACCAAACCGTTCGATGCCGACGAACTGCTCGCGCGGCTGCGCTCGGCGCTGCGGCGGGCGGAGCAGCAACGCACGCGCAACCCCCTGACCGGGCTGCCGGGCAACGACACCATCCTCAGCGAACTCTCCGAGCGGATCGCCCGGCAGGAACCGTTCGCGCTGCTCTACATCGACCTCGACCGGTTCAAGCCGTTCAACGACCACTACGGCTTCCTCCGGGGCGACGAGGCGTTGCGCGCGCTCAGCCGCCTGGTGCTGGTCGTGCAGGAGGACCTGGCGGACGACGGCAGCTTCGTCGGCCACGTGGGCGGCGACGACTTCGTCATGGTCCTGCACCCCGATCTCGCGGAACGGGCCGCGCAGGAGATCGCGGCCCGGTTCGACGCGTTGGCGCCGTCGTTCTACGAACCCGACGACGCGGAGGCCGGTGCGATCGAGGTCCCGGACCGACGGGGGGTGCCCCAGCGCTTCGCGCTGCTGTCGTTGTCGATCGGCATCGCCTCGACGCAGGTGCGCGACTTCGCCCACCACGGCGAGGCGGTGGCCACCGCGACCGAGATGAAGCGCTACGCGAAGTCGCGTTCCGGGTCCGGTTCCTCCTACGCCTTCGACCGTCGGGAATCGGAGGAGCCGGACGACCCGATCGAGTTCGAGGTCGAGCTCCCGTGATGAGCGCCCCCGGGGTCGGGACCACCGGCCCCACCGGCCGGGAACGCCGTGGCCTGGCCCAGGCGATCGCGCTCGCCCAACCGGCGGTGCGTCGCGCGGCACCCAACCCGGGGGTCGGCTGCGTGGTCGTCGACGCGGACGGGGTGATCGTCGGCGCCGGTGCCACCGCGGGCGCCCGCGGTCCGCACCCGGCAGGTGGGGCCCCGCACGCCGGCCCGGCGCCCGCCCCCCGCCCGCC
>JAFIEQ010000071.1 GCA_020832455.1 Nitriliruptoraceae bacterium
GGGCGGCGGGGGGGGGGGCGGGGGGGGCGGCGCCGGGCGGGGCCCCCCCCCCCCCCCCCCCCCGGGGGTGCACGCCGCCCCGGTCAGGCGCGCCGGCTCGGCCGCGGCGTGCGCGCGACGATGGCGACCCCGAGGCCGAGCGTGCACAACGCCGTCAGGGCCAGCAGCGCCGCCGTCGTGCCGGTCTCGGGCAGCTGCTCCGAGTCCTCGGCGACGTCGACGGCCTCGTCGCTGCCGTCGTCCTCGTCCGACGCCCCGTCGGTGTCCGGCTCGTCGTCCTCGGTCGCGTCGGGATCCGACACCGTGATGACGGTCCCGAGCACACGGTCCGCACCGAAGGCGACCACGGTGTGGGTGCCAGGCTCGGTGTCCTCCGGGATCGTGACCTCGGCGCTCAGGACCCCGTCGCCGTCGGTGTCGCTCGTGGCGAGCACGACCGGGTCGCTGTAGAGCACGATCGTGACGGTCTCCTCCTCCCCGAACCCGTCACCGGCGAGGAGCAGGGCGCCGCCGGGCTCGATCGTGGTCGCCGAGAGCTCCAGTGGGCCGTCGAGCTCCGGGACCTCGGACGGCGGGACGAACGCCGCGGGGGTGGCGTCCTCCTCGGGGGTGTCGTCCTCGTCCTCCACGCCGTCGCCGTCGCCGTCGCCGAACGAGTCCAGCACGAGGAACTGCCGGTTCGGGGACTGGCTGCAGATCACGACCAGATCCCAGCCGCCCGTGGTGACGGCCGCGTCGCTGATCTCCCAGTTGCCGGTCTCCGCCGTCCCCGACTCCGCATCGGGTAGGGCGCCGCCCAGGTCGATGAAGGCCTCGAACTCCGGTGCGTCCGAGATGATGGTGCCGGCCTCGGACAGCGTGAACTCGGTCCCCTCCGCGATCATGAGCAGCCGGATGAACGGTGGCTGCGCCCCCTCCTGCCCGTCCAGGAAGCTCTGGAACGCCGGGCAGCCGGTGCCCGTGATCGTCCCGCTCGCCCCGACCTCGGGCCCGCTCCATCCGAACACCTGCGCCGAGAACCCTTCCGTTCCCTCGACCGCGTACGACGGCGAGGCATCCTCGACGGCTGCTGCTGGTGCCGCGATGATCGCCGCGGCCATGAGGGTGGTCGTGATGAACACGCCGACCCGTGGGTGCTTCCGCATCTGACTGTCACCTCCTCGTGACGGGACCGGACCCGATCCGGCCCGGCGGGTTCCTATACCCGTTCCGAACCCGGGGGAACCGCACCGCCGACGGCTGGTCGCAGCGACGAGTTGGACGCGCGCAGGTTGCACGGGCGCCGGCCGCACATCGATGCACGCGCGACGCACGACGCGCCCGTCACGCCACGCGTGGTCCCCTGTGACGAGCCAGGCGTCACTCGTGGTCACGCCGCGGGCATCGGACGCCTGGTCCGGGAGGCGTCACGAGGCGTAACGGCCCGCCCGCGGTACGTCGCCGTGCTCCACGCGGACACCGGGGAGCGCCGAGTCAGTCGGCCACCTCGTCGTCGATCGCGGCCAGCGTCTCGAGCGCCCGGTACAGCGCCAGCGCTCCCCGGTCGCGCAGTCGGCGGGCGATCGCGGGTTGGGTCACCCCGAGTGCGCCTGCGATGTCGACCTGTCGCTCCCCGTCGAGCAACCCGATCAGGGCACGTCGATCGCGGGCATCGAGGCAGGCGAGCAGCTGGTCCTGCAGCAGCAGGTAGGCGCTGACCGTCGCCTGCAGGGAGGTGTCGTCCGCGCGGCAGGTGCTGCGCAGGGAGCCGGGCCACGCACGCCGGGCCGCGAGCGTCTGGGCCGCCTCCCGGGCGCTCGCCGCGTGCCGCCAGGCGGTCCCGGTCCGGTGGTCGCCGGCGGCGCTGGCCGTGCCGACACCCAGCCCGAGGCGCAGCTCCACCGGCTCGTCGATCCGATCGGCGGTGGACAGGACCAGCTCGTCGGTGGCGAGCCGGAGCCGCAGCACCGCGCTCGCCGCACGGCCGAGGCCCTCGTAGACGCCGAAGAACTCGTCCCGGACGTGCAGTGCGAGTGGGTCGCGTGCCTCGACGGCGCCGTTGACCCGCTCGAGCGCCGTGCGTAGCCCGTCGAGCAGGCCCGGCTCGTCGGTGAACCGGCGTGAGGTGACCACGTCCCCGATGAGCACCACCGTCATCATCGCGACCTCCCTCGGTCCGTCGGCGCATCCGGGTTCCGTCCGGCGGATGCACTGGACATGATAACCGTATGAGTTATATAGTATCGACATGCGCTGATCGCTCCGACGGGCATCCACTACCGTCGGGACCGAGCCCGAGACCGCGACCCGGCCTACCTCGACGTCGTCGGCGCCGCGCCCCCGCACCCGCCCCGCGAGCCCCACGGAGTCCACCGTGAGCAACAGTTTCGATGCCCGCGCCGATCTCACCGTCGGCGACGAGACCTACGAGATCTTCCGACTCGACGCCGTGGAGGGCGCGGACCGCCTGCCCTTCAGCCTCAAGGTCCTGCTCGAGAACCTGTTGCGCAACGAGGACGGGGTCAACGTGACCGCGGACGACGTGCGTGCGCTCGCGGGCTGGGACGCCAAGGCCAAGCCCGCCACGGAGATCCAGTACACCCCGGCACGGGTCATCCTGCAGGATTTCACCGGCGTCCCTGCGGTGGTCGACCTCGCCGCCATGCGCGAGGCGATGGTGGACCTCGGAGGCGACGCGTCGAAGATCAACCCGCTCGTGCCCGCGGAGCTCGTCATCGACCACTCCGTGGTCGCGGACGTGTTCGGGGTCGAGAGCGCGCTGCAGCGCAACATCGCGCTCGAGTACGAGCGCAACGAGGAGCGTTACGCCTTCCTGCGTTGGGGCCAGGAGGCGTTCGAGAACTTCAAGGTCGTCCCGCCGGGCACGGGCATCGTCCACCAGGTCAACATCGAGTACCTCGCCCGGGTCGTCTTCGGTGAGACCGGGACCGATGGCGTCACGCGCGCCTACCCGGACACGCTCGTCGGGACCGACTCACACACCACGATGGTCAACGGCCTCGGCGTGCTCGGCTGGGGTGTCGGCGGTATCGAGGCCGAAGCCGCGATGCTCGGTCAGTCCGTGTCGATGCTCATCCCGCGGGTCGTCGGCTTCAAGCTCGAGGGGCGTCTGCCCGACGGCGCGACCGCGACGGACCTGGTGCTGACGATCACGCAGATGCTCCGCGAGCACGGGGTGGTCGGCAAGTTCGTCGAGTTCTTCGGTCCCGGCGTGTCGGCGGTCCCGCTGGCCAACCGGGCCACGATCGGCAACATGTCGCCGGAGTACGGCTCGACCGCCGCGATCTTCCCCATCGACGAGGAGACGGTGAAGTACCTGCGCTTCACCGGTCGTGACGAGCAGCAGCTCGCGCTCGTCGAGGCCTACGCGAAGGAGCAGGGGATCTGGCACGACCCGGAGAAGGAGGCCGACTACTCGGAGGTGCTCACGCTCGACCTCGGCGAGGTCGTGCCCTCGATCGCCGGCCCGAAGCGTCCGCAGGACCGGGTCGCACTGTCCTCGGCCAAGGACGCGTTCCGGATCGCGCTGAAGGACTACACCGACCAGGAGCAGCCCGAGGGCCTCGACGACGGCCTCGACGGCACCTTCCCGGCCTCCGACCCCGTCGCGCCGACCTCGAGCGCCCCGGGCGACGGCTCCCCGGCACCGCTCGAGCAGCCGAGCCGGACCCCGCAGTGGCGGCCGAGCAACCCGACGTCGGTCACCCTCGAGGACGGCACCAGCTTCGAGCTCGACCACGGCGCGGTGACCATCGCGGCCATCACCTCGTGCACCAACACCTCGAACCCCTCGGTGATGATCGCGGCGGCCCTGTTGGCGAAGAACGCCGTGGACCGGGGCCTCGAACGCAAGCCGTGGGTGAAGACCACCCTGGCGCCGGGTTCCAAGGTCGTGATGGACTACTACGACCGGGCCGGGTTGACCCCCTACCTCGACAAGCTGGGCTTCAACCTCGTCGGCTACGGCTGCACGACCTGCATCGGCAACTCCGGGCCGCTGATCCCCGAGGTGTCCCAGGCGGTGCAGGAGGCGGACCTCGCCGTGACCTCGGTGCTGAGCGGCAACCGCAACTTCGAAGGTCGCATCAACCCCGACGTGAAGATGAACTACCTGGCCTCGCCGCCGCTCGTGGTCGCCTACGCGCTCGCCGGGACGATGGACCTCGACCTGACGAGCGAACCGCTCGGGCACGACCGGGACGGCAACCCGGTCACCATGGCCGACATCTGGCCCTCGCCGCAGGAGGTCCAGCAGGTCGTGAACCAGGCGCTGCAGACGGAGATGTTCTCCGACAAGTACGCCTCGGTGTTCGACGGCGACGACCAGTGGCGCGCGCTGCCGACCCCCGAGGGTGACACCTTCGCCTGGGACGACGCCTCGACCTACGTGCGCAAGCCCACCTTCTTCGACGGGATGGGCGCGGAGCCCGAGCCGGTCACCGACATCAGCGGCGCCCGGGTGCTGGCCAAGCTCGCCGACTCCGTCACGACCGACCACATCTCACCGGCCGGCGCCATCAAGCTCGACAGCCCGGCGGGGGACTACCTCACCGACCACGGTGTCGAGCGCCGCGACTTCAACTCCTACGGCTCCCGTCGGGGGAACCACGAGGTCATGATCCGCGGCACGTTCGGCAACATCCGGCTCCGCAACGAGCTCGCGCCGGGGACCGAGGGCGGGTTCACGCACGACTTCACCACCGGCGAGGTGACCTCGATCTACGAGGCCGCCGAGCACTACGCCGCGCAGGACATCCCACTGGTCGTGCTCGCCGGCACGGAGTACGGCTCCGGGTCGTCGCGTGACTGGGCGGCCAAGGGGACGCTGCTGCTCGGCGTGCGGGCCGTCATCGCGACCTCGTTCGAGCGGATCCACCGCTCCAACCTGATCGGGATGGGCGTGCTCCCGCTGGAGTTCCCCGACGGTCAGGACGCCGACGCGCTCGGGCTCGACGGCACGGAGACCTTCGACATCGCGGGGGTGACCGCGCTCGACGAGGGCTCGATCCCCGAGACCTTGCACGTCACGGCCACGTCCGAGGACGGCGGGGTGACCGAGTTCGACGCGGTCGTGCGCATCGACACGCCGGGTGAGGCGAGCTACTACCGCCACGGCGGGATCCTGCAGTACGTCCTGCGGTCGCTGCGCGACTCCTGACCGGCGACGTCCCTCGCCCGGGTGTGCCCGTCGGGGTCACCCGGGCGTGGTGCGTGCCGCAGGGGCGTACCGCGGTAGGTGACCGGTCACCGCGTGGCGGGGCCGCTCACCCCGTGGCGGGACCGGTCACCCCGTGGTGGGGACGGTCGCCCCGTCATGGGACCGCTCACCCCGTGACGGGCAGCGTCTCGTCGAGGTGTCGGGCCAGTGGCCACGCTCCCTCCGAGGTGTTCGCGATCACCGTGTGCGTGGTGGCGGTCGCGGGATCGTGGACGCTGCGGAACGAGACGCCGGGGTCGTAGCCCTCCAGGATCGCGGCGCCGCCGTCGAGCCAGAACCCGAGGCCGTAGTGCATGGCCTCGGACGGGACCTCGCTGCGCGCACGCACCATGTCCGCGACCACGTGGGCATCGACGATCCGCCCGGCGAACAGCGCGGCCCACAGGGCGTGGACATCGTCCAGCGTGGAGTAGATGCCGCCGTCACCGCTCCCGCGGACCGGCAGGTGCAGCACGTTCGTGCGTAGCCCGTCGACGTCGAGGTAGCCACGGGCCGTCGCGGCAGGGAGCTCGTCGGAGCGCAGGAATGCGGTCGCCGTCATGCCCGCGGGAGCACAGACCAGCTCCTGCACCAGCGCAGGGAAGCTGGTCGCCGTGACACGCTCGGCGATCAGGGCGAGGATCACGTAGCCGCTGTTGCAGTACGCGAACCGCTCGCCGGGCGGGAAGCGGGCCGGGTACCCCTCGAGGACCCGGAGGTACTGCTCGGTCGTGGCCAGTTCGTGCACCGGAACGTCGAGCACGTGGTCGTCGACCTGCCAGCCCGAATCCTCATCGAGGTAGTCGCCGATGCCCGAGCGGTGCGCCAGCAACTGCTCGACGGTCACGTCGGCACCGACCGTGCGCAGAGCGTCGCCCAGCAGCGACCGGGCGGGCGTGCTCAGCTCGAGCCGACCCTGCGCGATCAGCTGCATCACCACGAGCGCGGTCAGCCCCTTGGTCGCGCTCGCGACCCCGAACCGCGTCGCGCAGGTGTTGGCCACCCCCCAGGCGCGACACGCCAGGCCGAACGCCCGATCGAGCTCGACCACGCCGGCGCCCTCGACCCGAACGACGCCGGAGAACCCCGTCTGAAGCGCCATCCGGTCGATGGACCGCTCGAGCGCTGGCATGTCGACCGGTGCCATGTCGTCCTCCGCCGTCGTCCGTGATCGGCCTGGACCCCGATCGGCCTGGACCCCGAGAGTGCCCGGTCGGCCCGTCGGCGTCCGTACAGACGCCGAACCGTCATGGCGTCGCGCCGGTCGGGTCGGTGACGGCCTCGGTCTCGAGGCCCGCCGCACGGGCCGCCTCCAGGCCGCCGCGCAGCACCCGCGCATCGAGCCCACGTGCCCGCAACCGTCCGGCGCTGCGGGCGGCGGTGGCATCCTGCGGGCAGGTGCACCAGGTCGCGACGATCCGGTCGCTCGGCAACGTCTCGACGGCGACGTCGAGCTGATCCGGCGGGATCCAGCGTCCCCCGGCGATCGTGCGCGGCGTGGCCCGGCGGCCCGCCTCCGCCCGGGCGTCAACCACCAGCGCCCGGCCGGCGCGCAGCGCCTCCCGCAGCTCGTCGGCCTCGATGCGGGGTACCTCGTCGCGCCCGTGGCGCAGCACACCGAGCCCACCGTCGCGGTCCTCGGGTTGGACGCTCGCGCCGTAGCGGCGGTCGTACGCGCCCGCGACGGCACCCACGGTCGTGCCGTGCAGCAGTACCGAGGTGGCGACCACGGCGCCGACGGTGACGAACAGCGCCGTCGCGCCGGGTACCCCGGCCTGGACCGCGAGCAGCGCGAGCAGCAGCGAGGCGAGCCCGCGCGGGCCGAACCATCCGATGGCCAGGCGGGCACCGGCGCTGAGCCGGGTGCGACGGACCACGAGCACCCCGCCGACCGCGGCCGGGCGGATCACGATCAGCACCAGCAGGCCGAGCCCGATGCCCGGCAGCAGCGCGTCGAGCGTGAACAGCCCGGAGAGCACAGCACCGAACAACACGAAGGCGGCCAACAGCAGCACCTCGACCAGCGTCTGGCCGAGCTCCAGGAAGCAGTCGCACAGCGACTCGTTGGACACGCTCACCGCGACGCCGGCCGCGAACGCGGCGACGAACCCGCTGCCGCCAACCGCCTCACCGGCGACGTAGCTGGTGAGCACCAACCCGATGCCGTAGATCGACTGGTACTCGGTCCGGATCGGCGCGATGCGATCGACCCGGCCCATCAGCTGGGCGCTGGCCCAGCCGACCAGCCCACCGGCCAGCGGGGAGAGGACCAGCAACTGACCGAGCAGGCCCACCCACGCTGCCGGCCCCTGGGCCCCGCCGGTCGCCAGCGCCACGGTGAGCAGCAGCACGGGCAGGACGATCACGTCGTTGGTCCCCGCCTCGACCGCGAGGGTGCGTCGGACCGATCCGGGTAGCCGCTGGTCGCGCAGGACATCGCGCAGGGTGACGGCATCGGTCGAGGCGAGCGCCGCGCCCGCGACCAGCGCCGAGGGCCAGGGCAACCCGACGACGACCACGGCGGCCAGCGTGATGCCCGCGATCGTGAGCAGCGTGCCGGGACCGAGCGTGATCGCCGGTGTCAGCCAGTCGTGCCGGAGCGCCGCCAGATCGAGGTTGACGGCGTCGAGGAAGAGCACCAGCGACAGGGTGGTGATCGCGATGATCGCGACCACGGGCGCATCCAGTTCGACGCGGACCACGTCGAGCGCCCCCGGTCCGAGCCCCAGCCCGAGTCCGAGGAACAGGATCGGGAAGGACAGCGGTGCGCGGTCGACGAGCCCCGCGGCCAGCGCGGCGGCGAGCAGCACCAACGCCACGAGCGCGAACGGGCCGAGCAGGTCCACCGCGGTCCTCCTGCGGCGTCGAGGGTGGGCCCGAGCCGTGGTCCGGGCTGGCGCTGCGCGCGCGGCCGGCCCGAGGTCCGAGCCACGCGCATGCGCGGGAACGTAGCCTGCGTACCCCCGCACCTGTTGAGGAGCCGGCTGTGCTGTTCTCACGCCGTGACCCCGAACTCGTCGGCGCCGACGAGGCGCTCCCCGGTCGCTCGACCCCGCTCGAGACGGCCAGCACCCACCACGTCAAGGGGACGTCGCTGACCCCTCCGTGGCCCGACGGGCACGAGCTGCTGGTGGTCGGCATGGGGTGTTTCTGGGGGGCGGAGCGCATCTTCTGGACGCTGCCGGGCGTGCACACCACCTTCGTCGGCTACGCCGGCGGGCACACGCCGAACCCGACCTACGAGGAGGTCTGTTCCGGGCGCACCGCCCACGCGGAGATCGCAGGCGTCGTGTTCGACCCGGCCGTGATCGACCTCGATGGGTTGCTCGGGCCGTTCTGGGAGAACCACGACCCCACGCAGGTGATGCGCCAGGGCAACGACGTCGGCACGCAGTACCGCTCGATCATCCTGGTCACCGACGACGAGCAGGCGGCCGCCGCCGAGGCCAGCCGCGCGCGCTACCAGACGAAGCTGCGCGAGAACGGCTTCGGGCAGATCGCCACGACGATCGAGCCGCTCGGGGAGCTGTACTGGGCGGAGGGCTACCACCAGCAGTACCTGTCGAAGAACCCGGGCGGGTACTGCAACCACGGCTTCTGCCAGGTGGGCTACTGAGCCGGTAGCGTCGCTGGCCACCCCCCGGTCCCGCGCGGTGCCCGGCGAGGGTGGTGCGCACCTCGCGACCGCGGCGTCGCCGGCATCCCCGTCATCGCGTGATCAGTCCGCGGAGGACCCCCATGCTGCCCCGTGACGTCCGGTTGCCCCCGGAGCACCTGTTCCCCGCCGACGAGTGGCGCATCACCGAGCAACGGTTCGCGTCCAACTGGATGGGCAACGCGGAGACGATCTTCGCCCTGTCCAACGGCTACCTCGGCATCCGGGGGACCTTCGAGGAGGGGCGGCCCTCGATCGAGGCCGGCACCTTCGTGAACGGCTTCCACGAGACGTGGCCGATCGTGCACGCCGAGGAGGCCTACGGCTTCGCGCGCACCGGGCAGACCATCGTCAACGTGCCCGACGCGACGATCATGAAGCTCTACGTCGACGACGAGCCGCTGTTCCTGCCCACGGCGCGGATCACGGAGTACGAGCGGTCCGTCGACCTGCGCGAGGGCGTGCTGACCCGCGACATGAACTGGTCCACGCCCGGCGGCAAGCAGGTGCAGATCAACTCCCGGCGGCTGATCTCCTTCGCCCACCGCCACCTCGGCGCCATCTCCTACGAGGTGACCGTCGATCACGACGCCCCAGTGGTCATCTCCTCGCAGTGCCTCAACCGCCAGGACGCGCGGGCCGAGGACGAGCCGCGCAACAACGGCGCCGGGGGGCTCGACAGCGACCCGCGCCGCGCCAAGGCCTTCGGTCACCGCGTGCTCAACCTGCGGGCGCAGCACGAGGACGCCCACCGCATCATCAGCGGGTACCGCACCACGAACTCACGCATGACCCTGGCCGTCGGGATCGACCACGTCGTCGAGACCGACAACCCGTGGCACATGACGCGCAGCACCTCCGAGGACCTCGGCAAGATCGTGTTCACGGTCGACGCGAAGGCCGGCGTGCCCATCCGGATCACCAAGTTCTTCAGCTACCACACCTCGCGTTCGGTCCCGCCGCCGGAGCTCATCGATCGCTGTTCGCGGACCTTGGACCGGGCCCTGGCCGATGGCTACGGCGCGCTCGAGTCCTCGCAGCGCGAGTACCTGACCGACTTCTGGGCCCGTGCCGACGTCCAGGTCGACGGGCCGCGTCGGGTCCAGCAGGCGATCCGCTGGAACCTGTTCCAGCTCACCCAGGCCGCCGCCCGGGCGGAGACGACCGGGATCCCCGCCAAGGGGCTCACCGGTCAGGCCTACGAGGGGCACTACTTCTGGGACACCGAGGTCTACGTCCTGCCCTTCCTGACCTACACCGAACCGCGCGTGACCCGCAACCTGCTGCGCTTCCGTCACTCCATGCTCGACGACTCGCGGGCCCGGGCCCAGGAGCTGTCCCACCGTGGGGCGCTGTTCCCGTGGCGCACGATCAACGGCGAGGAGGCGAGCTCCTACTACGCGGCCGGGACCGCGCAGTACCACATCGATGCGGACGTGGCCTACGCGCTCAAGCGCTACGTCGACGTCCGGGGCGACACCGACCTGCTCAAGGAGGTCGGCGCGGAGATGCTGGTGGAGACCGCCCGGCTCTGGGCCGACCTCGGCTTCTTCGGGCCGGACTCGGGCGCGTTCCACATCCACGCGGTGACCGGACCGGACGAGTACACGACCGTCGTCAACGACAACGCCTTCACCAACCTCATGGCGCGCGCCAACCTGCGCAACGCCGTCGAGGTCGTGTTGTGGCTGCGTGAGGACGACCCATCGGTCTACGCCCGCCTCGTGCACGACACCGGGCTCGACGAGGACGAGATCCTCACCTGGCAGCGGGCCGCGGACGCCATGTTCATCCCCTACGACGCCGAACGCGGGATCCACCCCCAGGATGCGAACTTCCTGGAGAAGGAGCGCTGGGACTTCGAGGGGACCCCGAGCGAGAACTACCCCCTGCTGCTGCACTACCACCCGCTGGTGATCTACCGCCACCAGGTGCTCAAGCAGGCCGACGTGGTGCTCGCGATGGTGTTGCTCGGCGACGAGTTCTCCGTCGAGCAGAAGCAGCGCAACTTCGACTACTACGACCCGCTGACCACCGGGGACTCGTCGCTGTCGGCGTGCGTGCAGTCGATCCTCGCCGCGGAGATCGGCTACGAGGAGAAGGCGCTGGAGTACTTCCAGTACGCCCTGCTCATGGACCTCGCCGACGTCGCCGGCAACGTCGTCGACGGCGTGCACATCGCCTCGACCGGCGGCGTGTGGATGGCGCTGACCTACGGCTTCGGGGGGCTGCGTGACCACCAGGGCGAGCTGTCCTTCGACCCGCGCCTGCCCGGACCCTGGGACCGGCTGGCCTTCCCGCTGCGCTTCCACGACCGCCAGCTGCACGTGGAGTTCACCCACGACACGCTCGCGTTCGAGGTCGCGGAGGGCGAGGAGCTGACCATCCGGGTCCGTGGGCGTGAGGTGCACCTGCCCGCGGGCGAGCGGGTCGAGATCCCGGCCGACGCCGACGGTGACGCCTCCTGAACGCGCCGGCACCGATCACCGTCCGGCTGCGCAACCCGGACCGCACGCAGACCGTCGCCGGGCCCCTGCGCGTCATCGAGCTGCTCGATCACCTCGACGTCGTCGAACACACCGTGCTGGTGCTGCACGACGGCGCGCTGGTCACCCGCGACCACGAGCTCCCAGCGGGCGCGCAGGTGGAGATCCGCCCGGTCGTCTCCGGCGGGGCCGGTGGGCCCCGCTGCGTGGTCTGCGGGGCGGGTGCCGTCCACGAGGAACCCCGGCACCGTGCCTCCTGGTGCCCGACCCACCTGCAGGACCACGTCGCCAACCAGGTCCGGCGGGCGATCGACCACCCACCCGGCGCGCCCGAGGGCGCCCGCATGCTGCACTACGGCGAGCGGGTGCTGATCGCGGTCTCCGGTGGGAAGGACTCGCTGGCGCTGTGGGACGTGCTGCACCGGCTCGGCTACCACGTCGACGGCCTGTACGTCGGGCTCGGGATCGGCGGGTACTCCACCCGCAGCGGTGAGGTGTGCCGGGCGTTCGCCGCCGAGCGGGGTCTGCACCTGCACGAACTCGAGCTCGCCGAGCGCTACGGCTACACCACCCCGAGCGGGGCCGGTGCGAGCGGACGCAGCACCTGCGGGGTGTGCGGGCTGTCCAAGCGGCACGCCTTCGACGAGGTCGCCGTCGAGCACGGCTACGACGCGCTCGTCACCGGCCACAACCTCGACGACGAGGCCGCCACGCTGCTCGGCAACGTGATCCGCTGGCAGGAGCACTTCCTGGCCCGCCAGTCGCCCTACCGGGCCGGGCGGGGACCGACCCAGCCCCGCAAGGTCAAGCCGCTGTACCGCCTCAGCGAGCGCGAGACGGCCGCGTACTGCGTCGTCGCCGGCATCGACTACGTCCTCGAGGAGTGCCCGCTCGTGGACGGCAACACCGGCCACGAGCTCAAGGGGGCGCTCGACCTGCTCGAGGCGCCCTCGCCCGGGCTCAAGGCCCAGTTCCTGTTCGGCTTCCTCGACCGGGTCGCCGACCACTTCGACGACGAGGTGGACGACGACCACCTCGCCTCCCTGCGCGAGTGCCGCTCGTGCCGACTTCCCACCCCCAACGAGGTCTGTGCCTTCTGCCGCCAGCGGGAACGCATCCTCGCGGTGCTGCCCGGTGCCGGCGACCTCGACGCGGAGCCCCGATGAGCCCCTCGCCCGACCCGATGCCCCCCACGGCAGCTGCGACCCCTCGGCTGCCGGGGACCGACGCGCCGCTCGAGGCCGGGGAACTGGTGCTGCTGACCGACCGCAAGCGTCGGCGCTACCTCGTGGAGCTGACCCCGGGGGAGGAGTGGCACAGCCACGCGGGACTGATCCCGCACGAGGAGCTGATCGGCGTCGTGGAGGGCACGGCCGTGATGACCTCCAAGCGCATGGAGGTCGTGGTCCTGCGCCCCACCCGCGACGACCTGATCCTGAAGATGAAGCGCGGTGCCCAGGTCGTCTACCGCAAGGATCAGGCGATGATCCTCGCCGAGGCCGACGTGCGACCCGGGTGCCACGTGGTCGAGGCAGGGGCGGGCTCGGGGGCGCTCACGATGGCGTTGCTCGACGCCGTCGGGCCGGAGGGGTCGGTGACCTCCTTCGAACGTCGGGAGGACCACGCGCGCATCGCGGTCCGCAACGTCGAGCGGGCATTCGGGGGCTCGCCCGCGCACTGGCAGCTGCACATCGGTGACCTCGCCGACGAGCTGGCCGCGTTGCGGGCGAACCGGGTGATCCTGGACCTGCTGGAACCCTGGCGCATGGTCGAGGCCACGGCCGAGGCGTTGCCGCCGGGCGGGATCGTGTTGGCCTACATGCCGTCGGTGCCCCAGGTGATGCGCTTCACCGATGCCCTGTGGGACGACGGTCGCTTCACCAACGTGCGGACCTCGGAGACGTTGGTGCGTGGCTGGGACGTGGACGGGCTCGCGGTCCGTCCAGCCCACCGGATGGTGGCCCACACCGCGTTCCTCACCACGGCCCGCCGGGTGCCGTCGCGCACGGACGGGGGACCGCCGCCACCGCGCCGGAAGGCGGACACGGGGGGGCGCATCGACTGGGACGCCCACGACCGCTCGCGCGTCATCGCCGCGGACGAGCCGGCCTCGGATGAGACCGCGCCCGGGAGGTCCGTCGTCGACCGGACGTGACCCTCACCGCGGGTCAGCGCCGGGTCAGCAGCGCGATCGCGGCGACACCAGCCACCGCCGGGAGCGCCAACAGCAGGCTCGCCCCCACGGCGAGCACGGCGAGCACCGCGCCGACGGCACCGGCTGCGGTCGCTGCGAGCACGTCGCCACGTTGCTGCATGCCATCCTCGATCACACGTCGGGACCCCGATGGCCGCTGGTCCGTCGTTCCATGGACCGGCCGCGCCGCGCAGGATGCCCGACAGCGCCGCGCGCCGCGCGGCGGGTGCTGGCCGTTCGGGCAGTCCGCTGGGGCCCGATGCCGGTGCAGAGGGGTGCGATACCCTCGCCGATGGACCGTCGCACCGGTTCCGACCCGCCGAGGAGGCCACGTGGAGGACTCGACGCCACGGCCCGAACATGACGCCGAGGCCGCACCCGAGCAGGGGCTGCCCGACGACCCCGACGCGCTCGCCGCGGAGCTGAAGTTCCTGCGCGAGGAGGTCGACCTGCTGCGCCGGCGGCTGGAGACGGCGCCGACGCGGATCCGGGTCCTCGAGGAGCGGCTGCTGGAGACCAAGGGTCAGCTGCAGGCGTCCCAGGCGCAGAACGTGAAGCTCGCCGAGACGTTGCGCAGCGCCCGCGACCAGCTCGAGGCGCTCAAGGAGGAGGCGGAACGCCTCTCCGCTCCGCCGCGGACCTACGGCACCTTCCTGTCGATGTCGGCCGACGAGGACACCGCGATCGTCAGCGTGTCGGGGCGCAAGCTCGAGGTGATGCTCGCCCCGGAGATCGACCGCGAGGCGCTGAGCCCGGGACGCGAGGTGCGTTTGAACGACGCGATGAACGTGGTCGCGCTCGGCGGCTTCGAGGACCGCGGGGAGATCGTCACGATCGTCGACCTGCTCGGCGATGACCGCGTCGTGGTCAGCGGCCAGACCGACGACGAGCGCATCGTGTCGCTCGCGGCGCCGCTGCGCGACGTCGCGCTCAAGGCGGGCCAGACCCTGCTCGTCGACCCGCGGTCGAACACCGCGGTCGAGCACGTCATCAAGGCGGAGACCGAACAGCTCACGCTCGAGCAGGTCCCGGATGTCGTCTACGAGCAGATCGGTGGCCTCGGCGACCAGGTCGAGGCGATCCGTGACGCCGTGGAGCTGCCCTACCTGCACCGCGAGCTGTTCGCGGAGCACGAGCTGCGCGCGCCGAAGGGGATCCTGCTGTACGGCCCGCCCGGGTGCGGCAAGACCATGATCGCCAAGGCGGTCGCCAACTCGCTGGCGCAACGGGTCGCGGAGAAGACCGGCCGTGACGACGTGAAGAGCTTCTTCCTCAACGTCAAGGGTCCGGAGCTGCTCAACAAGTACGTCGGCGAGACCGAACGCCAGATCCGGGTCATCTTCCAGCGGGCGCGCGACAAGGCGGCCGAGGGCTTCCCCGTCATCGTGTTCTTCGACGAGATGGAGTCGCTGTTCCGCACCCGCGGTTCCGGGGTCTCCTCGGACGTGGAGACCACGATCGTGCCGCAGCTGCTCGCGGAGATCGACGGTGTCGAGTCGCTCAAGGACGTCGTGGTCATCGGTGCGTCCAACCGTGAGGACATGATCGACCCGGCCATCCTGCGACCCGGGCGGCTCGACGTGAAGATCAAGGTCGACCGTCCCGACGCCACCGCGGCGCGGGAGATCTTCGCCATCTACCTGCACGAGCGGCTGCCGTTGGCCGACGCGGAGGTCACCGCGGCCGGGTCCCCCGGGGACGCCGTCGCGACCATGATCGATCGCACCGTGGAGAAGATGTACGCCGACGAGGAGGACAACGAGTTCCTCGAGGTCACCTACGCCAACGGGGAGAAGGAGGTCCTGTACTTCAAGGACTTCAACTCCGGGGCCATGATCGAGTCGGTCGTCGCGCGGGCGAAGAAGCTGGCCATCAAGCGGCTCATCGAGACGGGGAGCCGCGGGCTGACCACCGACGATCTGCTCGTGGCCATCCGTCAGGAGTTCCGCGAGAACGAGGACCTGCCCAACACCACCAACCCGGACGACTGGGCGCGGATCAGCGGCAAGAAGGGTGAGCGCATCGTCTACGTGCGCACGCTGGTCTCCAAGGCCGACACCCCGGGCCGGGCGATCGAGAACCTCAACCCGGGGCAGTACCTGTGAGCAGTGCGCTCGGGGGCGGGTTGACGCCCAAGTTCGTCGGCGTGGAGACCGAGTTCGGCATCACCGTCGACGGACCGAGCGAGGTCAACCCCGTCCTGGCCTCCTCGCTGGTGGTCGGGGCCTACCGGCTGCCCGGGGACGGCGACGTCGGGTTCGACCACTCCGATGAGCACCCGATGCGCGACGCCCGCCGCGCCGAGGTACCCGATCCACACGAACCGGTCGTGGACGACGAGCTCGGCCTGGCCAACACCGTGCTCACGAACGGGGCGCGCTTCTACGTCGACCACGCCCACCCGGAGTACGCCACACCGGAGTGCGCCAACGCGCGCGACCTGGTGATCTGGGACAAGGCGGGGGAGCGCATCCTGGAGGACGCCGCCCGCCGGGCCACCGCCACGCTGCCACCGGGCAGCCGGGTGCTGATCCACAAGAACAACACCGACGGCAAGGGCGCGGCCTACGGTATGCACGAGAACTACCTCGTGTCCCGCGCGGTCCCGTTCGGTCGCCTGACCCGCGAGCTGCTGCCGTTCTTCGTCTCGCGCCCGGTGTACGCCGGCGCGGGCAGGCTCGGCACGGAGTTCGATCGGGACGTGCCGTTCCAGCTGTCGCAACGGGCGGACTTCTTCGAGGTCGAGGTCGGACTCGAGACCACCCTCAAGCGGCCGCTGATGAACACCCGCGACGAGCCGCACGCCGACCCCGACCGCTACCGGCGCCTGCACGTGATCAACGGCGACGCGACGCTCTGCGAGGTCGCGACCCTGGTGAAGGTCGGGGCGATGCTTTTGGTCCTCGACGTGATCGAGGAGGGCTCGCTGCCCGCCATGCCCGGCCTCGCCCACCCGGTCGAGGCCTTCCAGCAGGTCAGCCACGACCTGACCTGCTCGCGACCGCTGCGCATGGACGACGGCTCGCGCATGACGGCCCTGGAGATCCAGTGGGTCTACCTCGACGCGTGCAAGCGCTCGGTCAAGGAACGCGGCGTCGAGGATGCCGTCACCCGCGAGGTGCTCACGCGCTGGGAGACGGTGCTCAGCACCGCCGCGGACGATCCCCGTCGGCTGTCGGGGCTCGTCGACTGGGCCACGAAGCTCGAGCTGCTCGAGGGCTACCGCGGGCGTCACGGCCTCGACTGGGATCACGACCGCCTCAAGATGGTCGACCTGCAGTACCACGACGTCCGCCAGGACAAGGGGCTCTACCAGCGGCTCGCCGCCCGTGACCGGGTCGAGCGCCTGGTCACCGACGCCGAGGTGGCCCACGCGATCGAGCGGCCGCCACGGGACACCCGTGCCTGGTTCCGCGGTGAGTGCATCCGACGGTTCCGCGAGCAGATCGTGGCGGCCGGGTGGGACTCGCTCATCTTCGATCTCGGCCGGGACGCCCTGCAGCGGGTGCCCATGATGGAGCCCGGGCGCGGGACCGAGGCCCAGCTCGGCGCGCTGCTCGACGAGGTGTCCAGCGCCAAGGAACTGCTCGATCGTCTGACCCGCTGACCACCTCGGTCGCGGCACGAGAACGTGGGGGATCGGTGGGCAGTACCCTGGAGTCGACGACGTCGCTGTCCGCGGACGATCCGCGGCTGACGGCACTCGACCGGGCGGCGGCGCGTCCGCTGGTCGAGGTGGTCGCGGCCCACGGGTGGGGCAAGACGAGCCTGGTCGGAACCTGGGCGCGCCGCCGCTCGATCGCCGTGCTGTCCCTCGAGTCCGCCGACCGCGCACCGGCCCGGCTCGGTGCGCGGCTGGTGGAGGCGCTGACCGCGGGCCGCGCCTCGAGCACGCCGCCCGACCTCGGCAGCGCGGCTGCCCACGCCGCGCCCCTCGACCTGATCGCCGCGCGCATCGTCGCCGCCGCGGACGACCCTCCGTCGCGGGTCGTGCTCGACGACGCGGACGTGCTGCGGGGCAGCGCCTCGGTCGCGCTGCTGCGCGCGGTGCTGTCGGTCCCTGGCGCGCGGATCCGTCTGCTCGTCAACTCGCGCGAGGAACTCGGTCTGATCGACGCGACCACCGCGGCGCGCGGCGACGCCCACCGTTGGGGGGCACGCGAGCTCCGGCTCGCTCCGGGCGCGATCGCGGCGGCGGTCGAGCGGGCGGTCCCCGAGCTCGATCCGCGCGCGCGCGCATCGCTGTGCGCCGCCGTCGCGTCGCACACCGACGGGTGGCCCGCCGGCGTCGCGGCGTGCGGCCGGATCCTCGCGTCGGACGCGCTGCGCGCGAGCGGGGACCCCGCGGCCGTGGGGCTGGACCTGCTGCTGCGGGACCCGGCCCTGCTCGCGGTCGTCGACCAGGTGCTGCTCGCGCCGGAGCCGCCCGAGGTCCTGCACCTGCTCACGGAGGTGGCCCTGCTCGGTCGGGTCGATGCCGGGGCGCTCGCCGCGGTCCAGGACGTCGCGGTGGGCGAGATGCGACGCCGGCTCGGTGCGCTTGTCCGTCGGGGGTTGCTGGTCGGACGTCGGCCGGGCGAGCGCGACAGCGTCGAGGTGGCGCCGCTCGTGCGACGCGCGCTGCTGGGCCGCCTGCACGGTGACGCGTTCGCGACCGCAGCCCTCGAGGAGGTCGTCTCCGGGCTGGGGCGGAGCCACGGCTCGGGCATCGGGCTGCCGAAGCTGCTCGAGGCACTGGTGGATGCCGGCGCGCAGGAGCGACTGCTGAGCGTGCTCACCGATCGGTGGAGCCAGGTCGAGGCGCTGCCCGCTGCCCAGCGCAGCCGCGCGATCGAGGCCATCGACGTGGCCGCGCGCCCGCCGTGGTTGGTCCTCGGGCACGCCGATGCGCTCGCGGCGCAGGGGCTCATCGTCGCCGCGCTCGCGGCGCTCGATCGGCTCGATGCGGCGTCGGCGGAGGTGGTCATCCGGCGCGTGCGGATCCTGGCCGACCTCGGCCGTTGGGCGGAGGTGTTGCGGACCGAGGCGGACGTGGCGGACCTCGCCGGGGACGCCGAGGCCGCACACCGGGCGTTGCCCTCCGTGATCGAGGCGGAGCTCGCCGCACACGCGGCCCGCGCCCACCTCGCCCGGGGCGCGCGCGAGGCCGCCGGCGACGCGTTGATCCGCAGCACCTCGGCGTTGGAGCACCACGCGGCGGACGGTGACCGGGACCGCGCTGCCGAGGTCGTCGTGCGACGCGAGCGCGCCCGGTGGTACGCCGCGGCCGACGAGCAGACCTACCGGCAGGCGCACCGCGAGGCGTTCGCGGCCGCGGAGTCGGCCGAGGACGACCGCGCGGTGGCCCGGATCCGGTTGCTCCACGCCCGCCACCACCTGTTCGAGGGGCGGACCACGGAGGCCCTGTTCGAGCTGGATCGGGCGGAGGCGCTCCTGCCGCCGGCGACGGCGTTGCCGGAGGCGCGCGAGGCAGCGGTGGTCCGCTCGCTCGTGCTGCTGCGCACCGGGCGGCTGGACAGGGCGGCACGCGCGGCACAGCGTGCGCTGGACCTGGTCGAGGATCCCGGGGCCACCCCGGCGCGGGGCGAGGCCCTGCTCCGGCTGGCCGACGTCGCGCGTGAACGCGGGGAGCGCGCTACGGCACTGGCCCGCTACGCCGAGGCCGGGGACGCGGTGGCCGACGCCGAGGACCGCGCCGTGCTGGACGGGGTCGCGGTCGGCCGTGCCCGCATCGAGGCGGACCGCACCGCGGCGCTGGCCTGGCTGGAGGACGTCCTGGCGGGCGAACGCGTCGCTCCGGCGGTCGACCTCGCGGCCGCGTGGCTGTCGCTCGAGCTCGGGGACGACCACGCGGTGACGAGACACCTGGCGCGCGCCGGGCGGACCGGTGATCACCGGGTGCACGCCGAGGTGGCGACGCTCGAGGCGCTGCGCGCGCCCGATCCGCTCCGGGCGTTGGACGACGCCGCACGCCGGTGGCACCGCCTGCAGGATCCCGTCTGGGCGGCGAGGGTCGAGCTCGGTCGCGCGCGTCGGACCGCCGATGCCGACGCCCGCTCCCGGATCGTCGACCTCGAGGCACGGTTGGCTCGGCACGGGGTGCACCTCGAGGTGGGAGACGTCGCGCACGAGGTGGTGACCGGGGCACGGATGCCCCCTCGCCTCGCCGTGCGGGTGCTCGGGGGACTCCGGGTGCGTCGGGACGGGGAGGACGTGCCGCTCACCGGGTTCGAGCACCCGCAGCTCGACGCCGCGATCGCGTTGCTGGCGCTGCGTGCCCCCCGCAGCGTCGCCCGCGAGGAGCTGGCCGCGTTCGTGCAGCTCGACGCCGACCCAGAGCGCGACGTCGACACGTTGATCGGGTGCGTGCGGTCGGTGCTGACCAGTGACGACGGACGGCTGGTCGGCGTGAGCGGCACCCGGACGGCGGTGAGTCTGCGGGTGGGGGCCGTGGCGCTGGACCTCGACCTGTTCCGCCGTCGGGTCGAGGCAGCCGCGCGGGCGCTCACGCGCGACGAGCTGCGGGCGGCCCGCGTCCTGCTCGAGGGCGCGCGACACGTCGACCGGGGTGCGCTGCTCGAGGGCGGGCCCACACCGGCCGGTGCGGTGGAGGTGGCCATGGAGCTCACGGCGCTGCGCGGACGGGTCGAGGCCCTCGAGCGGGCGACGGCGCAGGCGCTCGGTAGCATCGGTGACGGCGTCGACCAGGGAGGTCCTCGATGAGCGACGGTGGTCAGGTCCACAAGGGCGGCGGCGACTCGTCGCAGGACGACGAGCATCAGCAGCCCGAGGCTGCCGCCGGGGCGTCCACCGGCGAGGACACCAAGGAGTTGCTCGACGACGTCGACGAGCTGCTCGACGAGATCGACGACGTCCTCGAGGAGAACGCCGAGGAGTTCGTCCGCGCCTACGTCCAGAAGGGCGGCCAGTAGGTCGGGCAGCAGGGCCGTCGACCAGCGGCCCTGATCCGGTGTCGACCTGCCCGTCGCCGTCCGTCCGCCGCCCGTGTCGGCCGGGCAGGGGGTGTCGTCGGGGGTGTCGTCGGGGGCTTCGTGTCCGTTCGCGGACACGTCCTGCTCGTGCCGGACCCGCACAGGGGGTTGCGCTCACGGGTCCGACGACTACGGTCTCCGAGATCTTACTACCGCGGTAGGTGACGCGGTGGTGTAGGACCACGACCTCGGTGTCCGGTGCAGGTGGACCGAGCGCAGGATGTCCGGCCGCGAGGGCCGGAGGTTCGAGGTCGTGGGCGGCTCGCGCGGTGACGTGCGAGCGACGGGGACGTGCATGGCTGCCCCCGTCCGCCGTGAGGACGACCCGTCCTCCGGCGCGTGCCATCGGATGCTGACATGAGGAGTTCGACGTATGCGTGGATCACGGATCAAGGGGCGCAGTGGACGCCTGCTCGCGGTCGTGGCCCCGAGCGCCCTGGTGCTCGCTGCCTGTGGTGACAACCGCGATGACGGCGACCGCGAGGCCGCCGGT
>JAFIEQ010000072.1 GCA_020832455.1 Nitriliruptoraceae bacterium
GGAGTTCCTGCGCGAGCTCAGCCGGCTGTCGGAGGACGACGCGCCGAGCAGCCCCGGACCACGCTCACGCCGGACGCCCTCCCCCACCGACGACGACAAGCCGCGTCGCCGCGGCCTGTTCGGTCGGAGCTGACCGGCGGTCCTGCGGGCGGACCGGGTCGGTCAGACCGGGTAGTCCGAGGTCTCGACCGGCCCGTCGTAGCGCTCGACCGCCTCCTCGAGGACGCGGAACGCCGACTCCCGGTTCTCCCAGCCCCGCACCTCGACGAGCTTCTGCTCGAGGTCCTTGTAGATGCTGAAGAAGTGGGCGATCTCGTCGAGCAGGTGCTGGGGCACGTCCCCCAGGAACCGCAGGCTGCGCCACCGCGGATCGGCGTCCGCGACGCAGAGCAGCTTCTCGTCGGGGCCCTTGTCGTCGCTCATGTCGAGCATGCCGAGCACGCGCGCCTTGACGGTGCAGCCGGGGAACGTGGGCTCGCCGAGGATCACCAGCGCGTCGAGGTGGTCCCCGTCGAGTGCCAGGGTGTTGGGGATGAAGCCGTAGTCCCCCGGGTAACGCACCGCGGAGAACAGCATGCGGTCGAGCACCATGGTCTGGCGCTCGAAATCCCACTCGTACTTGTTCCTCGAGCCCATCGGGACCTCGATGAACACCTCGATCGTCTCGTCCATCACCATGGTTGCACCGGGTCTCGTCGTGGGGTCCGTTCTGCGTGCGCGACGATAGCGAGCCGCACGCCGTCGCCCACCGCCGGGCCAGGTCCGAACGCACGCCGAGCGCCATGCGCTGGCATCATCGCCACCCCACTCGAGTGGTGCCCGTGGTCCATCCCGCACACCGCTCCCGTCCCCCACCACCCACGACCGTCCACCCCACGGGTGGCCGAGGAGGAGACCCCGATGCTCGAGGTCGGAGACCGCGCCCCGCAGTTCACCCTGCCCGACCAGGACGGGACCAAGGTCGCGTTGAAGGACCTGAAGGGCACGCCCGTCGTCGTCTACTTCTACCCGAAGGACGACACGCCCGGCTGCACCACCCAGGCCTGCGACATCCGGGACCAGTGGAGCGAGTTCGAGGAGGCCGGCGCGGTCGTGCTCGGCATCTCACCCGATGACGTGGACAGCCACGCGAGGTTCTCCGCCAAGTACGACCTGCCCCACCGGCTGCTGGCGGACCCCGATCGCACCGTGATCCAGAAGTACGGGGCGTGGGGCGTCAAGAAGATGTACGGCAAGGAGTACGAGGGCGTGATCCGCTCCACGGTGCTGGTCGGGCCGACCGGCAAGGTCGCCGCGGTGTGGCCGAAGATCCAGCCCAAGAAGCACGCCGACGCGGTCCTCAAGGCCATCCGCGGCCTGCAGGAGGACTGAACACCGCGCTCAGTAGTCCCCGAAGGTCCCCGTGACCGCGCCACCCTCCAGCGCGGTGACCCGGAACGGGGCCTGCTGCTCGCCCGGCATACCCGGCGAACCCGCCGGCATGCCGGCCAGTGCGATCCCGTCGACGGCGGGACGCTCGAGCAGCAGGTCCTCGAGCGCCGTGAGCGGCATGTGCCCCTCCACGACGTAGCCGGCCACCTCCATGGTGTGGCAGGAGGCCTCGGACTCCGGCACGCCGAGCTCGGCACGGACCGGCGCCAGGTCGTCGTGGATGCGCGAGGTCACGGCGTAGCCGGCGTCGGCGAGGATGTCCTCGTAGCCACCGCAGCACCCGCAGGTCGCCGTGCGGTGCACCACGACGCTCGGTGCCGCCGCGTCGGTCGCGACCCCGTTCGCGCTCGGAGGCAAGATCGGGTCACTGCCCTGGCCCGCCTGGTGGGCGACGAACCCGACCGCCAGCGCGACGATGGCGCCGCCGGCGAGCAGACGGCGCAGGATGGACCACGGGGTCGACATGAACGGCTCCGATACGGGTGGGGCACCCAGCGGTCTGCCCGTCGGGTGATGTCCCCCACACCATCGGCATCCCGGATGGCCGACGCCGCGGGCGAACGTCCCGGACCGATGAGCCGGATGACCCCATGCCCCGCCCGCGCGGACCAGAGCCGGCGCGGGCCAGAGCCGGCGCGGGTCAGGCGCGGGGGCGGTCCCGACGCTGGACGACCGCCGGGTCGTGACCGGGCGGGACGGCGTCGGCGCCGACGAGCGCGCGGACCTCCACCTCGGCCTCGTCGTCGCCGAACCTCGCCCCGGGCTCGCTGTCACCGGGGACGAACGCCAACGCACGGTCACCGGCGGGATGCACGCTGGTGATGGTCACCGTGTGACGGCCCTTGCCCTGGGTCCACCCCTCGGCGACCGACCCACGCGTCACCGCGACCCGCGCCAGCCGCCGGCGCGGGCGGCCGAGCATCCACATGCGGGCGACGGCCTCCTGACCCGGGTAGCAGCCCTTGGCCAGGTGGACGTGCGTGGGCAGCAGGCCAACCTCCTCGGGCAGGTGCGGCGCGACGACCTCGTGCCCCCATCCAGGGATCCCGGCGTCGATGCGCCAGC
Organism: Nitriliruptoraceae bacterium; assembly: GCA_020832455.1. Classification (GTDB taxonomy): domain Bacteria; phylum Actinomycetota; class Nitriliruptoria; order Nitriliruptorales; family Nitriliruptoraceae; genus PWLR01. The sequence goes on from JAFIEQ010000072.1 coordinate 2,497, forward strand.
CCTCCAGATCCTGGGCGGTGCCCACACGCGCGCCCGCATCGAGCAGCGCCTCGCGCGCGTCGGCGACCGCTCCGGCGGGACCGACGACGTCGACCCCCTCGGACCGGGCGAGGATCAGCACGTCACCGGCCAGGCGGCACCGTCCCACGACCGCGGTGAGGCCCGCGGCCCGCACGACCTGATCCGCATCCGCACCCCGAACGGCGATCGCCTCGTGGTCCAGGGCGCTGAAGGCAGCATCCAACAGGAAGGTCCGCATCCCCAGCGTGTCGGTCAGGACCGTCGCGTTGGCTTCGTCCGGAGCGAGCAGCACCAGTCGGTCGCCGAGGACCGCCACGTCGAACATCGCCAGTGGCCCGCCGTGGACGTCGAGGTAGAGCGCGCCCCGGACGTGGGTCACGGGGACGTCGACGAGGTGCTGGGAGGTCACGTCCTCGAGGTAGCGGACCCGGTCGGCGCCGGTCACGTCCACGCGGCGGGCCGGGAGAGGGGCGATGAACGCATCCACGGGCAGATCCTCGACGAGGGCGGACGCCACCGGTCGCACGGCGGACGGTGACGGGTCCGGGCAGGGTGGCGTGTCGCGGCCCGTCCCGCGAGCCCGAGGAGCCGGGCCGACGCAGGTCGGCTCAGCTGCCGAGCAGCCCCCGGGCGATGATCATCTCCTGGATCTCCGTGGTCCCGCCGCCGATCGAGGCGAGCTTCGCGTCGCGCAACGAGCGCTCGACGTGGAACTCGTCGATGTAGCCCCAGCCACCGTGCAGCTGCACCGCGTCCAGCGCCGACTCCACCGCAGCCTCACCGACGTAGGCCTTGGCCATCGCGGCCTGCGCCTGGTGCTCGATGCCGTTGTCCTTCATCCAGGCGGCCTGCCGCTGCAGCAGCCGGGCGGCCTCCAGGCGGATGCTCATCTGCGCGAGCTTGTGCTGGATCTGCCCGAACCGCCCGATGGGCTTACCGAAGGCCTCCCGGTTCTTGGCGTACCGCACGGACTCGTCGAGGTCGCGCTGCATCCCGCCGACCGCGGAGGCGATCATGCAGCAGCGTTCCCAGTCGAAGCACTCGAACCCGACCGCCCACAGCGCGGAGCCCTCCTCCCCGAGGATGGACGACGCGGGCACCTCGACGTCGGTCAGGGTGAGCTCCGAGGTCGGTGAGGTGCGGTTGCCGAGCTTGCGCAGCTCGCGGGACACCGCGAACCCCGGCGTGTCCGTCTCGACGAGGAAGGCGGTGAAGCCCAGGCTGGAGGGCGCATCCGGGTCCGTGCGGGCCACGACCGTGACGACGTCGGCGAGCGAGCCGTTGGTGATGAACGTCTTCGCACCGTTGAGCACGAACGCGTCCCCGTGCCGATCGGCCCGCATGCGCATCCCGGCCGTGTCCGACCCGGCGTCCGGCTCGGTGATGGCGAACGCCCCGATGGACTCCCCGCGGGCCATGCGTGGCAGCCACCGCTGCTTCTGCTCCTCGGTGCCGTGCAGCACGATCGGCATGCAGCCGATCGTCAGGTGCGCGCCGAGCGACAGGTTCAGCCCGGCATCCCGGCCGCCGTAGGCGAGTGCCTCGAGCGCCAGGCCCGTGGTGAGCACGTCCGCGCCCGACCCCCCGTACTCCTCGGGCACCGGCAGACCGGCGAGCCCGAACCCGGCGACCTGCGCCCACACCTCGGGGTCCCACGAGCCGGCACGGTCCCGTTCGAGGATGCCCGGCTCGACGTGCTCGTTCGCGAAGGCGGTGACCGAGGCCATGAAGGCCTCCTGCTCCTCGCTCAAGCGGAAGTCCATCGCCACGCTCCCATCGGCCTCGGGGTCGGCGGCTGGCCAGAGGCGTCGCGGCAGGTTGCCAGCGACCCAACGGAACGGCAAGCGCCGATCCGTTCCGGTCCGGTCCGGTGGCGCAGCGTCCGAGGCGGCATGGGGTCCGAGGTCGCGTGGGCTCCGAGGTCGCTCGTCAGCGGTCGGATCGTGCTCAGGCGGCGAGGTCCACGTCGCGGCCGTCGAGCAGTTGGCGCAGGTCGTCCGGGCGTGGGACGCCGCTCGTGCGGCCGAGGATGCGCCCCTCGGCGTCGACGACGAACAGGGTCGGCACGCGCAGGACGCGGTGCTCGCGGGCGAGGTCGAGGTGGTCGGCCGCATCGGCGTAGACCCACCGGAACGCCTCGCGCTCCTGCGCGAGATCCGACAGGATCGCCTTGACGGCGTCGCACGGGGCACAGGTCGGGGATCCGAGCAGGACCGCCCCGGCCGCGGCGCCGTCGGTGTCCAGGCCCACCGCATCGAGGTGGCTCGCATCCAGGCGCGGGGCGTCGTCGGCCGTGTCGGCCCCGCCACCCGACGCACCACCGTCCGACTCGGGCGTCGCCGACGCGACGATCCGACCGTCCCGTCGACGCAGGGCCAGACCGAGCAGCGTCACGAGCGCGACGCCAGCGACGACGAGCAGCAGGCGCAGGAGCACGGGGTCCATCGGTCGGTTCCCTCGGGTCGGTCGGGAGCGGGGGGCGGGTGCGGTGTCGGGTTCGGAACGACGGGTCGACTGTCGGGTCGTGACCGCGGTCAGGCGGGCTCGTCCGCGCGGCGACGGCCCTGCCGGAGCCGCTGCCCGACGAGGTAGAGCTCACAGCCCACGCACAGCCCGGTCGTGGCGAGCAGCACGGACAACGCCAGCACCACGGCGACCGCGATCCACCCGACGGTGGCGGCACCGGCCGCGAAGGCCACCAGCGCGACGGTGGCGACCGCGAGCCCGCAGGCCTGCGCGAACCTCGGCGCTGCCTCGAGCTCCGTGGCCGGCGGGGGCCCGAGGTCGAACCGCCGCTTGAGCGCGCGGAACAGGTTGCCGTAGGGGGACCAGGCGAGCCCGGCGAGGGTGGCGATGGCGAACATGAGCCACTGCCACGCGACCAGGCCGACGCCGAGCGGGCCCTGCACGACCAGCGCGATCGCGAGCAGGGTCGCGGTGATCGCCGCACCGAACCGCGGGCCGCGCACGTCGATGAGCAGACGACCCTGGTCGTCGGTGGCCAGATCGGAACGCATGGGTGGGTCCTCGGAGTTCGGAACGGGGTGGCGGTCGGTCACCGACCGGTGGCCTTGCGCAGCAGGATCCGCACGGCGCGTGCGCCCTTCAGATCGCGGATCCGGGTGACGTCGACGACCTGGTGCCCGGCGCGGTCGGCCCAACGGGCGTAGGCCGCGGGAGCACCCTGGCCGTCGGTGAGCACCTCGAGGTGGTCGCCGGCACGCAGCGGCACGATCGCGCGCATCGCGGCGACGATCCCCTGCTCGTAGGACTGCGCGCGGGCGTCGACCCGGGCGATGGCGGAGGGCTGCGCGCCGAGCCCGGCCTCGTCGAGCACCGCCTGGACGTTCCCGTCCCGTGCCTCGACCCGGGCCGGTGCTCCCGCCGCGGCCAACGCACCGCGCAGGAACCCGGCCGCCAGCGCGTCGCCGACCTGCCCGTCCACCTCTCCGACCAGCTTCAAGCCGACACCGAGCCCCTCCACGGTGGCCGCGTCGCCCTCGACCTCGGTGAGACGCACCTCGGGGAACGCCCGACGCAGCGCCTCGACGGCGACCACGGCGGCGGCCTCGAAGTCACGGGCGTCGGCGCGGCCAGCAGCCGCGGAGACCAGCTTGCGTCCCTGCTCCTCGGCGAGGATGGCCAGCTTCTCCCGGTGCTCGGCGAGCCCCGCGATCAACTGCACGATGGTGTGGACGGCGAGCTGCCCGCCCGGCGGCACGGCCGCCTCCTTACCACCCGGACCGTGCACGGCCTGCTCGCGCGCGACGTAGACCTTCGCCGGACGCCCGCCAGCCGCCTGTTTGCGCTGGCCGGTCACGACCAGCCCGGCCTCCGCGAGCACGTCGAGGTGGGTGCGGGCCACGTTCGCGTGCAGCCCGAACATCGTCGCGACCTCGCGGGCGGACACCGGCTGCCCCTCGGTCCGCAGGCGACGGTAGATGCCGGCGCGCGTGGGGACCGCCAGGGCGCGCTCGACCTCGACGTCCTCCGGACTGCGCCCGGATCCGGACGCGCGGGGATCGTCGGCCGACGCGACGGGCTCGGTCACAGGGGGGTCCAGGGTCAGGGTCGATGACACGGATCGCTCCGAGGAGGCATCGGGCCGGCACGTGGCCGCGGACGCCGCGGCGGTGACCGGTTCGGGCGGAGTGCCCGAAGGGGGAACGGATGGTCACGTCCGAGCCTGCCCGACACCCTCGATGGACAGGGTAAACGGTGCGAACCGGACTGCGGACCGTCGGTCAGCTACCACCCGCCGGGTCAGCCGGGAACCGCCCCGTGACGATCACCTGCTCGACCGCCGCAGCCAGACGTGCGACGAAGGCGGGGGTCAGACCGTCCTCGGCGTGGCCGAACCCGTCGGGTTCCGCCCACAGGGTGGCCTGGCCCCCGGCGCCCGCGGCCAGGGCACGGGCATCATCGAGCGGGAAGTAGGCGTCGTCGCGACCGTGGACCACCAGCAGCGGGGCCCGGACGCGGGCGATCGCCTCGGCGGGGTGCTCGGTGGCCGTGAACGCCGACGGCGCCGCCAGGTCGATCCCGAGCGCCGCCCGCACGCCGGCACGACGCCACGGGCTGTGCCACAGGGTCTCGAGACGGACCAGTGGACCCTCCGGGGCGCGGGTCCGGAACCACGCCGGACCGGACACCGTCACCATCCCCGCCAGGTCGACCCCGCTCGCGCCCGCCCGGATCACGGCGGTCGCCCCCATGGAGACCCCGATCGCGACCTGGTGGCGGTAGCCGGCACCGGCCAACCAGCGCAGCCCACCGAGCACGTCCTCGCGTTCACGGTCCCCGAAGGTGGACCGCCCCGCCGACCCCCCGTGGCCCCGCAGATCCAACGTCAGGACCGGGATGACGGTCGCGAGCGCCTCGGCGAGCCGGGCGTAGGCCGGCTTGCGGCGGTTCGCGCCGAACCCGTGCGCGAGCAGGACGGCCGTGCTGCTCGCCGGGCCCGGCAGGAAGCTCGCGAACAGCCTCGTCCCGTCCGCCGCGTGGACCCGGGCCCCGATGGTCGGGGTCGTGAACCCACCGATCACACCGCGCGCTTCCATGAAGCGACGGGCCGGACCGCGACCGCTCGGCACGGACGGTGGTTGGACGGGGTCGGTCACCGATGGCATCCTTCATCACCGCAGCAACACCGCAGCGCCCCGGCAACGACGCCGAGCACGGCTCGCACAACGCTCCGTCGGGGCACGGTCGTGCGGGCGAGGGTGCCACCGGCCCGTGCGGTTCGCCCATCACCGCGACGGCGGATCGGCTGGTGGCCACCACATCCGGGGCGGTGGATGGTCCGACCGGGCCAGCCGCACCGCACGATCGATCAGGACGCACCGCGTCCCAGGCGAGGAGAACCGGGTGCACCTGCTGGTGCTCACCGACCGCCCCGGCGGGAGCAAATCGCTGCTGCCCTCGCTGGAGTACCTCGACCACACCACGCAGGATGCGCGGATCGAAGCGTCGTCGCTGCTGGGGATGCGCAACTGCGATGCGGTCGTCATCGACGCGACCCAGGACCTGCGTCAGGCAGCGGGGGCCAGCAGGTCCGCATCCCTGCACGAATGGGCCAAGCCGGTCATCGTCGTGATGTCGGAGAGCGGACTCGCGGCGCTGAAGGCCACCTGGGGCTTCGACGAGTGGCTGCTGCCGAACACGACCCCGGCGGAACTCGAGACCCGGCTGCGCCTGGTCGCGGAACGTGCGGCTGCCGCGGACTCCGGACGTGCCGCCAGCGTCGGCGACCTCGTCGTCGACCGGGTCAGTTACCAGGTACGGCTGCGCGGGCAGCCGCGCGCCCTCACCTACAAGGAGTTCGAGCTGCTCAAGGCGCTGGCCAACGCCCCGAACCGGGTGTTCACCCGCGAGCTGCTGCTGCAGGAGGTCTGGGGGTACGACTACTTCGGGGGCTCACGCACCGTCGACGTCCACGTCCGACGCCTGCGCGCGAAGCTGGGTCCGGAGTACGAGCAGATGATCGTCACCGTCCGCGGGGTGGGCTACAAGCTCGTGCCGCTCGGGCAGCGCGAGCGGCGGGGACCGGAGGACGAGTGAGGCGCCGGCGTCGCCGGTCTCAGGCCGGCAGGCGAAGCGCGACGTCGTCCCACCGGGTGGCGAACCCCGCGGTCTCGTAGAGCCGCACCGCACGCTCGTTGGCGCGGTCGACCCACAAGATCACCTCGCGACAGCCGACCGCGACGAGGTGGTCGAGTCCGGCGGTGAGCAGCGCCGGGCCGAGCCGCAGTCCCTGGGCGTCGGGGTGCACGGCGAGGTTGTAGACCTCGCCGGTGTCGGCGTCACGACGCTTCAACCAGTGCAGGCCCGCCAGCGATCCATCGTTCCGTGCGGCGACGAGCAGGTCCGCGGGGTCGTAGAAGTCGAGCTGCTGGCGGGCCAGGAACCGCTCGAGGGTCCACCCTCCGTCGCCGGTGCCCTCGTACGCGGCGGCGAGCACCACGACGACACCCTCGTCGTCCTCGCCCCGACGTGACGCTCGGATCGTGATGCCGTCGGGCACGTCCGGCGCGTCTCGGTTCGCGTGCCCGTCGGACGACACGTCCAGCGCGCGACCGAGCACGGCCAACTGCCGGTCGATGCGCGCCCCTGCCTCGACGGCGCCGTCGAGGTCGCCGCCCGCGACGTCGACGTGCCGCATCCAGACCTGCGCGCCCGGCAGCCGCTGCGCGAGCGCGTCGACGAGTGCGGGCAGGACCTGCCCGAGACCGACGGCATCGCGTGCGGGTGCGAGGTCACCGCTGCCGGGGACCGACGGATCACCACCCCCGACGAGCACCGCGCCGTAGCCGACCGGCTGCGCGCCGACGCGGGCCAGCACCGGCGACCACCCGGCTGCGCGAACCCCACCGTCGGCGGCGACATCGAGCCGGTGCTGCTCGGCCTCGTCGAGCACCGGCGCCCCGATCGTCTCCTGCTGGGCGGCGATCAGGGAGCGGGCCTCGGTGAGGTCGGCGGGGCCGTGGAGGTCGTGGACGGTCGGCGGGTCGGTCGGTTCGCGGGACATCGCGGTCGTCCTCTCTGCGCGCACCTGGGGTGGCGGTTGGCGGGGGGCTCAGCGGACGGTTACCATTCGCCCGCGCTGCACGCCGGGCGCTCTGCAGTGTGGGGCCGCTAGCTCAACTGGCAGAGCATCGGACTTTTAATCCGCTGGTTGTGGGTTCGAGTCCCACGCGGCCCACGTGCGACGTTCGCAAGGACCTGTGGAGCAGTTTGGAGTGCTCGCCACCCTGTCAAGGTGGAGGTCGCGGGTTCAAATCCCGTCAGGTCCGCGGTGCCCGGCTCACGCCGGGCACTGTCGTTGCAGGGCCACTACGGTCCCGCAGCACGACGCGGTCAGGTAGCTCAGTTGGTAGAGCACACGACTGAAAATCGTGGTGTCGGCGGTTCGACCCCGCCCCTGACCACCATCGAATTCGGGCTCCTAGACCCCTCTGGGAGCCCGAATTCTGCGTTTCTTGTCCGCGGCCGGAGTCGTTCTCTGAGAGCCCGCTGTCCAAGTCTGTCCATATCTCAGGAGCCCTCGTCGTCGGATCCGGGGCCGCAGACGCCCGACCTCGCCCGTTCTCGCCGGTGACCACGCAACTTCGAGTCGCGGTGTCTGATGGCATCCCTGCAGCTGGCCACCGGCCAAAAGGCGCCGGGGCGGGGCTCCTCGCTGCCAACGCGGCCTGAATCCACCGATCCAGGGACCCGATCCGGCCGCCTGCACCGCGCCATTCTTCCTGCCGATCGCCGTCCTGGGCTGGACCTCCCCGGACGCGGTCGACGACGGGCTCGCACTCGACGACCCGGCCCAGCAGCCCTAATGAGTGCCGGCACGAACGGCCGGCCGGTGCGTCACGTCGTGGCGGCGTACGCGGCGAGGGTCGTGAGCGCCAGGGTCGTGACGTCCCCCACGCGCTGAGCGTGGTCCTCCTCGGAGTCTGCGGCCAGCACGTGCTCGTGGATGCACGCGTCGATCGCCACGACCAGGGCGTGACCCCGCCGGCGGGCATCCTCAGGGGGCACCCCGTCGCTTTGAAGCAGCACGGCCACGGCCGTGGCGAGGTCGTCGCGCATCCCGTCGAGCGTCGCGACCAGTTCCGGGGTGCGCGGCGCGGTGGTGTAGAGCAGCGTGTGGAGGTCATCCGGGCGGTTGAGCGCGACCACCGTCGCCACGGTGGTGCGCACCAGCGTCGCGCGGTCCCCGTCCGGGCCGGTCGCCTCCAGTGCGGCGCCCAGTGCGCCGGCGAGCTGTTCCCGGGCGTCCTCGACGTGCCGCTCAGCGAGGCTGACGAGCAGGGCGTCCTTGTCGGCGAAGTACTGGTAGAGCGTGCCGACCGACACCCCGGCCCGCGCCGCGATCTGGTTGGTCGTCGCCGCGTAGCCGTGGGCGCTGAAGACCTGAGCAGCGGCCTTGAGGATGATGGCGACCGTCGTGCGCGAACGGTCCTGGACGGGGGTTCTGCGGGCTCCAGCGGCGTTGCGTCGAGGTCCTTGCGTGGGCATGGGCACCCTCCCGAACGCGAGTTGCAGAACATGAAGCTTGCTCAGGATACTGGGGTTCGTCGGCTCCGAGCGCGGGGCCACGGGCTGCAGCGCTGAGGGCTGCGGCGTTCGATCCGCAGCACGCAGGGCCACGGGCCGGTCGGCTGCCGAGACACCGACAGGACCATCGCGAACACCCGCACCGCGAACAGCCTCACCCTGAGCCGGACCGTGGATCTCGACGCGCCCGCCGAGTCCGTCTGGCAGGCCGTTCGTACCCCCAAGGCGTTCCTCACCGTGACCCGCGGCGTCCTGCGGTTCCCGGCCGTCGCCCACCGCACCGACGAGTGGCGTGAGGGCGAGCAGGTCGTCGGCCTCACCTGGTTGTTCGGGGTGCTGCCGTTCAACCGGCACCACCTCACCGTCGCCCGGATCGATCACGAGCGGATGACCTTGACCAGTGATGAGCACGGTGGCCTCATCCGCTCCTGGGTCCACGACATCGTGGTCGAACCGGACGGTGCGGACCGTTGCCGCTACACCGACCGGGTCGTGATCGATGCGGGCTGGGCCACGCTGCCCGTCACCGCCTACGCGTGGGCGTTCTACCGGTTCCGCCAGTGCCGTTGGCAGCAGCTGGCGCGGGAGCTCGCCCCCACGAGCTGAACTCAGTTCTCCATGGCATCACTCCGCATCCCGCTCCACTCTTGGAACCAGCCCTGCAGTTCGTCGGAACGTTGCGGATCGGGGAAGTCGCCCGATCTTGCTGAGCTGTTGACCGGTACCGGCGCATCTGCCGCTGCGACGTCCTGGGGTACCGGGACCACCTCGGGTAGCCGGCGGGCCTACCGCAGAGGCTCACCCGGGGGCCGGTCGGCATCGGACCTGGCTGCGTGCAGGATCCGGAGTACGTCGATCCGATCCGGCTGGTGGCGGTAGAACACGACGTACGGGAACCCTCGCACGACCGCGCGGCGGACATCGCGGTAGCCAGCGACGAGGGGGGCGCTGCGTGGGAACTCGGTCAGCCGTGCGAACAGCTCGTCCAAGGCCACCACGAAGCGATCGTCCAGCCCGTCCACCAGGCCGTGGTAGTGGGCGTGGACCTCGGTCAGATCGGCGACCGCGGCGGGGCGCAGCACCAGGGCGGTCACTCGGCCAGCAACCCGTCTCGAACCTCCGACCAGGGCAGGCCAGCATCCGGCTGCCGCTCGGCCTCAGCAAGCGCTTCGTCCAACAAGCGCCGCTCCTCGTCGGTCGGCTCGTACACCGGCTCGCCGAAGTAGCGCCGTAGCGCCTCCTGGAACACCTCGGAGCGGGACCGGTGCTCGATCTCCCGAAGCCGCTCGACCATGTCGAACAGTTCCTCGGGCAAGGTCACCGCGATCTTCCGGACGGCCACGATACGTCCTCCCATCGGTATGACTACATCATACCGATGTGGTCTGGCCGTAGGGCCGCCGCCCAACACCGCGCCGCAGCCAGACGACGGACCCTTCGCTCGCAGTCGCGAATACTGCTCGCGCCGGGAGGAACGTCTCGACGCCCATGCCTCGCCACCGGCCCCGCCGAACGCCGCGCGTGGGCGTCCCGAGCTAGGGCGACTCGGCAGCACCTCTGTCCGAATCCGTCCAACCGACAATGCTCTCAGCGACCGCCGATTCGCTCAGTTCGCCGCGATTCGGTCAGTTCGCGTCAAGCCTCGCACCTGAAAATCGTGGTGTCGGCGGTTCGACCCCGCCCCTGACCACCTGTCCCGAACGGGCCCCACGATCACGAGAGGGGCCCGTCGTGGTGACGCGCGGCCGTCGGCGCGCGGGCCGGGGGTGGGTCAGTCCGACACGTAGTAGACCCGCTTGTTGACGAACTCGTCCATGCCCAGCGGCCCCAGCTCGCGCCCGAAACCGGAGCGCTTGACCCCGCCGAAGGGGATCTCCGCGCCCTCACCGGCCGGGAGGTTGACGTTCGCCATCCCGACCTCGAGCTGTGAGGCGATCCTCGCCGCCCGGTCCGCGTCGGTGCTGAACACCGCGCCACCGAGGCCGTACGCGGAGTCGTTGGCCAGGGCGAGTGCCTCCTCGTCGGACCCCACCTTGTAGACCACCGCCACCGGACCGAACAGCTCCTCCGAGTACGCCCGCATGGACGGCGTGACCCCGGTCAGCACGGCTGGCGCGTAGTACGCCGTTCCATCGTCGGCGAGGTGCCCGCCGACGTGCAGGGTCGCTCCCTGCTCGACGGCGTCCTCGACCTGCTCGGCGAGCCGCTCGGCGGCGGCCCGTGACGACAGCGGCGCGAAGGTGCCCTCGGCCTCCTCGGCCGGGTCACCTGGCGTCAGGTCGAGCGCGAGGTCGGTGAGGCTGCCGACGAACTCGTCGTAGATGTCGTCCATGACGATCATGCGCTTGTTGGAGTTGCAGGCCTGTCCGGTGTTGCTGACCCGCGTCTCCCAGGCCACCGCTGCCGCGGCCGCGACGTCGTCGGTGTCGAGGATGATGTACGGGTCGGACCCGCCCAGCTCCAGCACGCACTTCTTCAGGTGACGACCCGCGATCGACGCGACCGCGGAGCCGGCCCGCTCCGACCCGGTCAGCGAGACACCCTGCACGCGGGGGTCGGCGATGATCTGCTCCACCTGGGCGTGCGAGGCGAACAGGTTGACGTAGGCACCCTCCGGGACGCCGGCATCCGTCATCAGCTGCTGGATCGCCAGCGCCGAACGTGGCACCGACTCCGCGTGCTTGAGGATGATCGTGTTGCCGAGCACGAGGTTGGGGGCGGCGAAACGGGCCACCTGGTAGAAGGGGTAGTTCCACGGCATGATCCCGAGCAGCGGCCCGATCGGCAGCTTCTCGACCACGGCTCGCCCACCGCCGAACGTCGTGATCGGCTGATCGGCCGCGAGCCCCGGACCTTCGTTCGCGAAGTAGTCGAAGATCTCCGTGCAGAACTCGGCCTCGCCCTTGGCCTCGGACAGCGGCTTGCCCATCTCCCGCGTGGCGAGTGCCGCCAACTCGTCGGCTCGCTCCGCGAACAACGCACCGACGCGCCGCGCCACCTCGGCACGCTGTTCGATCGGCACGGCGCGCCACGACGCGTACGCCGTCGTGGCGGTCGCGATCGCCGCCTCGACCTCCTCGTCGGTCGCGAACGGGAAGGTCTCCAGCGTCTCACCGGTGGCCGGGCTGACGACGCGATAGGTCGGTTCCGAGGAAGAGGTCATGGTCCATGCTCCTGACGGGTCGCGACCGATGGTCGGTCCTCGCAGAATCTAGGCCTCCGCGGGGCGACGGGACACCATGGGTCGACGGGACACGGCCCTCGGGTCGACCGCGGGCCGCCAGGACCGGTCACACGGACGCGCAGGCGGGTGGCGACACAGGAAGCGACATCCCCGGAACCACGGAGATCGCGAGGTCGGCACCGGGCCGTGTGACGGTCGTGTGACGGCCGGGGCTTACCGTCCGCGCGCCCTCACATCGGGGCACGTGGTGGTGGACCCACACCACCACGAGGGCAACCAACGCGTTCGGAGATGTCCATGGGGCCGTCCATCGCAGCGCCGGGCCACGACGGTCGCAGCCTCGTCCGCCGGTTGATCGCGGCGACGCTCGCTGTCGTGCTGATCACCTCCGGCCTGGTGCTCAACGCGGCGCAGCCCGCACACGCCGGGCTCTACAACGTGTTCCCCGCCGACGCGGACGGGTTCCCCAAGGGCAGGTTCTTCGCGGATGAGGGGTTGTTCGCGACGTTCACGACCGACCTCGACGGCGGTCGGATCTGCGTCGTCGCGCTGGAGACCACCGACCCGGGTGCGACGAACTGCGACAGCGCGACCGTCTGGGGCAACCCGCGCTTCTTCGTCGGCATCGGGACGCTGCTCGGCATGCCCCTGATCGGCACCGCCAACCTGCCGTTGCCGACCGGGCAGTGGCGGCTGATGGCTGACGCCCGGGTCCAGGTCGACGGCAGGGACGAGTGGGTCGGCACGGAACTCTCCGAGGTCTTCGAGGTCGTGCCGTGCCGGGGGGTGTGCGACTTCGCGCCCGCGCAGGCGCAGATCCAGGCCTGGAAGGACACCGCCGAGGCCAAGATGGGCGGCTTCAAGGCCGTCTGCACGGTCAAGGACCTGCTGGACATCAAGGACACCGTCGACAAGATCCAGGACGCCCGCGATGCGGCCAAGGTGGCACGGGGCATGTACGCCCTGGCGGGGGGCGGCCTCGGCGCGATGTTGGTCGGGGCCAGCGCCGGTGCGGTGGCCTTCTTCGCCGATACCCCCAGCAGCACCGAGGACATGGCCATGAGCCTGTTCAAGGAGCTGTCGTGCGGGGTCTCCGCGATGTACCAGGGCATCTACGAGGACCCGCCAGACTTCGACTACGACGAGGTGGCACCACCGGCGCTGTGGGACCTGCCGACGACCGGCGATGCCTTCCTCGACGAGCTCGCCGAGACCTGGATGCGTATGCAGGCCTACGGCGATGCCTCCCGGATCGCCTACGAGCGGTTCCAGGGCGCGGTCATCGACGGCGACGACGCGGCGGCGGCGCTGCAGGCGCAGGCGACGGCGGACTTCACCTTCCAACTCGTCGCCGACATGCGCCGCTCGCAGCGGCTGCAACCCGAGTTCGCCGCCCTCGACTGGCTCGACGTCCCGATCTCCACCCCACAGTTCCACGCCGAGGCCATCGCACTCCGCCAGCGGATCCACGCCGAGGGCCACACCGCGGAGGAGCGACAGGCCCTGCTCGACCTCGGGTTCGCCGAGTCGGTGATCGATCAGCTCGAGGTGGAGTACGGCGCGAACGCCGCGGCGTTCGAGGCGATCGACCCGAGCGCCACGCTCGCGGACGTCCTCGCCCCGATCACCGCGCAGATCCCCGGAGCGATCGACGTCTACGACGACTTCGCCCGGCGGATGGACGTCACGGCCAGCGAGTACCGCAAGCTCCTGCCGATCCCCGAGCCGAACCGCGCGCCGGTGTCGGGCTTCACCTCGACCCCGAGCACGGGCGTGGCGCCGTTGACGGTCGAGTTCGCGTCGACCGCCTTCGACCCCGACGGCGACGAGCTGACCCTGCGCTGGAACATCGCCGGCATCCGTACGGTGGATGACGAGACCTCGATCACACACACCTTCGAGACCCCCGGGACCTACGGGGTCTCCCTGGTCGCCGACGACGGCGAGCTGTGGGACCAGGCCGTGCAGTGGATCACGGTGATGCCGCCGGACGTCGGTCCGGATCCCGCCAACCAGCCCCCTGTCGCCCTGTTCACCCCGCAGTTCGTCGACGAGGTGGGTCCCGTCACCCAGACCTTCACCTCGACGTCGTTCGACCCCGACGGCGACGAGCTGACCCACACCTGGTACTTCGGTGACGGCCAGGTGCTCACCGGTCCGGTCGTGACCAGGACCTTCGAGCCGGGCTTCATCATGAGCGTGTTGCTCGTGGTCGCCGACGAGGGTGGCCTGACGGGGCAGGCGGCCGGCGAGGTGACCTCGCGCCACGCCGCCGGTGACCCCGACCCCAACAGCCCGCCGGTGGCCTCGTTCGACGCGACACCGACGACGGGGACCGCACCGCTCGAGGTGCAGTTCACCTCGACCTCGACCGATCCCGACGGCGACGAGCTGACCCACACCTGGAACTTCGGTGACGGGCAGACCGCCGAGGGGGAGAGCGTCTCCCACGTCTACGCGACCCCGGGCACCTACCTCGCGACCCTGGTCGTGGACGACGGACGTGCGTCCCGACTGGCCAGCCAGCAGATCGTCGTGACCGGCGCGCCGGGGGTCCTCGAGGCGGCCTTCACCACCAGCAACGGCTACGACGCCGCCAAGCTGGTGAACGGCTCGCGGATCGTCTCCGTATCGAGCCAGCAGAACGACACCACGTCCGCGGCGGGCAACGCGGTCGGGCCGACGACGGCGTCGTGGTTCACCCCGGTCGGCGCCGACACCGATCAGGACATCGTGCTCCGGCTCCCGGCAGACGGGCGTGACCTGCTCGACCGGATCCAGCTCACCGGCGTGGCCAACAACCAGTCGCCGCGGACCATCTCCGTGGAGCTGTCCACGTCCCCCTCTCCCGCAGGTCCGTGGCGCACCGTGGTCGACCGCGCCGAGATGGCCCGGGTGAACGGACCGCAGGAGTTCACCTTCGACACCCAGACGGCGAGGTTCGTCCGGGTGACGCTCCACGACAACCACGGCGCGAGCAACTTCCGGCTCCAGGAGATCAGCCTCCCGAGCGTGGACCGCGAGGGTGGCATCGTCTCGCTGCCCTACGGGCCGACGGCGCGGATCATCGAGGCGTCGAGCGTCAGCACCGTCGCCAGCCTGCAGGCCGAGAACGTCCTGCTCCCCGACAACTCCGCCTGGGCGAGCGCCTCGGGCCAGACCACCGACCAGTTCCTGCGCGTGGAGCTCGGCGGTGTGGGCACGCACCTGATCGACACGGTCCGCCTGCGCGGCTCGACGTCGACGTGGTCGGTCCGCAGCTTCGAGGTGCTCGTCTCCGAGGACGGGACGACCTGGACCAGCGCGGTGAGCGGCGAGCTGCCGCGCAACGCAGAGCTGCACGACTTCACCTTCGCACCACGCCCGGCCAGGTTCCTCGAGCTGCGGGCAGCCGACAACCACGGCAGCCCGTCGAGCATGCGCCTGTCCGAACTGCAGGCGGTGACCACCGCCGGTCTCCAGGTCGCCGATGGCGACTCGGGGGTCGGCGCGGGCATCACCTCGGCCTCGGCGCACTCGGGCGGCAACCTGCCGGAGAACGCCATCGGCGTCAGCCCGACGTCGAGGTGGCAGTCGCTGAGCGGCGCGACCACCGACCAGCACCTACGGGTCCTGCTGCGCAACGGCGAGGTGCACACGATCGACCGGGTCATGGTCGCCGCGACCGCCAACCGCCCACGCAACGTCGAGGTGTGGGTGTCGGACACCGGCCAGGAACCGGGCGACTTCAGCAAGGTCGCCGAGCGGACCCTGTTCAACGTCGGCGGCCCGCAGTGGCTCCAGCTCGACCCGGTCGACGCCCGCTACGTGGAGCTGCGCATCCTCGATGGGTACGGGTCGACCCACGTCCTCGTGGCGGAGCTGCAGGTGTACACACCGGAACGTGGGGGCGGCGCGCAGGTCCCGTTCGCGGACACCTCCGCACCCGGCGACCACGACATCGTGGCCTGGGAGTGGGACTTCGGCCACGCAGGAGGGACCTCGAGCGACCGCCACCCGGTCCACACCTTCCCGGGGCCCGGGATCTACGAGGTGGCCCTGACGGTCACCGACGCGGTCGGTGCCACCCACACCGCGGCGGGCAGCTTCACGGTGCCGGGCGATCCCAGCCTCGACATCGTCGCCGCCGCGACGACGGTGAACGAGGGGCAGAACGTGCCGTTGCGCGCCGAGGGCGCCGGCATCGCGCTGTGGTCGTGGGACCTCGACTACACCCAGCCGAGCACCACCAACGCGACCGTCAACGCGCGCTTCCCCGACCAGGGCGAGTACGACGTCACGATCCGCGGCTTCACCGGTGACGGGGTGTGGACGGCGCCCGTCACCCTCACCTTCACGGTCCTGAACGTGCCGCCGACCGTCAACACCGGGCGCGCGGTCACGGTGTACGCCGGTGAGCCGCTGACCCCGCCGAACAGCACGGCGACCGACCCTGGCGACGACGTGCTGACCTGCACCTGGGCCTGGGGTGACGGCACGACCACGGTGGTCGAGGACTGCACCAGCCTCAGGTCCCGGGTGCCCCACGTCTACGCGCTGCCCGGCGAGTACGAGGCGACCCTGACCGTCGACGACGGCGACGGCGGGGTCACCAGCGACACCGTCACCTACGCCGTGCTGCCGCGGCCGTCGCTACTCCAGGTGCGTGAGGTGCTCCCGGGCGACGACCTCGACGTGACGGTGCGGCTCGTCGACGGTCGCAGCGGCCATCCCCTGCCGGACGAGGACGTCACCGTCACCGTGCCGGGGGCCGCGCCGGACTCCGGGGTGACGGACGCGACCGGCGAGCGCTCGGTCCGGTTCGTGGGCTCCGGCGGCGTCGAGTCCGTGGCGGTGGCGTTCGCGGGGAACGCCCTGTACCTGCCCGCGGCGCTCGACCGTCCGGTGGCGGTGCCCGCCGCCGACATCGTGTTCATCGCCGACCGTTCGAACAGCATGGGGAACAAGCACGAGGCCGTCATCGACCGGCTCAGCGAGATCGGACGGGGACTCGGCTCCCACCTCGATTACCGGTTGGGGCTGGTGGGCTACGCGCACTGGGCGACCGACCGCGGGGCTGGCCACGTCATGTCGCCGCTGACGCGGGAGATGGACGACTTCCTCCCGGCGCTGCAGCAGCTGCTCGACGTGTCGTCCGCGAGCGCGAACGCCTACAACGGCATCGTCCGCGCCGCGCAGGACGACCTCGGGTTCCGTCCGAACGCGGCGTCCTGCTTCGTGCTGGTCAGCGACGCGACCGTCGGTGAGATCCCCGCGTCCGGTATGCCGGACACCCAGGAGGAGGCGCTCGCCGCGCTCAACGCCCGCGACACGACCCTGTTCTCCATCGTGTGGGCACAGCAGGCGACCATCGACGCCTACGGTGCGCCGGACGGGATCGCCGGCCAGACCGGTGGACAGTCCTGGACGATCACCGAGTTCATGGCGGACGCGAGCGCGGTGCTCGACGCCCTGGTGGACGGGTGTGTGACCGCCGCGGTCACCCCCGACATCGCCGTCGCCAAGACGAGCAGCAGCGACCTCGTCACACCCGGTGAGACGGTCACCTACGAGCTGACGGTCAGCAACGAGGCCGCCGTGGACGTGACCGGTGTCGAGCTGGTGGACGCGCTGCCCGACGACGTGGCCTTCCTCAGCGCGAGCGACGGCGGTGTGTTGGACGAGGCGACCCGCCAGGTCACCTGGCCCACCTTCAGCCTCGCCGCCGGAGCGTCGGTCGAGCGCACCATCGTGGTGCGGATGCCGACGAGCGGGTTCGAACCCGGCGACCACGCCCTGGTGAACCGAGCCACGGTCAACGACGACGGTGCGCGCGGCCCCGAACGCCGGATGGACAACAACACCGACGAGCACACGGTGACCGTGCGGGTCGTCGAGGAGTCCGAAGAGCCCGAAGAGCCGGAGCAGCCCGGAGAGCCGGGCGTCGCCGACGTCGGCGTCGTCGCCAGACACGACCAGCCCGGCGGCGTCGAAGCCGGGCAGGCCGTCGATCACACCATCGTCGTGACCAACCACGGCACCGAGGTGGCGACCGGCGTTCGGCTGCTCGAGCAGGTGCCGGACCGGTTCGAGGTGACCGCGATCGACGCGCCCGGCTGGGACAACCCGGCGGGGGTGGCACTCGTCGGCGCCCACCCCGACGGCGTGACGACGGGGAGCTGGCTGCACCTCGAGCGCGATGAGCTCGCCATCGACGCCGAGGTGACCGTGGTGGTCACGCTCCAGGTCAGACCGATCACGCAACCAGACGTGGTCGAGGACGAGGGCTCGCTCGACGCCCTGCCACCGGTCGTGGCCGCACCGCCATCGACGGCCTCGACGCAGGTCTGCGTGGAGGTGGACCGGGACGACGTCGCGGACAACGACTGCGCGGAGCTCGACGTCCCACTGCGCGACCTGTTCGCCCAGGTGACGGTCCGGATGTGGGGTGGCGCGCCCTTCCTGATCGTGAGCGTCGCGACCACGGACGCCGTGGGCGAAGGTCCGGTGACGCTGCGGTGGACACCGATGCGCGACGGCGCACCCCTCGAGGCGGTCCCCGCGGAGATCGTGATCGAGGATCTGGAGCCCGGCCCCCCCCCGGGGGGGGCGGGGGCGGGGGGGGGGGCGCGGGGGGGGCCTTTTTTGGGGTTGGGGGGGGTGGTTTATGCGGTTGGGGGCGGGGGGGGGGGGGCGGGGGGGGGGGCGCGCCCCCGCGCCGAGCTGGAT
>JAFIEQ010000215.1 GCA_020832455.1 Nitriliruptoraceae bacterium
CCGGGCCGTCGGGCGCGGACACCTCGAGGTCGTCGAGCCCGTGGGCGAGCCCCGGCTCCGCCTGCCCGACGACCGCCAGCACCGCGCATCGCGCCCGCTGTGCCCGACCGCTCACCTCCGCGACGACCTTGCCCTCGAGGCTGGTCGTGTCCAGTCGGCCCTCCCCGGTCACCACCACCTCGGCGGCGTCGAGCTCGGTGTCGAGGTCGACGAGGTCGGCCACCGCGGCCGCGCCCGGGACGAACCGCGCTCCGAGCGCCACGGCCAGCGCGAACCCGAGCCCGCCGGCCGCACCGGTCCCCGGGGTGGTGGGCGACACCGACCCGTGTCCGGTCCCGAGGTCGTGCGGCAGCACCTCCCCGAGGTGGACCAGCGCGGCCGCGAGCTGCTCGGTCTGCTCGGCGTCCGCACCCTTCTGTGGCGCGAAGCGTCGGGCGGCCTCGTGCAGCGGGGTCCGCACATCGGCCAACAGCGTGAGCGACAACCCCGCCGTGTCCGCCGCCCAACCCCGCTCGGCCCGCGCCAACCGGTGCAGATCCGCGCCACCGATCTTCAGCCCCGAACCGTCGGCCACCCGCAGACGGAACCCGAGCCCGGACAGCGCACCGGCCCCCCCGTCGACGGTGGCCGACCCCCCCAGTCCGAGCGTGATCTCCGTGGCGCCGTCCGCCCGCGCCGCGTCGATCAGCTGCCCGACACCCCAGGTGGTGGTGTGCATCGGTTGCCGTTGGTCGTCGGCGAGCAGGTGCAGGCCGCAGGCCTGCGCGGACTCGAGCAGCGCGGACCCGTCGGCGCGTCGCAGCCAGCGCGCGGTGACCGGGGTCCCCCGCGGCCCGGCGACCTCACACTCCCGCCACGTGTCGTCCGTCCGCGCGAGCGTGTCCAGCAGCCCTTCGCCCCCGTCCGAGAGCGGACGGCGCCGGATCACGTCGTCGGGTCGCACCCGTCGCCAGCCCGTCGCGATGGCGTCAGCCGCCTCCCCCGCCGACAACGTCCCCCCGAACCCGTCGGGGGCGATGACGACGGTGGCCATGGCCGTGCTCCACGGGACGGGGACCTCGGTGGCGGGGCGTGCCGGAGGGTAACGGGCGACGTACGCCGCGATCAGCGCGGGTCGCGGTCCAGGAACGGCGGCCGGACACGTTCGACCGGCACGGGGCGACCACGGACGTCGACCTGCAGCGCGGCATCGGGTGGGGTGGTGCGTTGCACCAACGCCAGGGCGATCGGGACCTGCAGGCTCGGCGAGAGCGTCCCCGAGGTGGTCGCGCCCACGACCCGGTCCCCGACGAGCACCGGCATGCCCTCACGCAGCGGTCGGCGCCCCTCGGCGCGCAACCCGATCAGTCGGCGGGCGGGTTCGCCGGCGCTCGCGTCGCGCAGCGCCTCCTGGCCGACGAAGGCCGGACGGTCGAGCTTGACGGCCCACCGCAGGCCGACCTCGTAGGGGCTGATGTCCACGGACAGCTCGTGGCCGTGCAGCGGGTAGCCCATCTCCAGGCGCAGCGTGTCCCGCGCCCCGAGGCCGACCGGGCGGGCCCCCGCGCCACGCAGCTCGTCCCACACCCGCCCGGCGGCGTCGACGGGCAGCATGAGCTCCACGCCGCGTTCGCCGGTGTAGCCGGTGCGCGCCAGCACGGCCTCCCGGCCCGCGATCGCGACCTCTCGCACGCCCAGGTGCGGGGTCGCGCTGGCGACGTCGACGAGCGCGCCGTGGTCCGCGAGGACGCGGTCGACCAGGGCCAGCGCCTGCGGACCCTGCACGGCCAGCACGGCCCACCCGGTGGACTCGTCGTGCACGCTCGCATCGCGTTCGGCCGCCACGGCCTGCAGGCGGGCCACGACCGCGGCGGTGTTGGCCGCGTTCGGCACCGCCAACCACCGGTCGGCGCGACGTCGGTAGACGATCAGGTCGTCGAGGACCCCACCCTGCTCGGTGCAACACAGCGTGTACTGCGACCGACCGTCGACCAGGGTGGTCGGGTCGTTGGTGAAGCTGGCCTTGACGACCTCGAGCGCCTCCCGCCCCTCGATGCGCACGGTGCCCAGGTGGCTGACGTCGAAGACCCCGACGCTGGTGCGCACCGCCCGGTGTTCCTCGGCGATCGAGCCGTAGCGGATGGGCATCGCCCAGCCCGCGAACGGTGCCATGGTCGCACCCAGCGCCTCGTGCCGGTCCGCGAGCGGGCCCGCACGACCCTCGTCGGTGCGGACGTCGGGGTGCTCGGACATCAGGCTCCCTGCGGGACGGTGACGGGTGACGCTAGTCGTCGCCCACGATCGCCCGCTGCCGGCCGGATGGCCGTGCGAGGCGGGTCTGCGACCCTCCACGAGCTCGACTAGCGTCACGGCCGACACCGAGCTTCCACCGCCCCGAAGGCTCGAGGACGCCTCGCCCGACGGCGACCCCCGACGGCGTACCTGCCGTCGGACCACGCGGGGTGGTTCACTTCGCAACGACGCACCCACGTCTCCCCCACCACCAGGAGCACCACCGTGGCCACCGAGGTCGAGCTGCCCCAACTGGGCGAATCCGTCGAAGAGGGCGTCATCACCG
>JAFIEQ010000073.1 GCA_020832455.1 Nitriliruptoraceae bacterium
CCCCGGCCGTCCCCCGGTTCCCCCGGGCCGCCGGGCCCCCCGGCACGGCGGGGTTGGGGTGCCCTAGGGGCCCCCCCTCCGCTGCTGCGCCGACCGCGAAGGCCGACGTCATCCGTTCAGTCGATCACGGGACCACGCACGGCGAGTCGTACGCGAACGCGTCCGCGGTCGGACCCGTGACGTTGGTCGCCAACGTCGACAGGTTCAGCTCCGCGTCCGTGTCCGGGCGGGAGATCACCGCGACGCGCGGGGCGCCCTCGGTCCCGTCCAGGGAGAAGTCCCGGTCCGGCAACGCACCCTCGTAGGACACCGTCATCTGACTGGCGGCCTCGCGGACACCCGCACGGGTGAGGTCGCCGTTCGCGGCGGCGTCCTCCAGCGCGGTCAGCAGCGGGTAGCTCCAGATCCAGCCGAAGGTGTAGCCGTCGTTGGTCGGGAACTCACCGCCGAGGGCCTCCTGCATCGCGACGTGCGCGTCGGAGTCACCGTCGAAGGCCTCCCACGGACCGATGTGGAAGTAGGCGGCCTCGAGCGCGGGTGCGGCCGGGGAGTCCATCAGCGCGGGGTTCCAGGTCGGAACCGAGCCGAGGAACACACCCTCGTAGCCCTGCGCGAGCGAGCCACCGATGATCTCGGCGACCTCGGCGGGACCGGTCGCGATCGCGACCGCGGAGGCACCGGCGTTCAGCACCTGCTGCACGGCGGCGTCCTGCGAACCGACCACGGCGTTCGGGCCGGTCTCGGCGAAGCCGAGGAACTCGACGTCGTTGGCCTCGGCCCACGCCTCGGCACCGAAGGCGAAGTCGCCGCCGTAGTCACCGGGGTAGCCGACCGCGAGCAGCGACTCGATCTCGCCGACCTCGGCGTTGATGAAGTCCAGACCGATCATCGACTCGAGGCAGTAGGAGTAGCCGGACTCGAGGATGAGCCCCTGGTCCTGCTCCTGGAACTGCTGCCCGGACCACCAACCGGCGGGGACGCCGACGACGTCGTCGATGTCCATGTCGGGCAGGATGGCCTCGGTGGGCGGCGTGCCCAGCGTCTGCGCCAGCGCGAGGATGTTCGGCTCGATGGAGCGGTACTGCGAGGCGTGCTCCTGGGGGTTGTAGAGCGTGTCACGGGTGTACTCGTCGATGTCGACGTCGTACCCGCCGATGCCACCGGCCTCGTTGACGGTCTGCCAGAAGGCCCGCTGACCCGCCACGATCTCCACCCCGAGCGCCGCGAACGGACCCTCGGTGAGGTCGGAGAGGACCCCGAGGTAGATGCAGCCGTTGTCGGCGTTGACGGCGTTGGGGCACGGCTCGTCGGTCACACCGATGTCCGTGGCGATCTCGGTCGGGCCCTCGGCCTCGCCCTCGTCGTCACCCTCGTCCGCGTCGTCGCCGTCGTCCGCGGGCTCCTCGGCCGCGCCGTCGTCGTCAGGCGCGTCGTCTGGCTCGTCGTCCCCGCCACAGGCAGCGACGACGAGTGCCAGCACGCTCAGGAGCGCCGCCGTGCGACGCCATCTACTCATCTCCCTCATCCCTCAGACCTCCCAGTCTCGAGGTAACCGGTCGGTGGTCACCGTCCGGATCTTGTCGAACAACTCAGAACGTGTACGTCACGTGTGCGTCGCGGGCGGGACCGCGGGGTGCGCCGTCGACGCGACCCGCTGGAACGGACGATCGGTGGATGGTCGGCCAACCTCGCCGAGCCGTGCCCCACCGCTCGCCATGCCGATCCACGGTCGCTGCTCCCTGCAGCATCCGCGGCTCCCAGCCCACTGTCGGACCGTCACCGGTCCGACCGAGCACCCTCCAACTGTACTACTACCTCGCTCGTAGCGACGCATCGACGGACGACCGATCCCGAACCCGGTCCCGGGGACGACTCCAGGCGCACGGGGAGCCGACCGGACGTGCGGCGCCTGCGCGTCGCTCCCCCGGTCCCTCGGCCCGCCACGGCCTCGGTCGCCCACGCTCAGTACGAGAACGGCCACGCCTTCCAGTAGTTGCGCACCCGCAGCCACAGCCCGAACAGCCCGCGGGGCTCGAGCACCAGGAACAGCACGATCAGGACCCCGAACAGGATGCCCTCGAGCTGCTGCACGCTGAGCAGCGACCCGGATCCCACGAACGGGATGGACCCGGCGTAGGCCTGCACCAGCCGCGGCATCAGCACGACGAAGCTCGCCCCGATGATCGGCCCGGAGATCGTCGCCACCCCGCCGATCAGGATGATGGCGAGGAACTGCACGCTGAGGAGCAGCCCGCCGAGCCCACCGAAGTTCTCCGGGGTCAGCTGCCCGAAGGCCACCGCGAGCAGCGCGCCGCACACCCCGCCGTAGAACGAGGAGATCCCGAACGCCACCACCTTGGTCTGCAGCAGCGGCACGCCCATGACCTCCGCAGCGATGTCGCGGTCCCGCACGGCGGCGAAGGCGCGTCCCATCTTGGACCGGGCCAAGTTGCGGGCCAGCACCCCCATCACGATCAGCAGGATGAGCACGAAGTAGAAGAACGGCGCCTCGCGCACGAACTGGATCCCGAGGATCTCGTGCGGGACGTACAGCTCGAAGCCGAGGATCGAGGGGCTCGGACCACGACGACCCACGCCCTGCCCACCGGAGATGAACACCATCTCCTTGAAGATGTGTTCGCCGATGAACACCAACCCCAACGTGAGGATGGCGAGGTAGAGCCCGCGGACCCTGGCCGCGAGCGGCGCCAGGATCAGCCCGACCAGCCCGGCGACCAGCCCCGCGGCCGGCAGCCAGATCAGCAGGTCGAGCTCGTAGCCGACGACGTTGGTCGTGGGCGAGCCTCCGAGCGCCGCACCGGTGAACGCGCCGATGCCGACGAAGAAGGCGTGGCCGAGCGAGACCTGGCCGGCGTAGCCGGTGACCAGGTTCAGCCCGATCGCGCCGATGGCGAGCGCCATGAGGCGCGTCATGTCCGACAGCCCGGATCGGGTGATGAACGGCAGGAAGGGCATCGCGAACATCGTGATCACGAGCAGCGCGGTCCACAGCCGCTTCGAGGGGGTGTTGAGCAGCGCCTGGTCGCGGGCGTACTCCGTGTAGAGCATGGGCCGGCCACGCAACGTCGCGCGTGAGGACGTGGCGATCGGCGTCTTGCCGGTCGGGGTGCGGTCGCTCTGCTCGGTCATACGCGCTGCACCTCCGGGGTGCCGTAGAAGCCGTAGGGCCGCACCATCAACGCCACGATCATGATGAGGTAGGGGACGATGACGTCGAAGTTGGAGCCGAGCCCCGGCGCGAGTGCCGGCTGGTAGGTCCGGGTCAACGACTCCGCGACCCCGATGAGGATCCCGGCGTAGACCGAGCCCTTGATGGAGTCCAACCCGCCGAGGATGATCACCGGCAGGGCCTTGAGCGCCACGAACGCGTCCAGTGGAGTGACCGCCCCGGCGCGGGCGGCGATCAGCATCCCGGCCAGCGCCGCGGTCGCCCCGGAGATCGCCCAGGACAGCCCGAACATGCGCCCGACGTTGACGCCCTGGGCCAGCGCGGTCTCCTGGTCGAGCGCCGTGGCGCGCATCGCGAGCCCGACCTTGGAGCGGGTCAGGAACAGCCCGACCAGCCCGATCGCGGTCAGCGACAGCACCGTCATGGCCAGGTCGACCTGGGCGACACGGGTGCCGAGGAAGTCGATGCGCTCCACGCCCCACGGGTCGCCCATGGAGATCACGTTCGTCCCGATGAGCCGGAACGACAGGATGAGCAAGGCGAAGAACACACCCACCGTGACCATCGCCGCGGCGAACGGAGGCTCACCCACCATCGGTCGCAGCGCGACCCGCTCGGTCAGCCCGGCGAAGGCGGCCATCACGATCATGGCGAGCAGCACGCCGGCCACGAACGGCATCCCGAGCCCGCGGACGAAGAACCAGGTGAAGTACGCACCCAGGATCATCAACGCCGGCTGGGCGAAGTTCACCACGTCGGTGGCGCGATAGATGATCACGAAGCCGACGGCGATCAGGGCGTAGGTGCTCCCGATGCCGACGCCACGGACCAGGGTGGCGGTCAACAGTTCCACGTCAGGCGACCTCCGCCTCGTCGTCGGCGGTGGGACGGGTGCCCGAGTGGACCTCGGAGAGGTCGCCTCCCGCGTGCTCGGTGGTGTTGCCGTACATGTCCTCGACCAGGGGGCCGAAGATCTCGTGCAGCGCGGAGCGCTTGACCTTCTGGGTGGCGGTCATCTCGCCGTCCTCGTGGTCGAGCTCCTTGGGCATCATCCGGAACTTGCGGATGTTCTCCACCCGGGCGAACTTGTCGTTGGTCTTGATGATCGACTTCTGGATCAGCTCGAGGACCTCGGGCTTCTCGGAGAGGTCGCGGTAGGTCGTGTAGGGCAGCTTGCGGCGCTGCGCCCAGTCCCCGACCGTGTCCAGCTCGATGCCGATCAGCGCGGTCAGGTAGGGCTTCTTGTCCCCGATGACCACCGCCTCCTTGATGAACGGCGAGGTCTTGAGCGAGTTCTCGATCTCCGAGGGGGAGATGTTCTTGCCGCCCGCGGTGATGATGATGTCCTTGATGCGGTCGACGATCTTGATGTGCGTGCCGTCGACCCACTCGCCGACGTCCCCGGTGCGCAGCCACCCGTCGTCGGTGAAGGTCTCCTGGGTCTTGTCGGGCTTGTTCCAGTAGCCGGCGAAGACCCCGGGGTGCTTGGTGAGGATCTCCCCGGTCTCCTCGTCGAGCCGGAACCCGATCCCGGGCTGCGGCTCGCCGACGGTGCCGAGCTTGACCCGCCCGCGCCGGTTGACGGTCGCGACCGCGGCGTTCTCCGTCATCCCGTAGATCTCGTGGATCGGCACGCCGATGCCGAAGAAGAACTTCAGCACCTCCGGGGCGATCGGCGCGGCACCGGAGCCGGCGGCACGCACCTTGCGCAGCCCCACCCGGTCGCGCAGCGCCCGGAAGACGAACGGGTAGCCGATGGCGTACAGCACCCGGGTCAGCGGGGTGTGGGCGCCGTCGTTGGCGACCATCTCGTCGCCGATCTTGTTCGCGAGCCCCATGCCGGCCTTGTAGACCAGCTTCTTCAGCGGCGAGGCGGCGTTCATCTTGATGAAGATGCCGGCCTGCATCTTCTCCCAGATGCGCGGCACCGCGAAGAACAGCGTCGGCTGCACCTCACGCAGGTTGACCTGCACGGTCTCGATGGACTCCGCGAAGTGGACGGTGACCCCTGCCTCGGCGTTGGTCCAGGTCGTGGCGGCCCGCTCCGCGACGTGGCACAGCGGCAGGTAGGACAGGATCACGTCCTTGGGGCCCGGCGCGGGGTCGTAGAACCCACCGCCCTCGATGAGCGTGTGCATCGCGAACGACACGTTGCCGTGGGTGAGCATCGCGCCCTTGGGCGGGCCGGTGGTGCCGGAGGTGTAGATCAGCGTGGCGATGTCGGAGGACTCCGCGCTCGCGATCAGGCGCTCGACGGCGTCCCGGTCGCGGTCGCGGTGCTCGACGCCGAGCGCGATGAAGTCGTCCCAGCTCATCAGCTTGGGGTGGTCGTAGTCGCGAACCCCGCGCGGCTCGAGGTAGACGATGGTCTTGAGATCCGGGCAGTCCGCCTCGACCTCGATGGCCTTGTCGACCTGCTCCTGGTCCTCGGCGATCAGCACCTTGGACCCGGAGTCCTGCAGCAGGTAGCGCACCTCGGCGGCCGGGTTGGTCGGGTACAGCCCCATCGTGATGGCCCGGATGGCGTTGGTGCCCAGGTCGCCGTAGAGCCACTCCGGACGGTTCTCCGAGTGCACCGCGACGCGGTCGCCCTCCTCGACGCCCAGCGCCAGCAGCGCGTGGCCGACCAGTTCCACCTGCTCGTAGTA
The DNA here is from genome assembly GCA_020832455.1 of Nitriliruptoraceae bacterium. Lineage (GTDB taxonomy): Bacteria > Actinomycetota > Nitriliruptoria > Nitriliruptorales > Nitriliruptoraceae > PWLR01. The sequence goes on from JAFIEQ010000073.1 coordinate 5,839, forward strand.
GTGGCCCCAGGTGATGTCCTGCCAGATGCCGTAGCGCTTCTCGCGCATCGCGACGGTGTCGGGCATCGCCCGGGCGCGGTCGCGGACCTTGGTGACCACGGTCTGGATCCCGGTGTCACCGGCGGTCGCGGCGGGTTCCATGACGGTGCCCATCAGCCCATCTCCTCCTCGGAGAGCTCGGCGACCTCGGCCGCCTGCTCCTCGATCGTCGGACCGTCGTCGCCCTCGCCGAGGTAGGCGCGGATCACCTCGGGGTCGTTCTGCACCTCGTCAGGGGTGCCAAGGGCGATGCGCCGCCCGAAGTCCAGCACCATCACCCGGTCGGCGAGGTCCATGACCAGGCCCATGTCGTGCTCGACGAGGACCATGCTCAGGTCGAGCTCGGAACGGATGTCGAGGATGAAGCGCGCCATGTCCTCGGTCTCCTCGACGTTCATGCCGGCGACCGGCTCGTCGAGGAGGAGCAGCTTGGGTTCCATGCACAGCGCCCGGCCGAGCTCCACGCGCTTCTTGACCCCGTAGGGCAGCATCCCGACGGGGAACTTGCGGAACGCCTCGATCTCCAGGAAGTCGATGACGTCCTCGACGATGCGGCGGTTGCCGAGCTCCACGTTGCGGGCCTTGCCGACGTAGAGCATCCCGGAGAGCAGCCCGTAGTCGAGGTGCTGGTGGCGGCCGAGCATCAGGTTGTCGAGCACGGTCAGGTTGTCGAACAGCTCGATGTTCTGGAACATCCGCGCGACGCCGCGCTTGGCGATGTCGTCGGGACGGGCGCCGATCAGCGGCTCGTCGAGGAAGCTGAGCTGCCCCTCCTGCGGGCGGTAGACGCCGGACAGGCAGTTGAAGATCGAGGTCTTGCCGGCGCCGTTGGGGCCGATGATGGAGAACAGCTCCCCACGCTTGACGTCGAAGGCGACGCCGTCGACGGCGGTGGTACCGCCGAAGCGCAACGTCAGCCCCTCGACGGTCAGGATCGGTTCGCCGTGCGGCACGTCGACCGAGGTCGAGGTCAGCGCGTCGGACAGGGGTCGGACCATCACCATCAGCTCAACCACCGCTTGCGTCGCTTGTAGTGCTTGACGTCCCGGAACGATCCGGCGCCTTCCTCACGCAGGCCGAGGTAGAACTCCTTGACGTCCTCGTCCTCGCGCAGCACCGCGGCGGGCTTGTCCATGACGACCTTGCCGGTCTCCATGATGTAGCCGTGGGTGGCGATCGACAGCGCCATGTTCGCGTTCTGCTCGACCAGCAGCACCGTGGTGCCCTGCTTGTTGATGTCGACGACCAGGTCGCGGATCTGCTGCACGATCAGCGGCGCGAGCCCCAGCGAGGGCTCGTCGAGCAGCAGGTAGCGCGGCTCGGCCATCAGCGCCCGGCCGATCGCGCACATCTGCTGCTCACCACCGGAGAGGTAGCCGGCGATCTGCTTCCGGCGTTCCTTCAGCCGTGGGAACAGCTCGTAGACCCGGTCGAGCCCGCTCTCCACCTTGCCGCGTGCGGCGGTGTGGGCGCCGATGCGCAGGTTCTCCTCGACGGTGAACTCCGTGAAGATCCGCCGGCCCTCCATCACCTGGCCGATGCCGGCCGCGACGGTCTTGGTCGCATCGAGGTCGTGGATCGGCTTGCCGTCGAGGGTGATCGTGCCCTTGGTGATCTCCCCACGGTGGATGTCGAGCAGCCCCGTGATCGCGCGGAGCACGGTGGTCTTGCCCGCACCGTTGGCGCCGAGCAGGGCCACGATGGACCCCTCGGGCACCGACAGGCTGACGCCCTTGAGCACGAGGATCACGTCCTCGTAGACGACCTCGAGGTTCTCGATGGTCAGCACGTGCTGCTCCCTGGTCGCGACGCTCCCCCGCTGCTCGCGCGTCCCCACCCTGCGATCCACACCCTCTCGTCGGCGGGGGTCCTCCCAGACCTCGGCCGAGCGGGGCGCGGATCGCGTCTCCCTGGTGGGGACGGCGAGCGCGCGGCTCTCCCTTGCCACGGGTCCGCTGGTTCCTGCCAGGTCGTTCGTGGTTGTCACGAACCCGTCCGTGCGAGGTGGGTTGGTACCCGGCCCCGCGGCGGGTGTCAACGCTAGCGGGCCGGAACGCGGAGACGCACATCCGTTCCACTCGCCGGGTGTCGGGCTGGAGTCGCGCCCACGACCCGCAGGGACCCGATCGGGCCTCGTGGGGTCGGTCGGTGGTTGGCGGCAGTGAACCGCGCAACGTGGTCGCGTGGGCACGGCAAGTGAGCGCTGGCGCCGGAGCGAGCGGGGTCGTAGGCTCCCCGACCGTTCGACGGTGACCCTCGTGAACCTCACAGGCCACCGTGCGGATACGCGGTGCGGCGTGGCGGCGTCGGATCGTGGGAGGTGGGACGGTCCGAGCCGTGGTCGCGCTGCCTGGCGTGACCGAGGTCGCGGCGGACCGGAACGCGGGAGGTTGGAGCAGGATGTCGCGGGCCGATGACGTGCCGACGCTGGACCTGCGCGAGCCCGACCACGGCGCCTGGTCACGCTCGTCGCAGGACGAGGGCGCGCTGCCGAGCCTGGCGCGCCTCGTCGCGGAGGACCTCGATGCGCTCGCGGAGCGGGTGGTCGCGGCCGTGCTCGAGGAGATCCCGTCCTACCGGTCGCACGCGGTGGTGCCCACCGAGGACCTGGCCGCCTCCGCGCGCCACAACCTCGACGCCATGTTGTTCGGGCTGTCGCAGCGGCGTGGGCCATCCGCGCGGGAGCTGTCGGTGCGCCGCGAGCTGGGCACCCGCCGGGCGCAGCAGGGCATGCCGGTCGACGCGGTGGTGCGCGCGTACCACATCGGCTACCGGGAGCTGTGGGCGGCGCTGGTCGCCGCGGTCGAGCCGGGTGACGACGCCGCGACGCAGGAGCTGCTGGCGGCGGCCACGACCGCGTGGGAGTGGGTGCACAAGGTCACCGACGCGATGGCGACCGCACACGCCGCGGCGGTGCGCACGATGCAGGCCCGGGAGGTCGGGGCGAGGCAGCGGTTCGTGGAGCTGCTGGTCGCCGGCGAGGCGGGCGGCGAGGAGGCGGCGCGGCTCGGCGCGGCGCTGGGGTTCAGCGTCGGCGGGAGGTTCGGCGCGGCGGCGGTGCGTGGCGCCGGTGACGACCTGGCCGCGGTCGACCTGCAGCAGGCGCTGGAGGCAGCGGACGCGGGCCCGCACGCGGTGGTGTCCCGCGGGCCGCTGACCGTGGTGGTGTCCCAGGTCGACGACACCGACGAGGCAGCACGCGCCGATCAGTCGGCGCGCATCGACGCCGCCTGCCGGCAGGTGGTGCCCGACGCCACGATCGGGATGGGCACCGTGCGGCGCGGGTTGGACGGGGCGCGCCAGAGCATCGAGGACGCGGAGCGCGTGCTCGCGGTGCTGGACGGCTCGGAGACCGGGCTGTTCGACGAGCTGTGGCTGTGGGCCACGCTCGCGGACCTGGGGCCACGCCTTGATCCGCTCCTGGAGCGGGGCACGTCGGTCGCCGCGGAGCACCCGCACCTGGCCGATGCGGTACGCACGTTCGCCGAGGCGGGCTTCAGCGTCTCCGAGGCCGGCCGGCGGCTCGAGGTCCACGCCAACACCGTCGCCTACCGCCTCGACCGCTGGGAGGAGCTGACCGGCTGGGACCCGCGGTCGTTCGCCGGGATCGTGCGCAGCGTCGCGGCGCTGCGGCTCGGGTAGGCGGGGGCGCTGCGGCCCGGGTAGGCGGGGCAGGGCAGGTGGGGTCCCCCCGACAGGCGGGACCGGCTCGGGCTCCCTGCAGCGACCGGGTGAGGTCGTTGGTGGACCGGGGCGTCAGCCCACCACGCGGCCCAGTTCCTCGCTGCTGGGCAGCAGGAGGGAGAAGGCACCAGAGGCGTGCCGGTAGGTGTCCACGTCACGCGGTACTCGGGCGTTCGATGTCGGGGGCTCGTTCGATGCGGTACCGGTCGGCGATCTCGTCGGCCTTGGTGCCCGCCTTGGCGACCTGGAACACCTCGGCGCCCTGCCCGGTGGCGATCACCAGTCGCCGGTAGGGACCCTGCTGGAACCGGTAACGCAGCGGCACGGGGGCGCGCACCCCTGCGGCGTCGGTCCGACCCGGCACCGTCCACACCGCGGTCAACTCCTCCGAGGCCAGCAGCAGACATCCGTCGAGCTCGTCGCGGATGCGCTCCTCCACCGCCACGGGGTAGAAGCCCAGACCCTCGGGGTAGAGCACGAGCCGCCCATCGAGGGTCCCGACCCCCGACAGCACCGTCTCCGGCGCGGTCGCAGCCGGATCGACCACGTGCGCCGCCGCCCAGCGGGCCAGCCGCTCCTGCCCGGCGAACGCCTGCTCCACCACCGCACGGGACCGGTGATGCATCCCGGCGGTGGCGACCACCTGGATCGCCGCGTTCAGTGCGTCACCCGCGATGTCGGGACTGCGGTCCGCCGCCCTCAGCCAGGCCGGCTGCGCCCACCTCGGCTCCCGCCCCCACACCCCGAGCCCCCAGATGACCAGCCCCGTCATCATGACGAGGATGACGATCGACCTGCCCGCGTCGATCATCGGACCCCGGTCAGGCAGGTCGAGGACCGCCTCCACCGCACCGAGCGCGCTCACCAGGCCCAGGCCCGGGAAGAGGTGGAGCGGGAGCGTTCCCCAGACCGGACGACGGGCCCACGCCCGCCACCGGCCGGTCCACGCCAACACCGCGGAGCAGCACAGGACCGCCGCGATGAGCGTCAGCCCGATGCCGGTGACCATCAGCTCGACACCCGGGCCCGTCACGGCGGAGACGGCGAGCATCGGCCCGACCGCGGTCTCAGCCACCTCGGAACCACCCGGTGACGGCCTTGGCACCGGCGACCGCACCGCCCTTCGCCCCGACCATGCCACCCGCGATGGAGGCACCGCCGACCACGGCGCCGGCCGTGGCCGCCCGACCGATCCGCTCGGAGGTCTCCATGGAACCGTCGAGTGCGTCCCTGCGGTACTGGTCATGCGCGGCGACGCCGATGGCGAGAACCTTGCCCGCTTTGGCCAGGCTGCTGCTGCGCTTGTGGAAGGCGGCTCGTTCGGCTTCGTCGGGTCGGAGGTGTGGGGGCGTCCACCTCGCATGGTGGTTGCGGACCAGGTGCGACTTCACCCAGGTGGTCTTGCCCCAGACCAGCTTCCGTTCGTGTCCGCGACGGAGGAAATGGGCCGTACGGTCCCACGACCCCGGTGCGTACCGCATCGCGTAGCTCGCGACGTACCCCGAGACCTTCTCGGCCGTGGTCGTGGACAGACCGACGACGCGCTTCGCGCGGGTTCGCCACCCGGTGTCGCGCTCGAAGGGCCAGAACGGTGCCAGGAACAGGCTGTAGCCCAGACGACCGCCGGTGCGTAGGAGCTGCCCGACGCCGGCGCCGGGGCCCGGGTCGGTGACCCGACCGAGGCAGTGGATGGATCCTTCGAGGACCGGTACCGCCGCGCGACAGGACTGCTCCCACCGCTCCTCGACCTCGTCGATCGAGCGGACGGAAGCACGGTGCCAGAGGACAGCCTCGTCACGCTGACGCTCCAGCAGGCGAACCGCTGCGAGCTCCGTCGGCGGGGTGGAGCGCAGCTGCACAGCGGTGCGCACCAGCTCACCGTTCGCGACCTCTGCACCCTGCTGGGCGACCCGGAGCCTGTCGCCGAGCTCCCGAGCGTCGCTGGAGGTCCGGCGCAGCTCGACAGCGGCGACCTGCAGGGCTCCGGGCGTCATCAGGGGGCACCCACGGAACGGACCCCGTCACCATCGAACCGGTCCGCGACGCGCACGTCACCGACGATCTCTTCCAGGCCGACCGCGAACTGCCGGGTCGCCGCTGCGACGACGTCGGTCGAGACCCAGTCGCTCATCTATCGCCCCGTCGCCCACGTTCAGCCAACGCGCGGGACGCTAGCAGCCGACCTGATGGGCTCTCCGGGTGAGGCCCACGTGCTCCGCCGCGATCCAGGACCGCTCCGCCGACGCTGCGAGGGACCGGTCGATGGAGGCGCGTTTCGTCGAGCTCATCGACAACGAGCGGGGCACGCCGGTCGCGGCGGAGCACCCGCACCTGGCCGATGCGGTGCGCACCTTCGCCGAGGCCGGCTTCAGCGTCTCCGAGGCGGGGCGGCGGCTCGAGGTCCACGCCAACACGGTCGCCTACCGCCTCGACCGCTGGGAGGAGCTCACCGGCTGGGACCCCGCTGCGTCGCCGGGATCGTGCGCAGCGTCGCCGCGCTGCGGCTCGGGTAGCCGGGGCCAGCGCAGTTATCTCGCTCCTCAGCGACCGGACCCGAACAGGCTGAACACGGCGACTCGGAGACGATGCCCGTCCGCAACGACCCGACGCCTAGAACTCCCGACATGGACCACGAACAGGTCAACCCGAAGCCGCCCAGACGAGACGGGTCCGACCGTGAGGCGGCTGACGAGCATTTCCGAACTGCAGTGCCATCGAGCCTGAGTGGACCGTGAGGCGCGCCCCGTTCCCATCCGACCTGCCGCTCGCACAGTGAACGCCAGTTGAACGTATGGCTACGCGCGGACGGCTCCTTGCCTTAACCTCCCTTCGGGTCGAAATTCGAACGTCGGTTCAAGGGGATCACGTGGGCGAGCTCGTCGTGTCCGAGTTGCTGATCGCGCTCGGCCTGAATCTCCTCGCAGCGACGCTGCTCGTCTTCGGGATCTACTTCCGACGGCATCGGCGACGCGACCTCGTGCTGGGCTACTTGGCCTTCAACACCTGCCTTTTCGCAGTGGCGGCCGCCCTGGGCTCCTCCTCGCCGCTGAACGTCGGGGTCGGCTTCGGCCTGTTCGCCGTGCTCTCCATCGTGCGACTTCGCTCCGACGAAGCAAGCCAAGCCGAGATCGGCTACACGATGGTCGCACTCGTGCTGGGCCTGCTCAACGGACTGCCAGGACTGCAGTTCGAGATCAAGCTCCTCTTCACGGTCCTGTTGGTGGGAACGATGTACATCGCCGATCACCCGGCGGTACTCCCAGCAGGGAGGCACGTTCGCTTCAAGGTGGAGATCGACGTCGCGCTCAGCGATCCAGACGAGATCGAGCGCGAACTCGAGCGCAGGCTGGGATACGCGCTGCGACGTTTCACGGTGCAAGAGGTCGACTTCGTGCGCGAGACGATGCGCATCGATGTTCGGGCCGACGTGACGAGACCAGTACGGAAGCTCGAAGGGGTGCCAGCATGACCGGCAGTGCAGCAGTTCGGCCGTCTCGGCATCACCTACTGGATCGGCTACCCGGGATAGGTCTGAGCGACGTCCGCGAGGTGGCTGACCTCCAACACCGCTATGACTCGAAGTTCCTTGTCCGGTCGGACCAGCTTGCAACGGTGCTCGATGCCCTCTCGGCCGATCTCGCCGTCCTCGACATCGAGGGTGAACGGCTGACTCGCTACGAGTCGGTGTACTTCGACACTCCGGACCTGCGGACGTATCACGACCACCTGAAACGTCGCAGGCGGCGGTTCAAGATCCGCACCCGCCGCTACCACAACACTCCTGGCGCGATGCTGGAGGTCAAGTGCAAGGGCCGCCGCGGACAAACGATCAAGCATCGTTGGGTGCACGGAGACAGCTCACCGGACCACCTCGGTCCGCATAGCCTCGCCTTGATCCAGGAGGTCCTGTTCCAGCAGTACGGGATGTCACGTCCGAGCGATCTGCGAGCCTCCGCCACGACGACCTTCGAACGCGTAACGCTTGTCAGGCCAAACGCCGGAACACGCGTGACGATCGACATTGGCCTTGAAGCACGAACACTCCACGGCCGCGTCACCCTCGGAGCGAAGCATTTCGTGGTCGAGACCAAGGAACGGACCCGTGGCGGCGGCGCCGAGCGAGCACTGAACCGCATCGGGCGACAACCCGGGAAGATCAGCAAGTACTGCCTGTCCCTTGCCGCACTCGACCCGAACGTACGCGCGAACCCCTGGCGTCCCGCACTCAAGGAGCTCCTGTCGGCCGGGGATCCCAAGGACCACCCAGCTCGGTGACCCCCTCCGATCGGCCGTCAGCAACATCCGTTGGTGGGTGGCGCAGTCACCGAGACGAACCAGGACCGACGCTCCTGCTCTACCTGCGCACGGTCAGGAGACCAGTCGCCGTACGGCCTCGTCCCGGTGTCTGAACGAGGTCCACAGCGAACGCGGCTCCCGCAGCAGTTGTCCGCTCAACGCCCGGACGCGTGGGCGGACCGCCGCCGGCAGCGTGCGCGCTGGCGCCGCGCTGTCGAGCCTGGACACGAGGAAGGTGCCGATGTACGCACCGATGCGATCGGTCAGTTCCGGATCGTCCACCCACGGACGCTCGAGGTAAACCGCGAGCAGGTCGTTGAGCAGGGCGGTCGTCTCGTCCTGCCGGTCACCGGCGATCCCGGCAAGCAACAGGTGCGCGAAGAGGTAACCGACGTCGAGCGCGGGGTCGCCGTAGCCGCTCTCCTCGAAGTCGATCAGCATGACCCGGTCGTCGAAACACAGGATGTTCTTCGGCGCGAGATCACCGTGGAGCAGCACCCGCTGGACCTCCAAGGACCGTTCGAGGTGGGCGAGGACCAGCGGACGGAGGTCCGGGTCGTCGGTCGCCTCGCGGCACTGCACCCCGAGTTTGATGTCCTGGTAGCCCGGGTTCCGGGCGAACCCCCGACGCAGTTCCTCGTCGTCACGGGTCACCTCGTGCATGGTCCGAACGTGACGGACCAGACCGGCGAGCAGCGAGCGGTCCCACTTCCCCGCACGCAGGTCGTCGACCAGCGCGCCGGCATGCCGTGGCGCGGAGCGCAGGATCAGGACATCCTCACCGTCCGTCCACACGGGCTCGGTGACCACACGGGGGTCAGGCAGGCGGCTACGGAACGCCACGATGGCGCGGTGCTCGTCGCGGATCCGACGAGCAGGCAGGTCGATCGGGTAGTCCCGGGCGACCCGGCGGTGCCCGTCCTTGATGACGAAGTCCTCGCCCTCGAAGTGGACCCGCCGGACCTCGTTGAGCTGTCCGCCGTCCAGCAGTTCGCCGTGACCGTGTTCGATGAGTGCGATGAGCTGCGTGGTCGAGATGCCCTGTGTCCGCCCGATGACCTTCAGCAGCCCGAGTTCCTCGGCGACACCGAAGTCGGAGCCGGCATCCCCCTGGACCTGCACGTCGATGCCGTGTTCGAGGTAGAACGCGCGGGTCAGATCGATCGACCACGGCGTCTCGAGCACCTCGTCGACGCTCGGGTGCTCGGCGACCCGCGCGGCGCGGACGGACCAAGGCTGCAGCGGCGGGCGCTTGCGGGCGAAGTTACTCGCGTCGGACGACACCCCGACGATCAGGCGATCGCCCTCCGCAGCTGCACGGCGCAGCAGGTTCGCATGGCCATCGTGGAACAGATCGAACACCCCGTTGGTGAACACGGTGCGTGGCTCGCGGGCGTGGGCTTCGGGTTCGGGACCGGACGTCAGCAGGCTCACGAGTCGGTTCCGGTCGACGCGAGCGGTGCTGCGTTGGGGGGCGCGTGGCGACCGGGGGCGGCGGCCACGGCCGCCGGCGTCGTGCCATCGAGCGTCCGCGGAGGTGCGATGGGGAACCGACGTGCCAGTTCGCGTACGCGCGACCGGATCTGCCCGCGATTTCCGTCGCGCAGCGTGTCGTCCACGAGCTGGACGAGCTGGTCCATCTCCGGCTCGCCCATCCCGATCCGCGACACGACGTTGGTGCCGATACGTATGGCGCTTCCCGTGCGAGCGCCCCGCCGCTCGAAGGGCAGCACGTTGCGGTTCACGTAGACGCCGACGTCGGTGAGCGCTTCCTCGGCGTCGGCACCGGTCATCTGCAGGCTGCGATCGACGTCGAGTAGCACCATGTGCGTGTCGGTGCCGCCGGCGACGACGTGGTAGCCCTTCGAACTGAACCCTGCCGCCAGTCGGGAAGCGTTGCGCAGGATCGCGTCCTGCGTCCGCTGGTAGGCCGCGCCGGCCGCCTCACGGAAGAACACCGCCTTGGCCCCGATCGTGCCCAGGTCCGGCGTGCCCTGGACGCCGGGGAACACGGCGCTGTCCATCGCCTCGCGCAGGCCGTCGGGTGCCCGGTCGCCGAGCAGGATCAACCCACCACGGGGTCCACCGGCCTTGTAGGTGGACGTCGTCACGAGGTCGGCATGCGGGACGGGTGACGGGTGGCGACCGGTCGCGACCAGGCCGCTGATGTGCGCGATGTCGGTCAACAGCAGCGCCCCGCAGCGCCGGGCGACCGCACCGAACGCCTCGACGTCCAGGGTCCGCGGGTAGGAACTGGCTCCAGCGATGATCAGGTGGGGCCGGACCTCCATCGCCTGGCGTTCCAGGCGACCCACGTCGAGCAGGCCCGTGCCCCGGTCGACCTCGTAGGTCACGATGTCACCGAGCAGACCGCGGGAGACGTTGGGCGGCGAGCCGTGACTGAGGTGACCGCCCTGATCGAGGCCCATCGCCAGGACGCGCAACTCACCGACCCCGACCCCCAGGAACCGTTGCACGCCGCGGAACGCGATGAGGTTGGCGAGGCTCCCAGACAGCGGTTGCACCCAGGCGTGGCGGGCCCCGAACAGCGCGGTGGCGCGGTCGACGGCCAGTCGTTCGACCTCGTCGACGATCTCGCAGCCGGAGTGGTAGCGCTCGCCGGGGTAGCCCTCGGCGGTCTTCCAGGTCAACGGTGACGCCAACGCATCCAGCACCGCGGGCGACGTGACGTTCTCCGCCGCGATGAGCTGGATCGTGTCACGTCGACGGTCCCGCTCCGCGCGGATCAACACATCGATCTCTGGATCGCCGGGCACCCCGGCTGAGGACGTTCGCTTCACACGTGCCTTCGTCATCGAGCCACTACTCTTCTCATCGTTTCGCTTCCGGGAACGACTCCCGTAGTCAATATCGAGCCGTGACGTTACCGTCCCGTCAGCTCAGCTGCGCGCGCGGGCCAAGAGCCCGGCGGTCGCGCCTCCGGTGCCGTTCGCGATCCATCGACTCACGGCACGGCCCTGCCTCATGGAGAACCACCGATGACCGAGCACCCGCTCCTACGCCCGTTCCAGGACGTTGCGAACATCCTGCGTCGCAACGACATCCACTTCGTCCTGTCGGGAGGGACGATGCTCGGAGCGGTTCGTGATGGTCAGATCATCCCCCACGACAAGGACATCGACTTCGAGTTGTTCGCCGACGACCGGGAGCGGGTCCTCGAGCTGCGTGCGCAGTTCGAGGCGTGCGGGATCGAACTGAAGGAGAAGTACCGCCGGGGTCTTCGGCTCGACGACGGTTCGAAGGTCGATGAACCGGTCTGCTTCGCGAACAACATCCACCTGCGTCACGACGGGGTCCACATCGGGGACCTGCTGCTGTTCACCGTGTTCGATGACGGCATCGCCCGCCGGTACCACGAACCGTCCGGGACCCTCTACAACCCGCGCACGATGATCCCTGCGTGGTTCCTGGAGGAGACTGTCGAGGCGCCGATCGCTGGTGAGATGTACCCGGTCGTCCGCGATCCCGAGGTGGTGCTCGAGACGATCTACGGCCCGGGGTGGGTCCGTCCCATCGCCCCGGGTGCGTTCGCACGTGGGCAGAACACCGGATCAGGCGCCGTGTTCGACAAGAAGACCGAACGCCTCATCGAACACGCGCTCGCGAACGGCTGGGACGGCGATTACACGGATCGGCCACGCTGGCCGACCGAGGTGGTCCACATCAACAGCCAGGCCGGACGCCGGTGGGTGTTCCGTCACGAGCCCGAGCTCGTCCGTGGGGCAGAGAATCTCCTCAGCGATGTCCGTTCCAAGGCCATCTACGGGGAGACCTCGCCGTTCCGTCGGCACCACGCACTGAGATTGCTGGTGCTGGAGAGCATGCAGGCCGGCAGCAGCGCAGCCAAGCGATTGGCAAAGGAGGAGCTCGAGCCGCTGGAGGTCGAGCTGGCCCGCACGCGAGAAGAGCGCGATCGCGCACGCCGACAGCGCGACCTGGCACATGCGAAGTTGCGCGCTTGGCGACGACGTCCGGTGCGCACCGGGCTGGCCTACGCCCGCCGCAAGCTCGCAGAGCGCCGTCGCCGGTCCACGGCGTCCTGAACCTCCTCACCGCACCGGTGCAGGCGGCTAGCTAGCTCCCCGGCATCCCGGGGAAGCCACCGAAGGGCGAGCCTGGCGGCGGTGAGGTCGGCGGTGGACTGCCTGGCGGGCCCTGTCCCCCGCCGCGCGACCGCGGCAACCATGCCGGCAGGGTGCGCGGGTCGACGGCCGGCAGCGGCGCATCCGTGCTGACGGTGCCGGCGTTGAGACGGGCGAGGCGCTCCACACGGTCCTGGATCGACGGGTGGCTCGCGAAGCGGCTCGCCATCTTCGCGGCCTTGCCGTGGGTCGGATCGGTGTCGTTGGGCTCCTCGAACCACAGGTGCGCGGTCGCGACCTCGAACCGGCTGAGCTGCGCGGTGTCCCCGCCGATGCGCCGCAGGGCGTTGACCATCGACTGCGGGTCGCGCAGCAGATCGGCGGCGGTGGCGTCCGCGAGGTACTCGCGCTGCCGCGACACGGCGAAGCGGATCAGCTGCGCCGCGAGTGGGGCGAGGATGACCGCCAGCAACCCGAGGAGAAGGAACAGTGCCTGCGCTCCACCCTGGTTGTTCCCGCCGCGGCTGCGACCGGCCCCGCGGAACCACAACGAGCGGACGAGCACGTCGGCGAGCAGCGCGATGAGCCCAGCGGTCGCGACCGCGATCGTGACCGCACGGATGTCGTCGTTGAGGATGTGGGCGACCTCGTGGGCGAGCACGGCACGCAGCTCGTAGCGCGGCAGCGTCTCGATCAGCCCGGTCGTGACCGCGATGTGGCTGTCCTCGAGCTTCAGTCCGGTCGCGAAGGCGTTGGGTGCGGGGTCGTCGACGAGGTAGAGCCGCGGCTGGTTGCCCATGATCCCGGCGTTGACGCACACCTCGTCGAACAGGTTCCACAGCTCCGGAGCCTCTTCGCGGCTGACCTCACGTGCCTTCGCGGCACGCAGCGCGACGCTCGGGCCCGACCGCACGGATATCAGCACGAACATGAGCCCGATGAAGAGCCCCGCGGCCGTGACGACGCTGCCGACGACGGGGTCGAGCACCGGGACGCTGAGCGCGCCGGCCACGATCCACACCATGACGGCCGCGAGCACGACCGAGCCGATCAGGAGCAGGCGCGAGGCGCGCTTGTTCTCCTTCTGCAGCTGGTCGTAGAGGGCAGGCTCAGCTCGGACCATCGGCGGGTGGGACCTCCGGGAGCGCCGCGGCAGCGCTCCGTGAAGCGGGTGGTCGCATCAGACCCGCAGGATCACTCGAACGAGACGTTGGGGGCCGCTCGGACCTCGACGGTCTCCACCTCGAAGTAGTCGCGCTTCTCGAAGTTGAAGATGCCGGCGAAGATCGAGGTCGGGAACACCTGGCGCAGCTCGTCGTAGTTGCGCACCGAGGCGTTGTAGTGCCCGCGGGACCCGGCGACCATGTTCTCCGTGTGGGCGAGCTCCTCCTGGAGCTGACGGAAGTTCGCGTCGGCCTTCAGGTCGGGGTAGTTCTCCGTGATCGCCAGCAGCTTGCCGAGTGCCTGGGTCAGGCCGTTCTCCGCCTCCGCGGCGTTGGCAGGGCCCTGGACCGTGATGGCCTTGGCGCGCGCGGCGGTGACCTCTTCGAAGGTCTCACGCTCGTGGGCGGCGTAGCCCTTGACGGTCTCGACCAGGTTCGGGATCAGGTCGTGGCGGCGCTGGAGTTGCGTGTCGATCTGCGCCCACGCCTCATCGACGCGCACCCGACCACGCACCAGCCGGTTGTAGAGCACGACCGTGAACGCGACCAGCGCGACCACGACGAGCAGGATGATGATGATCTCCATGGCTGGCCTTCCCGACGATGCTTCAACGAACGAACCGCCAGCAGACTACTGCGCGGGTCACTCGCCGCGCCGCGAGGTCTGGCGGTCCGTCTCACGCAGGGTGAACGACCCTGAGCTTGCGCTGCTTGTGCCGTGGCGTCCAGTCGTCCATGACGCTGGCGACCAGACCGTGCCGGGTCGCGAGATCTATCAGCGTCGACGGTCGGTAGTAGTAGTCCTCGTGGAGCACGTGATGCTCCTTCCCGTTCGTCGCGTTGAACGTCAGGTCGAACCACCCACCGGGGCGCAGGATCCGTCCGACGTGCGCGAAACACTCCTCGATGATCTCAAGGGGACAGTGCGAGAAGACGCTGTGCGCATGGATCACATCGAAGCGCTCGTCGGGGAGCCAGGCGAAGCGCAGGTCGTCGACCAGGCGGAGATGCACCTCCCGATCTTGTAAGCCCCGTGCCTCCACAGTCCGGTTCGCGGCCAGCAGGATGTCGGGCGAGATGTCGATGCCGACGTACCGCCGCGGCTCGAGGTGGGCTGCGATGCGCCAGCCGGCCCGGAGGTTCCCGCTGATCCACCCTGGGTTCGGTGGAGGCTCGGGCTATTGGATTCCAACCGGTTGGTT
>JAFIEQ010000074.1 GCA_020832455.1 Nitriliruptoraceae bacterium
CTCGGGGTGGCGTACGCCCTGCCGTGGGGGGCGGGGGTCGCGCCGCGGCGCGGGGGGGTTCTGGGCCGCCCCCCTCCGGCACGTCTTGGGCCTGGGTCAGTCCATCGCCCCGACCTCTTGCCAGTAGCGCACGGCCCCGGGGTGGAAGGGCAGGTCCCCGAGCGGCTGGACGAGGTTCTCGAGGCCGGCGTCCAGGATCCAACGGACGACGGCCACGTCGTTGGCCATGGTCTCGAGCTGCTCGTGGAAGATCCGGGTCACCTCGTAGGCGGTGTCGTCGGACATGGCGGTCGTGGCGGCCAGGTACGGACCACCGATGTCAGCGGTGAAGTAGGTGTCGCCGCCGTAGCCCTCGAGCACGTCGCCCGGATAGTCCGCGAACACGTTGACGAACCCGATCTCATCGGCGACCGACTGCACGCCGTCCTGATCCCACTCGAGGTAGGTGACGCCGACCTCGGAGGCGAGCGCGGTGATCGCCGGCGATGGCGAGTCCGACCCACCGGTGCCGATGGCCGCGTCGAGCTGGCCGTCGCGGACCTGGTTGGCCATGTCCTCGAAGCCGGCGTAGACGGGCGTGATGTTCTCGCCGTAGACCATCCCCTGGGACGCGAAGAGCGGTCCGATGAAGTGGTCCCACGTCCGGGCCTCGAGCCCGACACCGACGCGCGCACCTTCGAGGTCGGCGATGGTCTCGAACCCGGAGCTCTCCAGGGCGAACACGACGAGCGCGTTCGGGAACAGGTGCGCCAGAGGACGCAGCTCCTCGTAGGGCTCGTCGTAGGGCGTCATACCCTCGTAGGCCGGAACGAGTGCGTTGGAGGCGATGATGCCGATCTCCGCGTCGCCACCGCTGAGCAGCACCACGTTCTCGCCGGAACCGGCGGACGGTGCCGCGGTCACCGGGATGTCCAGACCCGCTTCCAGCTGCTGGGCGATCGCTGAGCCGAGCGGGAAGAAGATGCTGCCCGTCGGCGCGGTGACGATCTCCAGGGAGTCTGCGTCGACGGTCGCGGCGGATCCCCCGCCCTCCTCCGTCTCCTCGACGTCGGGCTCACCATCGTCAGCGCCCGCATCGCCGTCATCGCCGTTCCCGCAGGCGGCGGCCACGAGCGCCACGACCAGCACGGCTGGTACCAGGCGCCGGAACAAACCCATTTCGCGTCTACGCATCTTCGCATCCTCCTGGAGCGGTGGCAACGTCAGTCCTCTGACCTCAGACGGAGGATTATCTGACCTAGGGATAACGTCAAGCATCGATCTCGAGGGATCCGACGGGCGCCGGCGGACCGACGAACGCTGAACGGCCACTGAACGGGGGCTGAACGCCGCCCACGACCGGCTGACGGTCAACTGTCCAGCAACCCGACCGACGCGGAGCCGATGGCTGCGCGGATGAGGACCGAGCGCTGAGACGGACTCACTCGATGCAGGGCGCGCGCTGCGGGCCGTTCAGGCACCGGCGCACCCCGTGCACGGCTAGCACGTGCCGCGGACGTCCGGACCTCCTGCCCACCGGGGCGATGCGTACGGATGCACCGCCGGACGTCATCCCCCCATGGAGCTCCGCACCGGAGCTCAGCTCAGCGCCAGGTAGGTCACCGCGGTGACCACGAGCATCGCCCCGATGACGGTGCCCGGACGAAGCCGCTCCAGGTCACGGAGCAACACCGCACCCAACACGATCACGAGCACCGGCTGCGAGGCGAATATCGGGATCACCACCGACAGGTCCCCACCACGCAGCGCGAACAGCAGCGACGTGAGGCCGGCCGCGCTCAGCAGGCCGTAGGCCCCGAACCAGGCGAGGCGGGGATCGAAGCGCGCCGTGGCACGCAGCCTGGGTGACGCGAGGAAGACGATCAGCCAGATCACGAAGGCCACGGCGAGTCCGATCAACGCGCCCAGCACGGGATCGCCGAAGCCATCCAGCGCGTACTTGCGCAGCACATCCGCGCCGGCGAAGGCCATGCCCGCGGCGAGTGGCCAGAGCAGCACGACCCAGCCCCGCGCGGTGAGCCCCGTCGACACCACATCCGATCGACGGTTCGCGCTCCCGCCCCGGGCGCAGGACCAGATCCCGGCGACGATGAGCCCCAGGGCCGCGATGCGGCCCGGATCCATCACCTCACCCAGCAACAGCACCCCAGCGAGGCTGGAGATGACCGGATTCGTGCTCGCCTGCAGCGGTGCGGCGACCGAGGTGCCCGCATCACGGACCGCCCGCATCATCAGGACCCGGCCGAGACCCGGCCCGGCGATCCCCGCCGCGGCGAAGAACGATGCCGGTCCGAGCGGGATCCCCCAGTCGTCCACCGTGACCAGCGCGACGCCGCTCAGCGCGACGATCCCCGTCCCGAGGCTGATGAGGAAGCCGAGCACCACGCCACCGCTGGTCGTCGCGAACTTCACCGTGATGTGCCCGAACGCGTAACACGTCGCTGCGAGGACCGCGAGGGCTTCGACGGGCATGGCTGCCTCTTTCCCACCGGAGGACCCGGCGATGGTGACGGACGGCGCGGCTCAGCGGCCGTCGCCGCTGGTCCTGGAGGGGCGGACGAGCACGGCACCGACGACCACGAACACCGCGGTGACCAACACGGCCACGACCGGTGCCAGGGTGTCGGCCACCACGCCGTTGAGTGCGGCGGCGACCGGTCGGGACCCCAGGAAGGCCACCGCCCACAACGCCATCACGCGGCCGCGCATCGACTCGTCGACCAGCTGTTGGATGCGGGTCGTCAACGCGGTGAGCGCAACCGTGTAACCGATGCCAGCAACCGTGAGCGAGATCACCGCCGCGGCCGGCGTCATGCTGGCGGCGAGCAGGCCGAGCCCGACCGCGATCGTGGCCAGCCCGATGCTGCCCTGGCGGGCGATCCCCAGCCAGCGACGGATGGCACCGAGCAGCAGGAACCCGAGCCCCGCGCCGACGCCGAACGTCGCGGCCAGCCAGCCGACGAGTCGCTCCCCCCCACCGAGCCCATCAGCGATCGCGGGGGTGAGCGTGACGACCGGGTCCACACCGAGCCCGATCGTCGCGACCCCGAGGAGCAGCGCCCCGAGCGCCGGCGTCGAGCGGACGTAGCGCAAACCAGCGGACACGGAACGGTCGTGGGCCCCCGGCGGGGTCACGACCTTCCGGATCCGCAGGAGCAGGACGATCACTGCGAAGCTGAAGCTCGCGAACGCGGAGAAGCCGAACGCGGCCAACGGCCCGAGCGTGACGATCAGCAGTGCACCGAGTGCGGGCCCGATCGCTCGCGCCGCGGTGAAGGGGACCGAATCGAGCGCCACCGCCGCCGGCAGCTCGTTGCGCCGGACCATCGCCGGGACCAGCGCGTGTGCAGCCGGAGCGCCCAGGGCGTCACCGATACCGGTCAGCAAGGCGGCGACGACGATGGCGAACGCGCCTGCGGTGCCCTCCAGTCCGATGGTCAGGATCCACAGGACGAGCGCACTCGATGCGGACCCACTGATGACTCGACCGACGACGACCTGTTTGCGCCGGTCGCCCCGATCGGCCTGTGCGCCGCTCCATGGGCTGAGCAGCATCTGCGGGAGGAAGTGCGCGACACTGACGAGCCCGACGAAGAGCGTCGACCGGGTCAGGTCGAAGACCACGATGGCCGCCGCCACCGTGTAGACCCAGACACCGGTCGCCCACAGCAGCCGGCCACCGAAGTACGGGCCGTAGGTGCGGTCGAGCAGCAGTTGGAGGGATGAGCGTGGGAACGCGGCGCCCGCCTCATCGGCGGGCGGGCCACCGTCATCAGGCGGGGGGTCGGCAGGATCGTCGGTCACGGGATCAGAACTCGGGTGGCGGGAGCACGACGTCGACCAGCACCGGTCGCCGCTGTTCACGCACGGTGGCAGCCGCACGGGCGAGCACCCCGGGGAGCTCGGCGGGATCCTCCACCGGCCCGAACGCGTCCACGCCCTGCGCACGTGCCAGGCCCGCGAAGTCGATCTGTGGACCATCGATGTCGATGCCGATCGGCACCTTCGACAGGTCGCTGCCGCGCGCACGCGTCACGATCGTCTGGTGCATCCGGTCCTGGCCGTAACTGCGGTTGTTCAACACGACCACCAACAGCGGGATCTGGTGGTGCGCGGCGGTCCAGAGCGCCTGGGGCGTGTACATCGCATCACCGTCCGCCTGCAGGCTCACCACCAACGTGTCGTCGTCGCGGTGGGCCAGCGCCGCACCGATCGCCGCCCCCAGCCCGTAGCCGAGCCCGGCACCCCCGGACGGACCGAGGTTGCAGTTGAAGTCCTGGAGCTCGAAGGCGCTCCGGAGATGGGTGAACGTCTGGCCACCGGGAGCGGTGCCGGCGTACGCGACCAACCAGTCGCCGCCGGCGGAGACCGCCGCCCACAGATCAGCGAGCAGACGCGGTGGGGTGACCTCCGTCTCCCCGTCACCCGCGGCGCGCAGGGCGGCCATGCGCTCCACATGCGCCAGGCGGTGTGACTCGACCCAATCCCGCCGACCGTCCACGTCCGGCGCGTGCGCAGCGACGAGATCGGCGAGCTCCGGGAGGGCCACCCGGGTGTCCGCGGTCAACATCATCTCCACCGGCACCAGGGCCTCACGGTTGAGGAAGCCCGTGTTCATGAGGTCCGTCAAGGACATGCCGACGACCTTGGTCCCCGGCGCGATGAACGGCTCGGATCCGTGCCCCTCATGGTCGGTTCTCGACAGCCCCCACTCGAGGTCGCGCAGATCGAGCGCGAGCACGACGTCGGCTTCGGCGAGCACCGCACCGCGGCGCAACGCCTGATCGAGTGGGTGACCCGTCGGGAAGTTGTGCCGCATGCCACAGTCGACGACCGGTGCCCAGAGCGTCTCGGCGAGCCGCCGCAGGGCGTCGAAGCCCTCACGACTGCGCCCGACGTGATCGGCGAGGATGACCGGGCGCTCGGCAGATGCGAGCAACTCGGCCATGCGTTCCAGGTCGGCCCGCGGCGCCGTGATGTCGCTCGGGAGGTCGGGGCCGTCCGGGATCGTGACCGACCGGCCCTCCAGCGCTTCCTCCTGCAGCAGGGCATCGAAGTTGACGTAGGTCGGGCCCTGCGGTGCCGCGAGCGCGGTCTTGTAGGCACGGAGCAGGCTGCCCGGGATCCCCTCGGCTGCGACCGGCTCGTCGTCCCACTTGACGACCTCGCGCACCGCGAGCGACTGCGGTCGGACCGAGTGGATCCAGTCGATCCAGGGACGGCGACGGGACTGGTCGGCCGGCCCGGAGCCACCCATCACCAGCATCGGGGCCTGGTTGATCCAGGCGTTGTACATCGCCATCGTCCCCGTCTGCAGACCGACGAGGTTGTGCAGGATGGCCGCCATGGGCTCGGTGGTCGTCGCCTTCGCGTAGCCGTGCGCGATCGCGACGGCGACGTTCTCGTGCAGGGTCATGATGAGTTCCGGCCGACCGGCCTCCACCAACGAGGAGTGCAGGCCACGCCAGGAAGCACCGGGGTTCATCGCGGCGTAGCGGATCCCGAGCGCCTGCAGCGTCTCGACGATGACCTCACTGCCGTAGTTGGCGGTCATGGCGGTCTCCCGTTCGTTGCGTGGCTTCGTGGCGTGGATCGGACAGGGCGTGCGGTCGCGACCTCGACCTCAGCAGGTCTGCTGACGGCGCTGGCCCCACGCGAGCGCGCGGCCCTCGGCGTGTGCCCGCGCGCTGCGCGGACACATGGGTCCAGCGCCAGCACTATTCTCCAGTTACACACCTGAGTCAAGTATCAGCCGGAACGATCCGCCCTCCCGACCACCGAACCGACCGCCGAACCGACGACCGAACCGACCGCCGAAAGGGACCCCATGTCCGGCATGCTCTTCTCCCAGATGCGGCCCCCCGCCGCGCTCGAAGCGGACTTCAACGACTGGTACGACACCGAGCACATCCCCGCTCGACTCGTCCTGGACGGGTTCCGTCGGGCCGATCGGTACGTCGAGGTGGA
Organism: Nitriliruptoraceae bacterium; assembly: GCA_020832455.1. Classification (GTDB taxonomy): domain Bacteria; phylum Actinomycetota; class Nitriliruptoria; order Nitriliruptorales; family Nitriliruptoraceae; genus PWLR01. Next base: position 5,968 of record JAFIEQ010000074.1, read on the forward strand.
CGAACCGGGCAACTACCTCGCCGTCTACCAGCTCGACGACATGCGCGTCCTGCAGCACCCGGAGTACCGGGCGCTGAAGGAGCAGCCCTCCGAGCGCACGGCGACGATGCTGTCCAGCGTCAGCGGTTTCACCCGGTTCATCTGCGACCTGGTCGCGGACAGCGGCGATGCGGGGCAGCACCGGTTCCTGCAAGCGCTGGCCTTCGAGATCCCCGAGGACGAGGTCGACGACTTCGACGACTTCTACGACACCGAACACACGCCGATGCTGCTCGAGGCCGATGGCTGGCTCCGCATCCACCGCTACCGGGTGCGTTCCGGCGACGGTGGGTCGTGGACCCACTTCGTGTTGCACGAGCTCGCCGAGCGCAGCGTCATGGACAGCCCGGAACGTCAGGCGGCCCGCTCGGCGCCGAAGCGCACCGCCATGGGACAGCGTCCCTGGTTCGCGAACGCCGATCGCTGGCTCTACGAACGGCGTCCTGCCTGAGGCGAGGGATCAGACGATCCCGCGTTCCCTCAGGTCGGCCAGCTCGTCGCTGGTGACCCCGGCGGCGAGCAGGAGTTCGTCGGTGTGCTCGCCGATCTGCGGCGGCGGGAGACGCTCGGCAACGTCGCTGTTCGTGTAGGACACCGCCGACTCGATCAGGTCCACCGCCCGGTCCCCGTCACCGAAGGTCTGGACCAGGTCGAGGTGGCTGGTCTGCTCGTCCGCGAGCGCTTCCTCGATGGTGTTGATCGGTCCCGCCGGCACGTCGGCGTCGTTGAGCGCCGTCAGCCACTCCGCGCGTGGCCGTCCCGCGAAGGCCTCCTCGAACACGGCCCGCAGTTCGGCGTAGTGGCGGATGCGGTCGGGCTTGGTCCGGAACCGGTCGTCCTCGCGCAGCTCCGGTCGGCCGATGACATCGGTGACCCCCACCCAGAACTTGTGCGGGGTGGACAGGTGGATCGCGAACGGCCTGCCGTCCGAGCCCGTGATGGCGTAGGTCTGCGATCGCTTCGCCCGGGCGATCTTGTCGGCGACCTCACCGGTCATGAGGTTGCTGGTGACCGCGATCGTCTGGAAGGACATCGCGGAACTCAGCATGCTCACGTCGACGAACTCGCCGCCACCGCCGGCCTGGCGCCGGTAGAGCGCGCCGAGGATGCCGTACGCGGCGTACATCCCGGTGATCTGGTCCGACAACGGCGGCCCGACGGGTTCCGGGGCGTCCAGCGCCGTGAGCTGGCTGGTCAGACCGCTCTTGGCCTGGGCGATCGCGTCGTAGGTCGGTCGTGCGCTCTCCGGCCCCGTCTGGCCGACACCCGAGATCGCGCAGTAGATCACCTCCGGGTTGGCCGCACGCACCGCGTCGTAGCCCACGCCCATACGGTCGAGCACCCCGGGTCGGAAGTTCTCGAGCACGACGTCGGCACCGGCGGTCAACGCCAGGTAGGCGCGGGCACCGGCCTCGTCGTGGACGTCGACGGTGACGCTGCGCTTGCGGCGGTTGAAGGCCGCGAAGGGCGGACTGAGCGTGTCCTGGTCACCGGCCCACTGACGGAAGACGTCACCTTTCCCGGTGAGCTCGACCTTCACGACATCGGCCCCGAGGTCGGCGAGCAGCATGCCGGTGAAGGGGCCGCTGATGACGTTCGCCATCTCGACGACCCGGACGCCAGCCAGTGGAGCCGTCATGGACTGATCCTCTCCCGAGCGCAGCTCGGACGTCGAACAGGTCGATGGTCAGGCATCGAGCTCGGACCACACGTCACCGTGCTGGAGGTGGCGGATCAGCCGCCCACCCGTGCCGGTCTCCATCTCCTCACCGAGGTGGGCGATGAGCCCCGGGACCCGGCTGAGGATGCCGAACCCACGCAACAGACCGGCCGGGTACCCGAGATCCACGAGCACGGCCCCGATCGCGCCCGTGACGTTGATGGGCAGCGCACGTCCGGACTGTGCCTCCACGGCATCGACCACGGCGAGCAGCAGGTCGACGTGGACCCCGGCGTGGCCGGCGTCACGTGCCACCTCGAACAATCGATCGGCGCGGAGGTCACCCGCCTCGTGCATCGCGTGCCCGAGCCCAGGTATCCGGCGGCCTGCGGACCGCTCGACGGCGACGAGTTGGGCGGCGACCTCGGTCACGTCCGCGGGGTCGACCTCGGGTGCCCACCGTTCGAGCAGCCGAGCGCAGCCCTCCATGGCCCCGAGCACCCGACCGCCGGAGTTCAGGACCCCGGCGGCGATCGCGCCCTGCAGCGCCTCGGGGGCCGCGCGGTAGGTCATCCGGGCGGCCAGGGTGCTGGAGGTGACCCCGTGGTCGATCAACGCGACGAGGACGGCGTCGAGCACCTGTACCTCGGACGCGCTCGGCGTCTCGCCGCGGATCGCGAGGTGGATGGCCTCGGTGAAGCTGAGGTGGCCGATCACCTCGGAGACGAGGTCACGATCACGCAGCCGGATGCGACCGTCGTCGGTCACGGAACTGACGTGGCTGTACGGGGTGGACATGGGACCCTCGCGCGTGTCGGACCGGACCGGCCCCGGCCTCCCGAACCGCCGACGGCGGTGCGTCGCCACCTTCGCAAAGCCACGTATCTGTGTCAATAAACTAGACTACTGACCTGTGTCGATGAGAAGGCACCGGGCACGCCGATTCTCGACTGGACCCCGTCCGGCCCAGTGCGACGACGCGCGATCGTCGAGCGGATGCACGGTGCGGGTGATCGAACCCTCGTGCACGATGCACGGGACGGCCTCGGGGTCGGGGGTCCCACCACCCGGCCATGTGGCGGTCAGGCGATCTGCTTGGACGCCCGCACGCTGGCGAGCAGCGAACTGCGCAGCAGGAACTCCCGGTGCCGCTCGGGGTCCTCGGTGGTCGCCAGCAACTCGTCCCGCTTCGCGCGACGTTCCTCGTCCGTCGAGGCCTCCAGACGCTTCTTGTTCGCGATGGTCTGCTTCTGCACGAACTCGATGATGAGCGAACGGCGGCGGCGTTCGTAGCGGTCCAGCAGGTGATCGTCGAGTGGCCCGGGTCCGAGTTCGTCCAGCGTGTCGAGCAACTCGATCGCATCGTGGATCCCGCAGTTGAGGCCGAGACCGCCGATGGGGTTGTTCACGTGGGCCGCGTCACCGGCCAGGAAGACCCGGCCCTCGCGGAAGGAGGCCGCAACCCGCTGGTGGACGTTGTAGGTCTTGCGGTGGATCAACGCGTCGAGTCCCGCGTCCGGCACGAGCGCGCCCAACCGCCGCGCACACTCCGCGTCACTGAGCGCATCGTCGTCCTCCTGATCGACACCGGTGGGGAAGACCGCCCGCCACCGAGGCTGCCCTCCCTCGCCCGCGACCTTGAACAGGTTCGCCCACTCGTCCGGGTCCGCGATGTAGTTGCGGAACGAGCAGTCGAGGGCCGCCTGCATGTCCTGGAGCGAGGTGAGGACGATGAAGCGTTCCGGCCACGTGAAGCCCTCGAACTCCACGTCGATCGCCTTGCGGACGGTGCTGCGTCCGCCGTCGCAGCCGAGCACGAAGTCGCCCCGGAACACCACTGGACCATCCGGGCCCTCCGCGCTGACCGTGACCCCGTCGGCGCGCTGATCGATCGCGGTCACGACGGTCCCGAGGTGGACGTCGAAGGTGTCCTCGCCCGCCATGCGCTGCAGACCCATCTCGACGAGCTTGTGCTGTTCGCACTGAACCACGAAGGGGTGGGGCGTATCGTCGGCCAGGACCTGGTGGTCGAAGCGCGCGGTCCGCGTCATCGTCGGCTTGTCCCAGAAGTCGAAGTAGCGCGCGACCAGACCCGCTGCCACGAACGCGTCGAAGAACCCCAGGCGCGCCACCATCTCCAACGTCGACGGATGGAACGTGGCCGCCCGCGGGTTGCGGTCGACCTCGTCGGCCGCCTCGACCAACGTGACCTCGTAGCCGCGACGCGCCGCATCGAGGGCCGCGACCACGCCGACCGGTCCGGCTCCGATGATCACCAGGCGTCGCGTCGCTCCCACGTCACTTCCTCATCGTCGAGGCACCCACACAGATGCCGGTCACCCGGTCCACCGAGGACCATCATAGGAGACTAGAGTCAGGTTCTCCTGTCAGGTAACTCCCCGCCTGGCCGGCGGGCCGCCACGAAGCGAGGCACACGATGTCGTACGACGTTCGCAAATGGTTCGGGCTGGTCGAGGAGATCAACCACGACGGTGGCCCGGCAGCGTCCACCCCACTACGCAAGGCGGTCGTCGCTGCGGTGGTCGCGAACCCCTACGCGGGTCGCTACAGCGAGGAACTGGACGAGCTGATCGACCCGAGCCCCGAGCTCGCCCTCGAGCTCACCCGCCGTGGCCGCACCCTGCTCAGCGACGTCCCGATCGAGAGCTTCGGCAAGGGCGGCATCGCAGGTTCGAACGGCGAGCAGGAGCACGTCGTCGCCTGCCTGACGACCCTGTTCGGCGACGCCCTTCGGGAGGGTGTCGGCGGTGGCGAGGCCTGGGTCTCCTCGGCGACCAAGGTCGGTGCGCCCGGCGAACCGCTGGACCTGCCGCTGGCCTACAAGGACGCGCTGTTCGTCCGATCGCACTACGACGCGATCACCTTCCGCATCCCGGATGCGCCACGACCGGACGAACTCGTGCTGGCCATCTCGCTGGCCACCGGCGGACGCCCGCATCACCGTGTCGGCGGCCTCCGGATCGACGAGGTCCAGGGTGGAGGACTGCGATGACCACGGCCATCATCAACATCGGCACCAGCCACGATGGTGGCCCCGACGGCGCGCCGATCCCAGGGGATGCGCTCGTCTGTGACGGTGATGCGATCGCCTGGATCGGTGACAGCGCCGAGGTGTCCACCGGTGACCACCGCAGCGTGGTCGACGCCGCCGGCGCGACGGTCGTGCCGGGGTGGATCGATTCCCACGTCCACACGACGTTCGGTGACTACACGCCCCGCCAGCAGACCATCGGCTTCCTCGACAGCTACCTGCACGGCGGGACGACCCGGGCGATCTCAGCCAGTGAGGTCCACACGCCCGGGCGCCCCAAGGACGTCGTCGGCGTCAAGGCGCTGGCGATCGCCGCGCAGCGCTGCTTCCAGGACTACCGCCCGTCCGGGGTCACGGTGCATGCCGGGTCGGTCATCCTCGAGCCCGGTCTCACCCGCGAGGACTTCCGTGAGCTCCGGGAGGCCGGCGTCTGGATGGCCAAGGGCGGCTTCGGGGCGTTCGAGGCACCCGAGGACTACGCCCCCATCGTCCATGCGGCGACGGCCGAGGGCATCCTGGTCATGTGCCACACCGGCGGTGGATCCATCCCCGGGAGCCTGTCGAAGATCGGGGCCGACGCGCTGCTCGCGATGCGTCCGACCGTGGCGGGCCACGTCAACGGTGGTCCCACCTCGCTCGCCCGCGCGGAGCTCGAACGCCTGACCGCCGAGCTGCCCGACATGGCCCTGCAACTGGTCCAGGCCGGCAACCTGCGGTCGGCGATCGACATCTGCGAGCTGGCCCTCGAGGCCGACGACTTCCACCGGATCCTGGTCGCCACCGACACCCCGACCGGCACCGGCGTGATCCCGCTCGGCATGATCCGCCAGATGGCCGAGCTCGTCTCGCTCGGCCCCCTGAGTGCCCGCCAGGCGATCAGTGCGTCGACCGGCAACGTCGGCGAGGTCTACGGCCTGGATGCCGGTCGGCTCGAGGTCGGTCGCCCCGCAGATGTGCTCGTGATCGACGCCCCGATCGGCGGGCAGGCCGACGACGCCTTCGGCGCCCTGGAACTCGGCGATCTCCCGGCCGTCGTGGTCGCCATCACCCAGGGCGAGATCCGCTTCACCAAGAGCCGGAACACGCCGACCGCGGTCCGTGCGGTGCAACTGGTCAGCTAGCACCGTCCGACACCGGACACATCCGCTGCTGGGCAGCCGAGCACACGGCATCGACGATGCCCGCGTAACCGGTGCACCGGCAGAGGTTCGACGACACGTGGGTCCGGACCTCGCCCTCGTCACTGGACCCCGATCGTCGGAGGTGATCCTCGGCGAGCATCAGGAACCCGGGCGTGCAGTACCCGCACTGCAGGGCCCGCTCCTCGGAGAAGGCGGCCTGGAGCGCGGACAAGCGATCATCGTCACCCGCCAACCCCTCGACCGTGGTGACCTCGGCACCGTCGACCTGTGGCGCGAAGACCAGGCAGGCACGAACGGCCTCGCCGTCGACCAGCACGGTGCAGGCACCGCAGACCCCGTGCTCGCACCCGAGGTGCGTGCCCGTCAGGCCGAGGTCGTCGCGCAACAGGTCGGCGAGCGTGCGGCGGGCGGGGACCGTCACCTGGTGCGAGACCCCGTTGACCATCACGTCCAGCGTCTCGTCATCCTGCATGGCTGACTCCCTCGCGGTTGGCATCGGCGGCGCGGCGCAGCGCCCGGCGCACCAGGCGATCCGCCATGCGACGACGGACCTCCGGCGGCGCGTGGAGATCCCCGGGCGGTTCGATCTCGTCCGCGACGGCGCGACCGGCCGCCTCGAACGCGTCATCCGTCGGGGACTCGCCATCGAGCACGGCTTCCGCAGCGCGACAGCGCACAGGCGTCGTCGCCACGCCCCCGAGCACGATCCGCGGATCGGTGACGCGCTCGTGCTCGACGTCGAACGCCACCGCTGCCGCGACGACGGCGAAGTCCCCGTGCCGCCGGGCGAACTCTTCGAGTGCGGCGTGCTGCCGGGGCCGTGGGAAGTGGATGTCGACGATCAGTTCGTCGGGCTCCAGCGTGGTGGTGAACAGCCCCTCGAAGAAGCCATCCGCCTCGATGATCCGGGAGCCCCGGCCGCTGACGGCCGTGATCGTGGCGTCGAGCAGTACCGCGAGGATGCACCACTCCGCCGAGCCGTCCCCGTGCGCGAGGCTGCCGCCGATCGTGCCGCGGGTCCGGATCGGGTGGTGCCCGATCAACGGTGCCGCCTCACGCAGGACGTCGAACCCGTCGAGTGGCGCCGGATAGTGCTCGAACTGGTCATGACGCGTGAGTGCGCCGACGTGCAGTCCGTCGTCGCCGCGACGGATGTAGCGCAGACCGGGAAGTCGCCCGACATCGACGAGCAGTTCCGGACGGGTCAGGCGCAGGTTCAGCATCGGGGTGAGGCTCTGCCCACCGGCGAGGACCTTCGCATCGACCTCGTCGCTGGCGAGCAGTGCCACCGCCTCGTCGATGGAGGCGGCGCGCCGGTAGGTGAAGGGAGGCGGCTTCATCGGCTCGGTCCTTCCCGGATCATGACGGCGACCCGTCGCAACTTCATCTGCCCGTGGATGAGTGAACCCAGTATATTACCCGGGTCAAAGGGTTTCTGGACGAGCCCGCTGGCACACGCGTCCACGCACGTCACGCCGACCGCGCACCACCCGGGCCGGAGGATCCAGCCATGACGACCAACGGCCACCCGGATCCGAACCTGCGGCGCTCACTGCGGTTGACCCGGCCAGTGCCCTCGCTCGCGACGGCCATCGCCGACGACCCCGGGCTTCTCGCCGCACTACCCGGGCTCGAGCCGCACCCCTCCGGCGAGGCGCGCGCGTTCCGCCTCCACGCCGACGCCGGGATCCTCGACCTCGTCGCCGACGGCGACGGGCAGTGGATCCTGCACCGTGACGGGTCCGAGGACCGCTCGGCGATCCACGTCGACCAGCGGGGCACGCGCCTCGACTTCGTCGCGGACGGCTTCGATCACGCGGCGGGCCAGGAGGATGCACGGCTCGCCATGGCGGCCCTCTACCAGCTCGCCTGCAACCTCGAGGCGGTCCTCGTGGCGCGCGTGACCGCGGCCGCGAACGAGCAACCGGCGGAGGGCGAGGCGCCACCGACCGACGCGCCCGCGCACACACCGGCCTCCACGGCACCGCCGCCATCGGCCAGCAACCGGATGCCGGTCGTGGTGGGCGCAGCGGCCCTCGCCGCCGTCGTCGTCGGGATCGGCCTGATGATCCGGCGTCGGACCACGACCCGGCCGCGACGACTTGGGAGCTGAGCCATGACCAGCTTGCCGGAGACCGACATCGCCGCCGAGGAACACGGCCCCCTCATCCGCGGGAGCGGCGGGTACGTGGCCGACATCGACGCCCCCGGACGGGCCCATGCCCGCATCGTGCGCAGCTACGTCGCCCACGGCCAGATCGTCGACGTCGACACCACGGAGGCGGCGGCCGCTGAGGGCGTCATCGCCGTCCTGACCGGCGCCGACCTCGACGAGGTGCCGACCATCCCCGTGCGGATCGCGCAGGATCCGGCGATGGAGGGCCGCCGCCAGCCGGTCATCGCGCGGGACCGGGTGCGCTACGTCGGGGAGCCGGTCGCGATCGTCATCGCCGAGGACGCCTACCTCGCGGAGGACGCCGCGGAACTCGTGGCCGTGTCGATCGACCCGCTCCCAGCGAGCGTCGATGCCAACGACGAGCAGGCGAACCGGCTCTGGGACGACGGCAGGTCCAACGTCCTCGCCACGAGCAGCAGCCTGCTCGGCGACGTCGAGGCGGCGTTCGAGGCCGCGGACCTCGTGCTGGAGACGACCTTCAAGGTGCAGCGCCACACCGGCCTGCCCATGGAGACCCGGGGACTGACCGCGGTCTGGGAGGGCGACGTCCTGCACCTGTGGGGCCCGACCAAGTACATCCACTTCACCCGGACCGCCGTCGCCGGCTTCCTGGGCATCGATCCCGAGCTGGTCGTCTGTCATCACGTCGACGTCGGGGGCATGTTCGGGGTCCGGGGTGAGGTCTACCCGGAGGACTTCCTGGTGCCGTGGGCGGCCAAGCACGTCGGCCGTCCGGTCAGTTGGGTCGAGGACCGCAGCGAGCACCTTGTCTCGATCAACCACGCCCGTGATCAGCGACACCACTACCGGCTGGCGATCGCCGCCGACGGCCGGCTGCTCGCGTTCGACGATGCCGTCACCCTCGATCAGGGCGCCTATCCGCGACCCATCGGTGCCCGCGTCCAGCAGATGTCCGAGAAGTACCTACCGGGCCCCTACACGTGGCAGGCCTACCGGGCCGCCACCACCGCCGTCGCGACGAACAAGACGCCCGCCGGGACCATGCGCGGCCCATCGGGGTTCGAGGCCGCCTACGTCCGCGAGCGCATGATCGACGTCGCGGCCCGGCAGCTGGACATCGACCCGGTCGAACTCCGCCGCCGGAACCTGATCCGTCCCGAGGCGATGCCGTTCACCTTCGAACTCAGCGAGGGAGCGGACGTCCACTACGACACTGGCGACTTCCCAGCCGGGGTCGACCACGTGCTCGAGCAGGTCGACTTCGCGGGCATCCGGGACGAGGTCACCCGTCGACGTTCGGCTGGCGAGCACGTCGGCGTCGGACTGGCGCTGTTCCTCGAATCCTCGGGGGGCGGCCTCGAGGAGTCCGTCGAACTCGCGCTCGGTGACGACGGCTCGTTCGTGATGGGCACGTCGGCCGCCGAGATCGGTCAGAGCCTGCGCACGATGATGCGCAAGGTGGTCGCCCGCGAGGCCGGCGTGGCGCTGGACGGCCTGCGGATCGACGTCGGTGACACCCAGGCCCACGCGGGTGGAACGGGCACCTACGGCAGTCGGACCACGATCTTCGTGGGCAGTGCCGTGGCGGACGCGACGAACCGGTTGCTCGCCGAGGCATGCGACCGAGCGGCCGAGCAGCTCGGCGTCGATGCCGACGCGCTCGAGATCCGCGCGGATGGGATCGGGGCCGGCGCCGACCACCGGTACTGGAAGGATCTCGCACCGATCGACGTGGTCGGCCGCCATGAGGGACCGAGCCTCACGTTCGGGTTCGGTCTGCACATCGCCGTGGTGCGGGTCGACGCCGGCCTCGGCGCGGTCGAGGTCGAGCGGCTCGTCGTCGCCTACGACACGGGTGTCGCCATCGACATCGACAACGTCCGGTCCCAGCTCGTCGGCGCGAGCATCCAGGCGATGGGTGGCGCGATGTTCGAGGAGCTCGCCTACGGCGAGGACGGTCAGCCGCAGACCACCACCTTCATCGACTACCTGGTCCCGACCTCGGCGGAGTCCCCGCGTGTCGAGTGCGTGGTCATCGAGTCGGGCGCTGCCGACGGCAACCCGCTCGGAGCGAAGGGTGCCGGCGAGTCGGGGATGATCGGAGTTCCGGGCGCGATCGCGAACGCCGTCGCGGATGCGATCGGCTCGCGGGAGATCTGCCTCACGGAACTCCCCCTCAAGCCGGCGCGGGTGCTGGACGCGATCGACGGCACCAGGGCCTGAGAGCGATCGGCCGTCGGTGCGCCGCGGTCGTCCGTGGTCAACCGCGAGCGGCGACCGAGGTGGCTCGCAGCATGATGGCCGCCGAGATGAACGCCATCGAGCCAGCCAGGATCCAGGCGATGTCGTAGGAACCCGTCTGCGCGACCAGCCCGAAGACCAGTGGGCCGATGGTTCCCCCGAGGTGGCTACCGGGTGCCACGGCCCCCGTGACCGATCCCGGGTTGTCGGGGTAGGTCCGCATCAGCGCGAACCAGAACACGGCCGTGAACCCCCAGGTCCCGGACAGCCCGATGATGGTGCCCACCGCCATCGCGACCGGACTACCGGTCGCCGTGAGCATGAGGCCGAGCCCACCGACGGCGATCATCGCGGCACACACGCGGAAATGGCCGCTGCTGAGCCGGTCGCAGAGCATCCCGGTCGCCACCCGGGTGATGACCGCACCGATACTCGCGGCGGCCAGCACGAACCCCGCGGTGTCCGCCGCACCACCGGCAGCGACCGCCGCATCGACGTAGAAGGACGGGATCGTGGAGTTCGCACTGGCCGCGAAGACGAAGGCCACCGTGAACACCACATAGGTCCGGTAACGCCGGGCAACCGGGCGTGCCCGCGGCTGGGAGGCCGCGGCGCGCACGGCCGCGGGACGGCGTCCGATGGCGAGCATGACCAGGAACGCGAGGACGCCGGCGGAACCGAACGCCCAACGCCATCCGAGCGTCAGCGCGACGAACGGGACGCTGAGGCCGGCCAGCATCGTCGCCGCGGGCAACGAGCCCTGCTTGATCCCGAAGGCGATGCCCTGCAGGTGTGCGGGGACCGCGACCACCACCAGCCGGTTCGCGGCCGGCTGGCTCAGGGCGGTGGCGATCCCGCCGATGGCCATCCAGGCCACGACCCCCCGGAGGCTGCTGGTGAACCCGGTGAGACCGATGCAGGTCACGATCGTGATCGTCATCGCGATGCGGAGCGAGGCGCTCGATCCGATGCGATCCGTCAGCGGCCCCAGGAACAACGTCGTCACGGTGGTCGCGGCGCGGAACGCGGCGACGGCCAGACCGATGCCGGCCGCACCGAAGCCGAGATCTGCCGAGAGCTGGGTCGCCAAGGCACCGACGAGGAACATCGGCAGGTTGGAGCCGATCGTGGACCCGGACGCGATGCCGAGGATGGCCGCCGGCGACCGTCCCTGCGGGCGCGCCGGCCCCCCGGGACGTTGATCGTCGTCCGGTCCGTCGTCGGTGGGTCCCGTCACGAGCGCACACCATCCTGGCCGACGTCCCGGTGATGTCGTCGACGTGGGAGCGGTTCGTCGTCCGCGCGCCCCGCACACCGACGCGGGAACACGCGACACGGGTCCGGGACCACGTGACCCCCCGGTACCGGAGGACCGCTGGTAGCAGCCGCCTCGGCCGGGGGTTCATGGAAGCGGCCGGTGGGGGGGGGGGGGGGGGCCCCCACCCCCCCCCCCCCGGCCGCCCCCCGGGGGGGGGCCGCCCCGCGCGGGCGGGGGGCAGCGCACCGGCGGCGGGGTGAAGTCGGCCGGCATGTTGGTGGCCACCGCCGGGTCGACCTCCTCGCGCGCCTCGATCGGCACGTAGGCCCGGTCCGGGTACTTGATCGGTGGTGCCGGCTTGGTGGCGTCGACGATGCATGCGGAGGACATCCGCGCCGTGCGCTCGCCCTCCTCGTCGTACTCCCAGTTGGTCGGGAGCAGCCCGGCCGGACCGTTCCAGTGGGGGATGACTTGGAAGTCGTGCTCCGCATCGAACCGCGTCCCGACGGCCCAGGAGACGGCCTGCTCGTCGTGCACGTCGATGTCGTCGTCGACGACGATGATCATCCGCAGGTTCTCGGGCTCGGTGTTCAGGGCTGCGAAGGCCGCCCTGGTGGGTTCACCGTCGTTGGTCTTCTTGATCGACACGTAGCAGTGCATGCGCGAGTGCAGGGGGATGTTCACCCCGGTGAGCTCGTCGACGACCTTGGAGACGTTGGCCTGGACGGATGCGATCCGCGGCAGGGCACCCATCAGGCGGTGCTCCTGACCGGCCGACTGGATGTCCTGGAAGATCGCGTCACGTCGCATCGTGATCGCAGTGACCTCGATCACGGGCTTGGGGCCACCGGCGACGTACAGGCCCGGCCATTCGGCGAACGGGCCCTCCTCGACACGTTCACCCGGGCGGATGAAACCCTCGATGATGATCTCCGCGCGAGCCGGCACCATGAGGTCCGACGTCTCAGCCCTGACGAGCTCGACGGACTCGTCGAGGAAGGCTCCGGCGGCCTTGTACTCGCCACCGATGCCGGGGACGCGCGAGACCGCGCCCATGAGGAAGCCGGGGTGATGCCCGATCGCCAACGCGATCGGCGCCCCCTCCATCTTCTCCTCGTAGCGCCGGTAGATCGTCCCGCCGTGGTGCGAACCGAAGAACCACACGCCCATGGTCTTCGAGTCGTAGACGTGGTGGCGGTAGATGCCGGCGTTGATCTCCTCGGTCAGGGGATCGCGCATGATGCCGACGGCCGCGGTCAGGTAGGGGCCGCCGTCCGCGTGGTTGTGGGTCGGGATCGGCAGTCGATCGAGATCGGCGTCGTCGCCGGTCCAGATGATCTCCTTGACCGGCGCCTCGTCGGCCGACACCTCGACCGGCTCGTGCAGCGTGCGCCCCTCGTTGAGGTTCGTCGAGGTCTGCAACGTGTGCACGTCGGTGCCCAGCGCCAGCGCCATGCGCTCCCACGTCGCGGTGAGGTTCGAGATACACGACGTGGCGCGACCCTCGACGTTGGTGAAGAGGAAGGCCGGGTACTGGTTCCGGCTCTCGTACTCGGCTCCCCAGGCGGTGATCCCGAAGCGCGGGTCGACGGGTGTGTCGACCACCTGCACATCGTCAGGCCGCTGCGCGACCACCTCTGCCAGGAATGATCGTAGGTCCTTGCTCATCCCGCTCCCGATCGATCCAGTGAACATCCGATACAGCAGAACCCTACGCACGTGCTTGATTCACGTCAACGAATGAACCGGTCGACGAGCTCCGCTGGCCTGAGTCCCTTGACGTCAGACGACTTGACCATAGCCCGCCGATCGGCGCCGCGCACCGTCCGCAACTACTTGATTCACGTCAAGTAGGCTCCGTAGGCTGGAGCGCTCCGCGCGACCCGGAGAGCGCACGCGTACGACACCCCTGCCACCGACCGACGGAGAGCACATGCTGGCGTTCGATCGACACGACGGCGGCGACGACGGCACCATCGTGCTGTTGCACTCGCTGGCACTCGACCGGTCCGTCTACGACGGCCTGGTCCCCCACCTGCTCGACCGCTTCGACGTGATCGCGCTCGACCTGCCCAACCACGGCGCGTCCCCCACGCTCGAGGAGACGACGATCGACGCCATGGCGGACGCCGTCGCGTCGACCATCGAGCGCGAGGTCGACGGGCCCGCGATCGTCGCCGGGCTCTCGCTCGGTGGCTGCGTCGCCCAGGCCGTGGCGGTCAGGCACCCCGCGCTGGTTCGTGGCCTGGCCCTGCTGGACACGACCTGCTGGTACGGCGAGACGGCCCCCTCGGACTGGGAGGGGCGGGCGCAGAAGGCCGCGAACGACGGGTTCGACTCGCTCGCGGGCTTCCAGCTCGACCGGTGGTTCTCCCCGGGGTTCGGCGACGCCAACCCGGCGCTCGGGGAACGGCTCCTCGAGGTGTTCCGCTCGAACGACATCGATGCCTACGTCGCCACGTGCCGGGCGATGGGCGCGATGGACATGCGGGAGCAGATCGACGCCATCACCGCCCCCACCTGCATCATCGTCGGGGCCGATGACCCCGCCACACCGCCACCGCACGCCGAGGCGATGCGTCAGCGGATCGCTGGCGCCGGCATGCACGTCGTCCCCGGCTGTGGTCACCTGAGTGCGGCCGAGCGGCCCGAGACGATCGCGGGGCTGCTCGCCGTGGACCTGTTCCCTCGACTCTGACCCGGGCGCATCCTCGCAGGTCGGTGCCGGTGCGAACGCCCGGCACCCACCCCCGGGTACGCTCACTGGGCAACCTAGGGGGTTTCGGCGGCTTTACTGCTGATTCGCCCCTGGTTCCCCCCCGAC
>JAFIEQ010000075.1 GCA_020832455.1 Nitriliruptoraceae bacterium
GCTCGGCGCCTGCGGACGTCGGCACCTCCGCAGGCGCCGCTGGTCCGACGCCGCCGGCCGGTGGGGACGGCAGCCGCAGCAGCTCGCGGGTCTCCTGCCCGGAGCCCGCGGGCGCCCGCAGGATGGCCACGACCGCGCCCGCGCTCGGACGGTGTGCTGGCGCGCGGGCCGTCATCGCCGTCAGCAACCGCGGCCACGGATCGGGCAGGTCGTCGGGGATGAGCAGGTCGCGGTGGAGTCGCGCCATCGCGGCCTCGGCCGGGGAACCGTCGAACGCGCGGTCGCCGGTCAGCGACTCGAACAGCACCAGACCCAACGCGTAGACGTCCGCCGCGGGGCCCACGCCCCGGGCATCGCTGAGCTGCTCGGGTGCGACGTAGCTGGCCGTTCCGATCGCGAAGCCGGTCGCGGTCAGCGACGTCATGTCGAGCGTCCGGGCGATGCCGAAGTCGGCGAGCCGGACCCGGCCGTCCGCGGCGAGCAGGATGTTGCTCGGCTTGACGTCGCGGTGGACGATGTCGTGCGCGTGGGCGGCCGCGAGCGCGGCCGCCACATCGCTGCCGACCCGACGTGCCGGTGCGGGCTCGACGGGCCCGTCCTCCAGCCGCTCGGCGAGGCTCGGACCGGTGACCAGATCCATCACGAAGTAGGGGGCGTCGCCATCCGGCCCGGGGTGGACTCCCGCCGCGATCAGGCGGACGATGTTGGGGTGGCGCAGCACCTCGAGCGCCGCGATCTCCGCCGCGAAGCGTCGTTCCCCGGCGGCGACGCCCGGCCGCAGGACCTTCACGGCGACGTCCGCACCCGATCGCACGTCCTCGGCCCGCCAGACCTCGCCCATGCCGCCCACCGCGAGACGCTCACGGACCAGCCAGCGGTCGGCGACGCGTGCGTCGGGCTGCAGGGGCATCGGACGGTCCGCACGGAGGGAACGCAGGACATTACGCGTTCGCGTCCCGCGCGGATGTGGCCATCAGGGCAGCGTCAGGATCCTGGGGCCGTCGTCGGTCACCGCGATCGTGTGCTCCGAGTGCGAGGCACGGGACCCGTCGACGGTCCGGATCGTCCAGCCGTCCTCGTCGATCCGCACCCCGTCGTCGCCGCCCGCCATGAACATCGGCTCGATGGCGATGACGAGGCCCGCCTTGAGGCGAAGCCCACGGCCGGGCTGGCCCTCGTTGGGCACCGAGGGGTCCTCGTGCATCTCGCGGCCCACGCCGTGACCGCCCCACCCATCGGGGATGCCGTAACCGGCGGCGCGGCCGATGGCACCGATGGCGGCCGCGATGTCACCGATGCGGTTGCCCACCACGGCGGCCTCGATACCGGCCGCGAGCGCCGCGTCAGTGGCGTCGATCAGCGCCTGATCCACGGGATCGGTCGTGCCTATCACGTAGCTGCGCGCGGCGTCGCCGACCCATCCGCCGAGGACCGCCCCGAGATCGATGGAGAGCAGGTCGCCGTCCTCGAGCGCCTGATCGGTCGGGATGCCGTGGACGACGACGTCGTTGACCGAGGCGCAGATCACGCCCGGGAACGGCGTCGGGGCGAAGTGGGGCTGGTACCCGCGGAACGCCGAGGAGGCGCCGTGTTCGGTGAGGACCTCGTCCGCGATCGCGTCCAGCTCGGCGAGGGTGACCCCGGGTGCGGCCGCGGCACGCATCCGGTCGTGGGCGATGCCCACCACGCGTCCAGCCTCACGCAACGCGTCGATCTCCGCGGGCTTCTTCCGGACGATCATCGCAACAGCTCTGCGATGCGGCCGACGCCCTCGACGAGGTCGTCGTCGCCCAGCGCGTAGGACAGCCGGGCGTAGCCCGGGGCACCGAAGGCCTCACCGGGGACGACCGCGACCTTGGCCTCGGTGAGCAGCACGTCGGCGAGCTCCAACGTCGAGGTGACCTGCCGCCCCGCGATGGTGCGTCCGAGCACCCCCTCGAAGGAGGGGAAGACGTAGAAGGCGCCCTCCGGCTCCTCGAGCTCCACGCCGTCGATCGCGCGCAGCTGCTCGACGGCGAGGCGCCGCCGGCGATCGAAGGCCGTGCGCATGCGCTCGACCTCGTCCTGCGGCCCGGTGATGGCGGCCAGCGCGGCCGCCTGGGCGATGTTGCACACGTTGGAGGTCATCTGGCTCTGCAGCTTGTTCATCGCCTTCGCGACCGCGAGCGGGGCCACGGCCCAACCGACCCGCCAGCCCGTCATCGCGTAGGTCTTGGCGACGCCGTGGGCGATGACGGTCCGCTCGGCGGCCTCCGGCACGAGCTCCACGAGCGACGCGAAGCGCGCTTCGCCGTAGACCAGGTGCTGGTAGATCTCGTCGGTGATGACCCAGATGCCGTGGTCGGCGGCCCAGCGACCGATGGCGGCGATCTCCTCGGGTGGGTAGACCGCGCCGGTGGGGTTGGACGGGGACACGAAGACCAGCGCCTTGGTCCGCTCGGTGCGCAGCCGTTCGAGCTGCTCGGGGCTGGTGCGGAACCCGGTCGACTTGTCCGTCGGCACCGCGACGGGCACCCCATCGGCGAGCTTGACCTGCTCCGGGTAGCTGACCCAGTACGGCGCCGGGATCAGCACCTCGTCGCCCGGGTCGATGAGGGCGAGGAAGATGTCGTACAGCGCGTGCTTGCCGCCGTTGGCCACGACGACCTGCTCGGGGGCGTAGTCGTGGGCGGTGTAGCCGCTGGTGATCGTCGCGATGGCCTCGCGCAACGCCGGGGTGCCGGCGGCGGGGGTGTAGCGGTGCGATGCCGGGTCGAGCGCGGCGGTACGTGCTGCCTCGACGATGTGGGCGGGCGTGGGGAAGTCGGGCTCACCGGCGCCGAAGCCGATCACGGGCTCGCCCGCGGCCTTGAGCGCCTTGGCCTTGGCCGTGACGGCCATGGTCGGCGACTCTTCCATCTCGAGGGTGCGGCGGGAGAGGGACACGGTGGGGCTCGCTTGATCGGTCGTGCGGACGCGGACGGGCCCGAGCGTAGCCGCGGTCGGATCAGCGACTCCCGCCGCGGCGGTCGGACCGGGGGTCGCGGGGTTGCGGGCGCTGCGGGCGGGTCGGCGGGTGCCCGCTGTCGGGCACCGGGTTGGCGGCGTCGGGCACCGGGCGGTTGACTGCACCGGGTTCGTGCGCTGCGCCGCAGCAGGTCCATCCCCCGCCGACCGCCGACGCGAACCCGTTCACCCACGACGCCGAGGTTGCCGTGACCGACCTGCTCCTGCCCGAGGATCTCAAGCCCGCCGACGGGCGCTTCGGCTGTGGTCCGAGCAAGGTGCGTCCCGAGGCGGTCGCCCGCCTCGCCGAGGTCGCCGACGAACTGCTCGGAACATCGCACCGCCAGCCACGCGTCAAGGACCAGGTCCGTCGGCTCCAGGAGGGCATCGGCGGACTGTTCGGGCTCCCCGACGGCTACGAGGTCCTGTGCACCGTCGGTGGGTCGACCGCGTTCTGGGACGCGCTCACGGTCGCGTTCATCGAGCAGCGGTCCCGGCACTACGTCTTCGGCGAGTTCAGCGGCAAGTTCGCCACCGCCACCGCGGCCGCACCCTGGCTGCAGGCTCCGGACATCGTCGACGCGCCGGTCGGTACCCGCCCCGTGACGGGCCCGGCCATCGGCTGCGACGTGCAGGCCTTCACCCACAACGAGACCTCCACCGGTGTGATGCAGGTCCCGGTCCGCCACGACGATGCGCTGGTGCTGGTGGACGCCACCTCGGGTGCGGGCGGCCTGCCCGTGGACCTCACCGAGGTCGACGTCTACTACTTCAGCCTCCAGAAGGGCTTCGCCTCCGACGGGGGGCTCACCCTCGCGATCTGCTCCCCGGCAGCCGTCGAGCGCATCGAGCGCATCGCGGCGTCCGATCGCCACATCCCGGCGTTCTTCGACCTGGCGACGGTGGTGGACAACAGCCGCAAGCACCAGACCTACAACACCCCGGCGGTCGCCACGGTGTTCCTCGCCGCCGAGCAGGTCGACTGGATGCGGGACACGTTCGGCACGCTCGACGACGTGGTCGCCGTGCAGCGGGCCAAGGCCGATCACCTCTACGGCTGGGCCGAGGCATCCCCGGTCGCGACCCCGTTCGTGGCGGACCCGGAGGCACGCTCGCTGGTCGTGGGCACGATCGACCTCGACGACGCGATCAGTGCGGACGAGGTGAACGCGGTGCTGCGCGCCAACGGCGTGCTCGACACCGACGCCTACCGCAAGCTCGGCCGCAACCAGCTCCGGCTCGGCATGTTCCCGGCAGTGGACGCCGCGGACCTCGAGGCCTACACCGCCTGCGTCGACTGGATCATCGAGCGGCTCTGAGACGGGACGGGGCCTAGCTGAGCTTGGGTGCCACGTCGGCGACGACCTCGTCGCCGTAGGTCCCGCCGAGCCGTTCCAGGAAGCCGTCGGTGTCCAGCTCGTACTCCTGGGTGCCGACGTGCTCGAGCACGTAGGTCGCGACCATCGACCCGATCTGGGCGCTGCGCTCCAGCGGCAGTTGCCACGACAGCCCCGCCAGGAAACCGGCGCGGAACGCGTCGCCCACACCGGTCGGGTCGGTGCGCTGCGTCTCGGGCGCGGCCGGGACCTCCGCGATGACCCCGTCGGCATCCTCGATGACGCAGCCGCGCGGCCCCAGCGTGGTGATCCGGACCTGGACCCGGGAGAGCACCTCCTCGGAGCTCCAGCCGGTCTTGGACTCCAACAGCGCCTTCTCGTAGTCGTTGGTGATGAGGAAGCGGGCACCGTCGACCAGCTTGCGTACCTGGACGCCGTCCATGCGTGCCAGCTGCTGGCCCGGGTCGGCCATCACGTCGAGGCCGAGCTGGCGGGCCTCGGTGGTGTGGCGCACCATCGCCTCGGGGTCGTTGGGGGACACGACCACCAGATCGAGCTCGCCCAGTCGGTCCGCGATGGGTGCCAGCTCGATGAAGCGGGCCTCCTCCATCGCGCCGGTGTAGAACGAGGCCATCTGGTTCTGGTCGAGGTCGGTCGTGCACAGGAACCGGGCCGTGTGCTTCAGGTCGGAGACGTGCACCGTCGAGGTGTCGACGCCGTGGCGGGACAACCACGAGCGGTAGTCGGCATCGAAGTCCTGCCCGACCGCGCCGACCAGCAGTGGCCGCAGGCCGAGCTGTCCGAGCCCGAAACAGATGTTGGCCGCCACGCCGCCACGCCGGACCTCCAGCTCGTCGACGAGGAACGACAGGCTGACCCGGTCGAGCTGGTCGGCGACGAGCTGCTCGGAGAAGCGCCCGGGGAAGGTCATCAGGTAGTCGGTCGCGATCGATCCGGTCACGGCGATGCGCACGTGGGCCTCCGGCGCCGGGGGATGCCGCGGGACCGCGGCGGGTGCGGAGCCTACTCAGCGGCCACCGGAGGTCGGTGACCGGGGCGACTCAACCGCCGCGGCCCTGTAGGAACCGCTCGATCTCCGCGGCGATGACGTCGCCGGTGGGGACCTGCTCCTCGGTGATCGCGGGTGCGCGCTCCTCGCCGGACTCACTCGCGATCCGTCGTGCCTCGGCATCCGCGTCGTACATCCGCTCGAGCTGGGCGACGTGGTCGCGGATCTCGTCCGAGCCCTGGGCGGCGATGTCCAGGCGCGAGCGGTGATCGGCGATGTCCTCGTCGAACGCCGACAACTCGACCGGGGTCCCCAGCTGCGAGGAGACCTGCTCGAGCAGCGCGCGGGCAGCCTCGGGGTACTCCCCGGCCACGTAGTGCGGGATCCGCACCCACAGCCCCAGCGTGGTCAGGCCCGCGTCCCGGAGCGACGCCTCGATGGCCACCTGCGCGGAGGCCGGCACCGTCACCTCCTCGTGGGGCCGGCCGATCCGGTCCAGCAGGTCCGGGTCCGACGAGGTCGCGATGAGGTGGACGGGACGCGTGTGGGGGATCGGCCCCGGGACGGAGCCGAGCCCGACGTAGCGATCGATCCCGAGCTGCGCGGCGAGCTCGACCAGGTCGGCGGCGAGTCGACGCCAGTTCAGGTCGGGCTCCGGGCCGGAGATCAGCACCAGGGTGGGGCCCGACGCCGGCCGCAACAGCTCGATCCGGATCGCCGGCCAGTCGAGCTCGCCGAGTTCGCCCCGCACGATGTCGAGCGCCGGTCGCCGGTCGCGGTAGTCGAACAGGTCGTCGGCCTCGAGGTGGGCGATCGGCTGCGGGTCGAAGGCCTCGCGCAGCGCCTCGGCCGCCATGGACCCACCCTCGCCGGCGTCGGTCCACCCGTCGAAGGCCACGACGAGCACGGGATCCTCGCCGACGTCGTCGGGGAGCTGGTCGATACGCAGGAGTTCCATGCCGCCAACGTAGCGACCACCCCGTGCGGGATGCCGCGGGCTTGCGTCGCAGGGGCGAAGGCCCCGGTCGGTGTCCTGCACCGGGGCCAGCGCCGACCACCGTGTCTACAGGTCGCTCGGACGCACCGTGGAGCGGTTGTTGTCCTTGGCGCGCACGACGGCCTTGTCGATGAGCGCGGCGACCTCGGCGTTGAGCGCCTCGGGGAAGTCCCCGGACATCCGCACGCCGGAGTCGCGCACGGCGTCGCGGACCTTGGTGGTGACCACGAGGTTGCCACTCGACGCGGTGGTCTTCTTCGCCGTGGCCTTCTTGGCGTTCTTCTTCGCGGAGGCCTTCTTGGCGGTCTTCTTCGCCGTGGCCTTCTTGGTCGCCTTCTTGGCGGTCGCCTTCTTGGTCGCCTTCTTCGTGGCGGTCTTCGTGGCCTTCTTGGTCGCCTTCTTCGTGGCTGCCATGATGTGTGCGTCCTCCCGTCGGCTGACGGTCACCGACAGGCGGCCGCCTCGTTCTCACTCTAGGGACCGCCCCCGGCGGATAGAAGGGTCTTCCACGATGGCCGATGGTCCGGTCCCCGCGCCCCGTGCGGCCGCGGTCGAGGGGCCAGCGGGACACCTCGACGTCGAGGTGGCACGGTGGCTCGTCGGTGGAGATGGTCGCGCCCAGCTGGCCGCGCTCGTCGCGCAGCTGGACGACGGCGTGGACGAGCTCGCTGCGTCCGTCCGGCTGGCGGGCTCGCTGCCCCCGGACCGTCGGGCGGCGCTGCTGGCCGCGGCGGTGGCGCGACGACGCGCCCGCGCCCGGTGGGTCCAGGCGGAGACGCTGACCTGGACCCGGGTCGGTCTCGAACAGGCCAGCGACCCGGCCGTTGCGGCGTGGCGTGCGCGCCGTTTCGTCGACGGGGACGTGCTCGATCTGGGGTGCGGGCTTGCGGGCGACGCGATCGCGATCGCGGCGCGGGCCCGCAGCCTCACCGCCATCGATGTCGATCCCGCCCGGGTCGTGCTCGCCACCTCGAACCTGGCGGCAAGCACCCCGCGCGCCATGGTGACGACGGCGGCCGGTGACGCCCTGACGGCCACGATCCCGACGGGGGCGCTGGTGCACCTCGACCCCGCCCGCCGCGTGGGGGAGCAGCGCATCCGTGATCCCCGCCGGACCGCGCCGCCGGTCGATGCGATGCTCGCTCGCACGGCCGCCACCGCCGGCACCGCCGTGGTGCTGGCACCCGGGGTGGACGCCGATCACCCGGCCCTGCACCCGCCCATCGGCGCCGCACCCGGGTCCGGCGACGCGGTCGAGGTCGAGTACGTCCAGCTCGGCGCCACGCTGACCGAGGCGGTGCGTTGGGGAGGGGGCCTCGCCCGCTCCGGCGTCGTGACAAGTGCGACGTTGTTGGCCCGCCCGCTCGCACCGTGCGACCCACGGGTGGACGACGTCGAGGCGGTGGTGCACCGCACGCGCAGCGCACCGCTCGACCACGACGACGAGGTCGCCCGGTCCCCGATCGGTGGGTGGCTGCTCGAGCCCGCGCCGGCGCTGATCCGCGCCCGCCTCGTGGACGACCTGGCGCGGGAACTCGGGGCCGCACGGGTCGCGCACCACTCGGCGCTGCTGACCGCGGATGCCCCCGCGCCGAGCCCCTGGGTGCGCGCCCGCCCCGTGCTGGGCGTCACACGCGCGCGGCCGAAGGACCTGGCCCGCTGGTTGCGAGCGAACCCCGTCGACGAGGTCGAGATCGCGATGCACGGGATCCGTGGTGAGGTGGAGCACTGGTGGCGGCAGCTCGGGCGGCCGCCCCGTGGGCCCAACGGCGTCCGCGTCGAGCTGATCCGCCGGGACGACGACGCCCTCGCCGTCATCACGGGCCGGGCACGCGCCGGCGGGTGGTGACGGGGCGGCGTGGATGCGTGCGTCGGTCCCGGGCAGCGGTCCCCGGCCGCCGTCCGGTCACCCACCCGGAGTCGGCCGGACGCAGGTCCGGGTCGGGGCGGGGGAGGGGCGGTACGCTGTCCCCATGGATGAGATGATCAGCCCCGGCTCCACCGCCCTCGCCGACGTGCCCACGCACCGGCCCTGCACCCGTTGTGACGGGCAACAGGCGCTGGTCGACAGCCGCAGCGGCTTCGGCAAGTTCCGCTGCGACCACTGCGCGTTGACGGTGGGTTTCGACCTGGAGTCGGACCCGGCGGAGTTCATGATCGACCGGGGGGCGCCCGGCCGCTACTCGAAGGAGATCTTCGGCAGTCGGCTCATCCCCTCCGAGTTGCGCCTGCCCTGACCGATCCTTCGCGCCGTCGTGCGGCGCACGGTCGTCCCGGTCGGGTCGGTCGCGAAGCGTCGCCGGTCGTGCGACGGGGCCACGAGCCTTCGCCGGGGACCCCGTGAGTTGGGCCGCGGGTCACGTGTGTCGGGCCACGGGTCACGTGTGTCGGGCCACCGGCGCGTCGCGTTAGCCTCGGCGCCATGACGACCACCTGCACCAGCTGCCGCACCTCGTTCGAGCCGGACCCGGAACTGCTCGCGCGGTTCCCGGGCTGGACCCCGTCGCGCTGTCCCAGCTGCTTCCGGTCGCAGCGTCGCGGCTCGCACGCCGATGGTGGCAGCGACGCGCGTCCCAGCGGGTCGCGCGGCAGCTCGCGCAGCGGCGGTTCACCAGGCGGCGGCTCACGCAGCGGCGGTTCACGAGAGAGCGGCTCACGCGGTGGCGGTTCACGAGGCGGCGGCTCACGCGGCAACGGCTCGCGCAGCGGTACCGCGGGCGGCCGGGGCATCGAGTCCCACCTCACCCTCGCTGAGGTGCTCCAACGCTTCCGCGATGGCCCCCGCGACGGGGTCTTCACGGATGGCTCCTCGATCCCGAACCCCGGACCCGGCGGTTGGGGCGCGGTCTACGTCATCGACGACGAGGTCATCGCCCAGGACCACGGCCACGATGCCCAGACGACCAACAACCGCATGGAGTTGCGTGCGCTGCAGGCCGCGCTCGAGCTGGTGCCCGAGGGGACCTCGGCGACCATCTACACCGACTCCAACCTGGCCGTGCGCACCCTGACGGAGTGGGCCGCCGGCTGGCGCCGGCGCGGCTGGGTACGCAAGAGCGGCCCGGTGGAGAACCTCGACCTGGTCCAGCCACTGTTCGAGGCGTTCGAGGCCCGACCGGAGCTCGAGCTGCAGTGGATCAAGGCGCACGCCGGCAACCGTTGGAACGAGTACGCCGACGCGCTGGCCACCGCCTGGGCGCGCGACGAGCTCTGAGCCCACGGTCGCCAGGCTGCCGACACGGCGCGCCCCGCGCACCGCGCCGTGGCCGGTAGCAGCCGGCGCGCCGCGCCCGTCGCGCCCGTCGCGCCCTCGACGGCTATCGCCCTGGCCGACGGTGGTCGGTAGGGCGGACGCCCCGTCCGGTACTCTGGAGCGTCCGCCAACCCACGCCGACCTCGGACCGCGACATGCTCGAGGATGTGCCCACCGACCAGGACATGGTCGCCCTGCGCGCCCGGGTGGCGGCCAACGTGTCCGCCTTGCGGGCACGCTCGGGTCGGAGCCTGGCCGATCTGTCCATGGCTGCGGGTATCGGCAAGTCGACGTTGCACGCGATCGAGGCCGGCGACGCCAACCCCGGTATCGAGACGCTGTGGGCGCTCGCGCGCGCGCTCGGTGTGCCCTTCGGCCACCTGCTCGACCCGCCTGGGCCCCCGATCCGGGTGCTGCGCGCGGGTCAGGGTCCGGTCGCGGTCAGCGAGGACGAGTCGATGCGGGCGCACCTGCTGGCATCGATCGCGCACGGTGTACGGGTCGAGCTCTACGACCTGGACCTGCGCGAGGGCCCCGCGCGCGACGCCGAGCCGCACGGTGACGGGACCGTGGAGCACGTGCTCGTCACCTCGGGCCGGCTCGTGGTCGGCCCGGTCGGCGGCATGGAAGAGCTCGGACCCGGGGACCTGATCACCTTCCCCGCGGATGTCGCGCACCGCTACGAGGCCACCGAACCCGGCACGCGCGCCGTGCTGCTGCTCGAGTACGCCTGAGCGCGCACCTGCCGACGGACGCCACCCGGCCCGCCCGCCGTACCCGAACGTCTCCGGTGGTTCGTCCGCGCCGACGCGCACCACGGCGCCCACCCGTCCGCCTCTCCTCCTGTCCCGAGCCGACCCGCCTCACCCGCCGGACCCCCCCGCCCGAGCGTCGACGACCTGCCCACCACGACCACCCTGCTTGGAGCTGCTGTGCCAGCCGTCACCGTGACCGATGTGAGGAAATCCTTCGGCGAGACCGAGGCGCTCGCGGGCGTCGATCTCGAGGTCGCCGAGGGGGAGGTGCTCGGGCTGCTGGGTCCCAACGGCGCCGGCAAGACCACCCTGGTCCGGGTGCTGGCGACCTTGCTGACGCCGACATCGGGTCGGGCGGAGATCTTCGGCTACGACGTCGTGCGACGCGCTGACGTCGTGCGCCGCCTCATCGGTTTGACGGGGCAGTACGCGGCCGTCGACGAGCTGCTGAGCGGCCGCGAGAACCTGCGGATGTTCGGGGAGCTGTTCCACCTGCGCTCCCGGGATGCTCGGCAGCGAGCGGACGAGTTGCTGGCCCGCTTCGACCTGGAGGACGCCGCGGACCGTCCGGCCCGCACCTACTCCGGCGGGATGCGCCGACGACTCGACCTCGCCTCGAGCCTGCTGATCCGACCGCGGCTGCTGTTCCTCGACGAGCCGACCACCGGGCTCGATCCCCGTTCGCGCAACGCCATCTGGGAGGTGACCCGCGAGCTGGTGGCCGACGGCACGACGCTGCTGCTCACCACGCAGTACCTGGAGGAGGCCGACCAACTCGCGGACCGCATCGCCGTGATCGACCACGGTCGCATCATCGCCGAGGGCACCGGAGACGAGTTGAAGGACGAGGCCGGGGGACAGGTGGTCGATGTGATGCTCGCGGATCGGGTCGCGCGGGATGCGGCGTGCGCCATGCTCGAGGGCGCTCAGCCCTTCGGCGACGAGCGCACCCTGCGGCTCGCGGTCGACGGCGACGATGCGTTGCACACGGTCAGCGACGTCGCCGCGCGGCTCGCGGCCTCGGGGCTCGAGGTCCGCGACCTCGGGCTGCGTCGACCGACACTGGACGACGTGTTCCTCCGGTTGACCGACCGACCCGCCTCGGAGCCGAACGCCGCCGATGGGGTCGGGCACGACGCGGAGGATGCGGAGGTGTCGGCATGACCCGCACCGTGCACACCGACCGGGCACCCGACGCCGCGATCCCCCTGGGGGAGCGGGTCTTCTGGCAGGTCCGGGACACCTGGACCGTCACGCGACGCAACCTGCGCCACTTCGTCCGCCAGCCGCGGCTGTTGGTGTTCTCGACCATCCAGCCCGTCATGTTCGTCGTGCTGTTCTCGTACGTGTTCGGCGGGGTCGCGGGGGTCGCCTTGCCGGACGGGCTGGAGTACATCGACTTCCTGCTGCCCGGGATCTTCGTGCAATCGGCCGCGTTCCGCTCGACGCAGACCGCGGTCGGGCTGGCCGAGGACCTCGAACGCGGGGTCGTCGATCGGTTCCGCTCGATGCCGATGTCACGCTCGGCCGTCCTGGCGGGGCGGACGTTCGCCGACCTGATCCGGTCCCTGGCCGTCATCCTGTTGATGATCGCGGTCGGCATGGCCATCGGGTTCCGCTTCACCCAGGGCCTGCTCGCCGCGATCGGGGCGGTGCTCATCGTCGGGCTGTTCTCGCTGTTGATGAGCTGGCTGTTCTGCTACCTCGCCCTGCTCGTGCCGGGCGCCGAGGCGGCGCAGACCGCCGGGTTCGTCGTCATCTTCCCGTTGGTGTTCGCGAGTTCCATCTTCGTCCCGCTGGAGACGATGCCCGGTTGGCTGGCGAGCATCGCGGCGCAGAGCCCGTTGACCCACACCGCGGACACGGCGCGTGCCCTGTCGATCGGGGGACCGGTGCTCGAGCCGCTGCTGTGGACGGTGTTGTGGTGCGGGGGCCTGCTGGCCATCGTCGTCCCGCTGGCCGTCCGTCGCTACCGGGCCATGACGTGACCGGTCTGCCCGACGCACCGTCGCGCCCGGACGCGGCGTCGCTGCACCCGCCCGCGGCCGCGCGGGTCGTGGGCACCGTGGCGGCGACCCTGGTGGCCGGCAGCCTGCCGATGTTCCTCATCGCCGCGATGGCCCCCCGGCTCGTGTCCGACCTCGACCTGAACGCGTCCGTCCCGGGCCTCGTCGTCGCGGCGTTCTTCCTCGCCGCTGCGGCGGGGTCGATCCCGGGTGGCTGGCTGGTCGACCGGATCGGCGCCCGCGTCGGCATGCGAGCCGGCCTGTTGTGCACGGCCGTCGGGACCGCCGCCGCGGCCGGGTTGGCGCGCGGGCCGATCAGTCTGATCGTGACGATCGGGGCGACCGGGATCGGGATCGCCGCGCTGGACCCGGCCGGGGCGCGCAGCCTCAGCGCCGCGCTGCCGAGCGA
Organism: Nitriliruptoraceae bacterium; assembly: GCA_020832455.1. Classification (GTDB taxonomy): domain Bacteria; phylum Actinomycetota; class Nitriliruptoria; order Nitriliruptorales; family Nitriliruptoraceae; genus PWLR01. Next base: position 12,752 of record JAFIEQ010000075.1, read on the forward strand.
ACGCCACGGTCGTGCGTTCGGCATCAAGGAGGCGGCGATCCCGGCCGCCTCGATGTTGGCGGGACTCAGCCTGCCGGTCCTCGGCGCGGAGCTCGGTTGGCGCCCCGCGTTCGTCGCGGCGTCGGTCCTCGCGGTGCTGGTCGCCCTCGCGGTCCCCGCGCGCATCGACGGGCAACGTGCCGGGGGAACGGACATCGCGGCGGTCCCGCCCGTCGCCGACGCGGCAGCGCCCGAGAGCCCGGCCACCGACCTCGCGGGCGGCGCAGCGTCCGGCGCTGACCCGACGACCGACCTCGCGGACGGCGCAGCGTGCGTGGATGGCGTCCCGTCCGAGGCAGACCTGCGCGGCGGAAACGTGGCGAGCCAGCTCGTCGCGCCGAGCGTGCGGCGACGGTTGATCGGACTGTCGGTCGCGGCGGCGCTCGCGGGCGGCGCTGCCGCCGGGCTCAACGCCTACCTCGTGACCGCAGGGGTCGACCTCGGGTTGACCGCCGGTTCCGCGGGCACGCTGCTGGCGGGGGCGAGCCTGCTCGCGGTCGCGACCCGGCTCGTCCTCGGCGCGTTGGCGGATGGCGGCGTCGCGGGTCGGGCGACCACCCTGTTCCTGTTCGCGCTCGGTGGTGGGGCTGGAGGCCTGTTGCTCCTCGCACTCGGGGCCTGGCTGGTCGCGCCGCTGCTGTTCGCGCTCGGTGCGTTGCTCGGGCTCGGTGCAGGGTGGGGCTGGACGGGTCTGGTGTTCCTCGCGGCGGTCCGCCTGGATCCACTGCGTCCGGCGGCCGCGTCCGGCGTCGTACTGGCAGGGCTCGCGATCGGTGGCGTCATCGGTCCCGCACTCGTCGGGATCGCCTTCGCGCAGGTCGGGAGCGCGCCGACGTTCTCCGTCGCCGCCGTCGCGATGGCGGCAGCCGCCGGGGTGGCGTGGATCTCGGGTCGAGCCCGGCCGGCAGCCGACTGACCAGCCGCGGCTGCCGGACCACAGCAGCACAGGAGCACAGGACCCCAGCACCGCTCTCGCACCCCGCTCGCAGATCCCCGATAAGATACATTACGTAAACTCCCGTCGGGACGGACGGTCGTGCTCGGCTGGCGGGCTGTTTCGCTCCTCCAGGTGGCGGCGTCGCCCGTTGCACCCTCGGTGCGCGGGGAACCGTCTCCGCCCGCGTCGCTCCCCACCTGGTGCCACTCCCGCTGAGGGACGCCGCGTCCGGTCGTCCAAGCCGACACGCGGCAACCATCCGACTCGACCGACACGCCACGTCCGCCCGACTCGACCGATACGCCACGTCCGCCCGACCCGGCCGACAGGCCGCGAGGCTTCAACATGGTCTGCGCGGACGGGCGCGGTGAGGTAGCTCCCGCGGGGTTCGCCCGCGAGGCCGGGAAGGTGCACGGGCCGCGCGCCGGATCGGCCGGCGGACGCATCGGCGTGCAGGCCGCCACCCGGTCCGGGTGGCGCGTCCGGGGCACTCGGTGCAGTCGAGCCATCACGGGCACCGTGGCCGTCCGTCGCGGCCGGACCCGGCCGCTCGCCAGGAGCCATGGGTTCGCGCGGAGCGGACGCCGCGCACCGCGCTCGCGACGGCGGGTCCGTGCCGGGCGGGTCGGTCGTCCCACCCGATCCACCTGGCAGGTAGCGCACCCGGTCGCCTTCGACGACGATCCGCCACGCTCGGTGGTCGAACTGCCGGTGGTGGCGTCGACAGAGCAGGGCACTGTTCGCGGGACTCAGCTTGCCGCCGTTGCGGTACGGGTCCGCACCGTGGGCGACGTCGCACCAGGACGCGGGCGCGCTGCAGCCGTCCCACGTGCAGCCCCCGTCACGAACCTGCAGCGCCCGCCACAGTCCGACGGGAACGGTCCGGAGCTTGCCGGTGACCGCGATCGGGGCGCCCTTCGGGTCGATGCCGATGTGGGTCATCGCGCAGTCCCGGAGCAGCGGCCCGATCTCACTGACCGGGATGGGGCCCGTGTGGCCGAGGTGCGCGATCCCGCTCCCCCGCAGCAGGTCCTGTTGCTGCACGACCACGAGCACGTGGGGACGCTCGCCGTGCTGGGTGGGCGCATCCCCCGCGCGCAGCGCGGCCAGTGCCATCGCCTCGAAGGCGTCGGCACCGCGCTGCTCGTGCGTGCGGTGGTCCGTCGCCGTCGGCGGCGCCGTGAAGGCGCGCCACGCGGTGATCAGCGTCTCCGCAGCGACCCCGGAACAGCTGCCGGAGAAGTGCACGTCGCCGTGCTCGTCCTGGCGCATGGAGGCACGACGCCGCAGGTGACGGTGACGGGCAGCCTTCTCCGCCTGCTTCGGCGCCAGGTCCGCGACCCGCCGTCGAGCCAGCCGTCCGAGAGCCACGACGTCCATCCTGGTCGCGGCCTGCAGTAGCTCCGCCTCGAGCGCGTCGCGGAACGGCGGCTCGACCTCCCGGATCATGCGTGTCACGACCGCGGCGTGGGCCTGGCCCACCTCGCCCCGCTGGCACGCGTCGCGCACCTGTCGGCGTTCCTGGAGGTCCTTGGCCGTCTTCGCCGTGCGCTTCGCCTCTGCCGGCGAGAGTTGGAACTCCTCGCGGAGGTACTTCGCGCCCTCCTCGGTGATCCTCGGTGGGCCGCCGTTGGCCCTGCGCGCCCGTGCGGCCCGCTCCTGTAGGGCACCCACGAGGGTCGTCCGCAACATGTCGAGCTGCGTGTGCGCGCGGTGGACGGCCGGCAGGACGCGGCGCAGTTCCTGCTCGGACAGTTCGTCGACCGTGATGTCCACGGCTGCCTCGACGGCTGCGAACAGGGCGACGAGCGGCGCCGGCGGCGCCGTGGCCCCCGATGACGTGCTGGTGGTTGGCTCCGTCATCGCCGTCACCTCCCCCGTTCGGCCAACGACTTCGTTCCACGTGTTCGGCCCACGTCTCGAGCCCACATGTCCAGCCCACGTCGAACTCTGACCCCATCGAAGCACACGGGTGTGACTCGCTCCCGGGTCGTCCACAGGCGCACCGCCGAGCGACCGCGACGTCGGTTCAGCGCTCCGCGTCCGGGTCCGATCCGACATCGGAGCGTGTGCCGACATCGGACCGCGTCACCGCGTCCGAGCCGCGGCCATGGTCGGTTCCCGGCGCGGCGTGCGCCGAACCAGCGGCCGCAGCCGCTCCAGCCGCCCGCAACGGCGACACGACGTCCTCGAGCTCGTCCCCGAGGCCGAGCCGTGCGACGGCCGTCACGAACGCGGAACGGTTCAGCCCGCAGGCGACCGCCTGGTCGTCGAGCTCCTCGCGCTCCTCCGGGGTGAGGTACAGGGCCGTGAACGTGGCATCCTCGACCATGGGTCGCTTGCGTACCTCGACCGCCCCGAGTGCCTCACGCAGCGCCGGGCCGTGCTCGGCCGCGACCGCCAGCACCCAGTCCCCCGCGGACCAGTCCATCACCTCGGCGGCGTGGATCGTCTCCTGCTTGACGCGCCTGGGCAGGGTCATGCCGACGTGGATCCGTTCGGACGGGCTGCGGTCTCCCATCCGTGAGCGCTTGGTCGCCACCTGCTCCTCCTGTACCTCGGCGGTCGTACAAGCTAGTTATATCACGATGCACCCCGAGGGAACGACCTGGACCGGACGCCACACCCGCCACCGACGCCCGCGGTCCGACCGCGGGCACGCGAGCGTCGCCGTGCGACCCACGCAACGCCGCGACCGGCACGGACCGTGGGGCGGTCCGTGCCGGTCGTGGGGCCTGTCAGGCCGGAGCCCGTCGGGAGCAGGTGTTCGCTCCCCCGGGTCAGCGCGCGTCGATCAGCGGCGCGCCGTCCCCTCCCCCGTTGCCCGGGTCCAGCCCTTGCGACCGGGCGTCGTCCGCGCGAGGGCGAGGGCGCCCAGCAGCAGTGCGGTCAGGCCAGCGAGCGTCAGCACCAACGACGAGGCACCGGTCCTCGGCAGCTGTCCTGCGGCCACCGGCGTGACCGTCTCGGCCGAGATGCTCACGCCGAGCACCTCGGGCTCCTCGGTCGTCGACGCTGGCTCCTGCGGCGGGTTCGCGTCACAGTCCGACGTCGTCGGCGGGTAGGTCACCGAGACCGCCTGGGAGGTCGGGTTGATGGTGATGAACACCGCGAGCTCGCCTCGAGCCCAGCCGAAGCGGTCCGGGTTCTCGGTCGACTGCAGCTCCCCCGCGTCGTTGAGGGTGGTGTCGAAGCCCGGCCACGCGACCGCGATCATCTCCGCCGGGTCATCGGTGACGTTGCCGTCGGCGTCGACCGGGTCGCCGTCGTCGTTGCGCAGCACGTCCGCACCGGGCCACAGCAGCCGTCCGTCGCCAGCGGGGATGACCCGAGACTCGCGCAGCGTGCCGCGGATCACCTCGCCGCTGTCGTCGAGGACCGGGTCACCGGCGGAGCTGCCCGTGCTGGGGCTGGTCACCACCGCGCCGTCCTCGTCGAGCTCGACGATGTGCAGCGTGACCTCGTCGACGCCGAGGTCGCTGACGTCCATCGTGTAGGTGAGGTAGGGGGTGTCGGCGATGCACACGCCCTGGGTCCCCTCCGTGCCGAACTCGAACGCCAGGACCTGGGGCATGACCTCGGTGAGCTGGATCGTGACCTGATCCTCGTCCTGCACCTGCTGGCCGCTCTCCTCACCGATGCCGGTGACGGTCGCGACGTTGGTGTGCTCGTCGAACTCGGTGTCGAAGCCCTCGGCACCGAAGTCGTCCTCGGTCAGCGTCACGGTGACGGACACCAGCACGCTCTGATCGGGCTGGAGCGTCGTGGCGCCGTGCTCCGTCAGGAGCGCGGCCTCGAAGGCGTCCTGCACGGTGTCGCCGTCGATGCGGTCGTCGTCGAGAGTCAACGAGCCGAGGGCTTCCTCGCCCGTGTTGGTGACGAGGTAGGTGTAGGTGACATCCACCTGGCCGTCCTCGTCGAGCACGATCGGCTCGTCCTCATCGAGCAGGACGTCCTTGTCGAGGGTGATGGCCGGCACGGGCAGGACGGGCTCCTCGCAGTCGAGGGTGACCGTGACCCACTCGGAGGTCAGCGTCCGGAGGGGGAAGTCCACGAACCGCGGGGTGTCCTCCGCCAGGCCCGCCAGCGGGATCCCGAGGAAGTCCTCGTTGACGATGCCGCGCACCTCGAACTCACCGAGACCGGTGACCCCGAGCAGCTCCTCGATGACCGCACGTTCGACCGAGCCGTTGGGACCGACATCCTCGCGGAGCGCCTCGCTCGACTCGTCGTCGAGCCGGAACGCGAGGTCGTACTGCGTCCCACCGATCGGCAAGCGAACCTCCTGCGTGTCCGCCTCGACGGCGCTGGCAGGGAACAGGATCGGCAGGTCGAACCCGTCGAAGTCGAACTCGTAGGTCATCCCGTCGGGGTCGCACACGCCCGCGGCCTCGAAGCCGAGTTCGGGGTCCTCTGGCTCCTCGGGCGGCAGCTGGCACATCGCGCCGAGCGAACCGGCGGTCTCGGTGCCACCGTCGTAGGTGACGACGATGTCCGACAGGTCGGCGCGACCCGTGAACTGCAGCTGGTTGGTGCCGGGCAGCAGGTCCGCACCGTCGAGCGGGTCCGGGGCGCCGGTCACCGAGTAGCCCGCCTGGGCCTGGGTTATCGAGATCGGCTCACCATCGAGTGTCGAGTCGTTCACGTACCGGAAGTTGGCCGTGTAGGTGTCGGTCGCGAGGTCCAGGTCCCAGCAGTCGAAGATGACGTTGACGGCGATGACCGGCTCCGGCTCGGTGTCGTCCACCGGCACGGAGCACAGGATCGCGTTGGACACGTCCTGGGTCTGGTCGCTGACGTAGGGCGCCTCACGCGGCTCCGGGTCGAAGAAGAGCGTGCTGCGGGGGCCGTCGTTGGCGGGCCCGTCGTTGCCGCTGTTCCCCGCGCCCTGGCTGTTGCCGGGGTTGTCGGGGCGTCCCGCGTTGATCACGAGCAGACGCCAGACCGTGCCCTCGGCCGCCTCCTCGAGGACGTAGCCGTCCCGCTTCTCGTCGTCGGAGAGCGGGAGCTCCGAGCACGACCAGTCCTCCTCGAACTCCGCCGAGCCCCACGCCGTCCACGCCGATGCGCGGTTGCTGTCCGGGTGCGACGGTGGCGGCACGTCGAAGTCGTGGTCCGACGGCGATGCGATCGCCGCCATCTGCGGAACGAGCATGCTCGCGACGAGCGCGAACAGCGCGAGGAAGCTCGCGCCTCTACGGGTGGTCCTCATGCGGTGAACCCCTGGTCCGAGTGGTGGACCGATCCGGTCGGAACGGTCGTCCATCCCGGGGTCGGTCTCGCCACTCGCTCCCCCTGACCGTCACGAGCTCGGGCTCGTGCGGCGACCGGACTTCAGCCAGGGTTCAACGCGTCCCCTCCCCACAACGTCCGCGGCGGCGGCCGAGATGGGGACCCGTCCCCGACGCGGCCTCTCGAGCGATCGGCCGGCTGCGTCCGTGACGGTGCGCACATGACACCACTCCGTGTCACCACTGGCAAGGATGTCGCGACTCGCAGCGGTCGAAGTGCCCAACTCGCCAACACAACGTGGCCACTCGACTCCGGGCAGATACGACGAGATGCGCCGAGCGTCCTCGACCGTCCCGAACGCCCCGGTCGAGATCAGCGACCGGGCACCGACGCTCCGCCGATCAAGCCACGAGCGCCGACCCGTCGGGCCGCTTGAGCTCCAGCACGTCGAAGCGCGCGAACAGGTCCAGGGTCAGGTCATCGTGCGCCAGTTGGATCGTGAGCGTGACGCCGGTGCCGTCCGGCGCGCTCGAACGGCCCTGGAGGCTGAACGCCGGCCCCCAGGAGCCCGGGCGCGGTTCGGCTCGCCCGAACAGCGGCCCCCTGGCGCGCGCACCGTCGAAGGCGGACACGACATCGACGAGCTGCTCCTGCGGGAACTCGAGCAGCCGCCGGCCGTCCGGGCCCTCCTGGCGCACGGAGACCAGGAACGTCGACACCGGGTGCGCGAGGAGCTGGACACGACGATCGGGGGCATCCGGGTCCGGATGACGATCGGCGTCCGGCTCCAGGGTCGCAGCGAGCACCCGGTAGCGGGCGTCGAGCTCCAGGCCCAACACCGGTGCGTCCCCCAGGATCGTCTCGGCGTGCGCCGGGTCGACCGCGTCCGCCGCGCCACCGATGGGCGAGGGACCCGACGGGCTGATGTCGGCGAACAGCGGCAGACCGTGGCCCGCCGCCCCCTCCACCCCGTTCGTGGCGCCGTTCGTGGCGCCGTTCCGGCCGCCGAGCGGATCGGTCACGTGCCACCTCGCCGTTGTCGCTGGACCTGGGAGCACGACGCTACCGGGCGCCACTCCCCCGTCGCCCGACCCGGACGGCAGCCCGCACCGACGGCAGCCCGCGCCGACCGGACCCCGCGCGGACGGCAGCCCGCGCCGACCACACCCCGCGCCGACCACACCCCGCGCCGACGACACCCCGCGCCGACCGGACCGCCCGAACGGACGACCGGCCCGGGGGCCCCCCCGCCCAACGGGGGGCGCCCCCCCC
>JAFIEQ010000076.1 GCA_020832455.1 Nitriliruptoraceae bacterium
CCTCCGCGCGCACCGCGAGCTCTCGCGCCCTTATCATCTCGTTGACCCTGCCCGAGAGCCCCCGGGTGGGAGTAGCCCCCAACGCGCGCACCGCCGCGCGTGCGCTCGATGTCCTGCACGACCTCGAGCGCACCATCCGTGACGGCACGGTGACCATCCCCGCGAGCAACCGGACGCTGATCGCCTACCACGACGCGTGGACCTACTTCGCCCGCGATCACGGCCTCGACTTCGTGGCCCTGCAACCGGGGGACTACGCCGAGCCCTCGGCGTCCGAGGTACGCGCCCTGATCGACCTGGTGCGCGAGCGCCGTGCGCCGGCGGTGTTCGGCAGCGAGGAGTTCCCGACCCCGGTGCTCGCCGCCATCGCCGAGGAGACGGACGCGACCTACGTCACCGACCTCGCCGACGACGTGCTGCCGGGATCGCCCGGCGATCCGGAGCACACCTACGTGGAACTCATGCGACGGAACGCGGCGAGCATCGTGGGCAGTCTCGGCGGTGACGCCTCCGGCATCGAGGCCTGGTCACCGCCCGCGGGCGGGTGAGTCGCCGGTCGGACCGGTCAGGCGGGTCGACGACCGCTCACGCGGGGCCGAAGGGATCCGCGACCTCGTCGTCGTCCGACAGCTGCCGGTAGGCCACCGCGCCGATCGAAGCGAGCCCGGCCAGCGCCACCAGCCGTCGCCGCCAGGGGCTGGACGCGTCCTGCTCCGGCACGTCGACGTCCGCGAGCGCGTCGCGCAGCTCACCCAGATCGAGCCGCCGGAGCTCCTCGGCGATGGCGATGGCCTGGCGCCGGGCGGCCTTGCGTTCCGATCGGGTCCGCGCCCGCTTGCTGAGCACGACGGTCAGGGTCGTGACACCGATGATCGTGCCCCCGGCGATGATCCCGAGCCGCTTCGCGGTCTCGACGGTCTCGGAGGTCTCCGGGATCCGTGCGCGGAGCGCGGCGATGTCGCGCTGGATGCCCTGGCGGAGGGCCGCGGCCTTGCGCTCGGCATCCTCGACGTCCGTGGCGGGACCGCCACGACGGTCGTCGGTGGCCGTCGACAGCTCCGTGCGGACCTCCTCGACCGTCTGCTTGGCGCGCTCGATCTCGGCCTTGAGTTCGGCCTGGGTGCGCTCCACCGTCGCCTTGGCTGCATCGACGCGACCGCCGCTCGGGGGCGCGAGGGCGCGGTCGTCCTGTGGGGGAAGGGAGGTGTCGGGATCGCTCATGAGCTCACCTGGTCGGTCGCGAAGCGCTTGAGTTCCTGGAGCTCCGCCTTGGTGTGCTCCGGGGCGACGGAGCGCTTCAGCAGGGGGATCGCCACGGCGACGAGGATGCCGGCGAGCAGCAGGTAGCTGCCGGTCACGATCAGCCATGCGAGCCAGGGCTCGACGACCAGCATCAGGGCGTGTGCCGCCGTGACCCCGATGAACGCGAGCAGGAACAACCCGAGCAGCGCGGCGACGACCACCAGCGCGACGGCGATCAGCTTCGTGCGGACGATCTGGGTGATCTCGAGCTTGGCGAGCTCGACCTCGGTGCGCACGAGTCCCTGGGTGTTGGTGATCAGTGAGGCGATCACCTCGGAGGTGGCACGGTCGTCGAAGACGCCGGCCTCTCCCGGTCCAGCCTCGCCGGGTGGGCGTTGGGTGGCCACGGCGTGGTCTCCTTGGGTACGCGTCCGGGACGCGGTCGTCGGGCGGTGGGTGGCCGTGCGGCCCCGATCGGGTGATCGGGAGCGCAGGGCTCGTCGTACCCACCATAGGAGTCCGACTCCCACCCCGTCAGGTCGTGCGGCTGTCCGTCGGTCCGTTCTCCGGCCGGGCAGGGCGCGGCGACGTCCCGCGGTTGGCACCCGACCCCGACGAGTGCCACCTCGGTACGATCCGGGGTGGGTCGTTTCCCCGGGGCCGCCCAGGGACCCCGGGGTCTCGCGCCCGTGACGACCAGCACCCGTGTCGACCAGCACCCGTGTCGACCAACACCCGTGACGACCAGGAGCCGAGAGGAGGACCCGTGCCCGACGAACCCGACGTCACCTCGACCGGTCGGGCCGGTCCGCCACCCGGACGACCGGGGGGACGGGTCCCGGACGCGGCCGAGGTCGCCGACGCCGCCCAGGATGCCGTCCGTGTGCAGGTCGAGCTGCCGGGGGAGCCCCTGCCCGAGGACACGACGGCGGCCGCACCGGACGACCTCGATCCGCGCAAGCTCGCGGTGTTGCGTGCGGTCGTGACCGAGTACGTCGCGAACGGGGAGCCGGTCGGTTCCAAGCGCGTCGTCGAGGTGGCCAAGCTCGAGGTCTCCGCGGCGACCGTGCGCAACGAGATGGCCGCGCTCGAGGAGGCCGGCTACATCGCGCAGCCGCACACCTCCGCCGGCCGGGTCCCCACCGACGCCGGCTACCGCCGGTTCGTGGACGACCTGCGGGCCAACCCCGCCCTCGATGCCCCACGACGGGAACTGATCGAGGAGCTGCTGGGTTCGTCCGCGGACGTCGAGGACCTGCTGGCACGGACTTCCACGGTGCTCAGCCAACTGACCCGGCTGGTGTCACTGGTCATCGCTCCGGCGATCGATGCGTCCCGGTTGAAGCTGGTCGAGCTGGTGGCGTTGAGCCCGGGCGCCGCGCTGCTGCTGATGGTCGCCGACACCGGACGCGTGGAGAAGCGCTCCGTCGAGCTGCCCGCCGGCACGACCGACACCGACCTCGAGCGTGTCCGCACCATGCTCGGCGAGCACGTCCGTGGTCGTCGTCTCGGCGAGATCCACCCCACGCTGGCCGCCATCGCCGACGAGGCGCCGAGCGACCTGCGCGAGGTGCTCGGCGCGCTGGTCGACGCCACGGCCGGCGACCTCGACGACGACACGGTGCACCACGTGTTCGTCGGGGGCCAGGCCTCGCTGGCGGGGGACGAGGCGTTCGAACGCGAGCACCTCTCCCGCATGCTGCAGCTGCTGGAGGAACGTGCCACCCTGGCGCGCCTGCTGTCCGATGCGACCGCCGACGACGAACCCACCGTGCGCATCGGGGGCGAGAACAAGGTCGAGGACCTGCGTGCGGCCTCGCTGGTCGCGCAGCGCTACCGACTGGTGACCGCCGGCTCGCTCGGCGTGCTGGGGCCGACCCGGATGGACTACGCCGGCGTGCTGGCCACGGTCCGGGCCGTCGCCGATCAGCTGCAGGAGACCCTGACCGACCTGTCCCGCTGAGCCGGCACCGGCCGGGGCGGCGGGCACCGTGGTGCGTCGAGCCCCCGCGCGCCGGCGCCGAGTGCTCCAGCCGTCACCGCCCGATCCGCTCCCGACCGCTCCGTTCGAACGAGGCTCCCCGTGCCCGAACTCTACGATCTACTCGACCTCGCCGAGGATGCGTCGCCGGACGAGGTCAAGCGCGCCTACCGCCGCAAGGCCCGTGAGCACCACCCCGATGCGGGTGGCGACGAGGAGGCCTTCAAGGCGGTGACCCACGCCTACCAGGTGCTCTCCGATCCGGAGAAGCGCGCCCGGTACGACCGGTTCGGGGACGATGGGACGCCGGGCAGCCGCGGCGGTCAGGACCCGTTCGGGTTCGGCGGTGCGGGCTTCGGTGGGATCAACGACGTGATCGACGCGTTCTTCGGCGCGGGTGCGGGTGCCGGTCCGGGCGGGGGTCGGGGTCCACGGCAGCGCACGCAGCCCGGTCGCGACGTGCTGGTCGTGGTCGACCTGACGCTGGAGGAGGTCGTGACCGGCGTCGGTCGCGACCTCGAGGTGGACGTCGCCCGCGGGTGCGACACGTGCGGCGGCAGCGGCGCGGCCGATGGTGCGGGCCCCAGTCGGTGCCGCACGTGCGGTGGTGCGGGCCAGGTGCAACGCGTGGTCCGTACGGCCTTCGGCCAGCTCGCGACCGCCGCTCCGTGTGGCGACTGCCAGGGGGCCGGCACCACGGTCACCGACCCGTGCACCGACTGTCGCGGCGAGGGCCGGCGGGCCACGACACGCACCCTGGAGGTGCAGATCCCGGCCGGGCTGGAGGACGGCGATCGCATCCCGGTCCGTGGCGAGGGGGAGGCCGGCCGGCAGGGCGCGCCCCCCGGCGACCTCTACGTGCAGATCCGGGTGGCGGAGCACGAGCTGTTCGTCCGCGACGGTCGCAACGTCGTCGCGGAGGTGACCGTCCCCGTCACGCAGGCCGCGCTCGGAGGGACGTTGCAGGCGCCGACGCTGGACGGCGAGCAGGTCGAGGTGCCGCTGCCGGCCGGGACGCAGCCCGGCGACGTGCTCACCGTGCGACGCGCCGGGCTGCCGGTGCGCGGCGGTGGGCGACGCGGCGACCTGCAACTGCTGGTGCGCGTCGCGGTCCCCACCGGTCTGGACGAGGCGCAACGCCGCCTGCTGGCCGAGCTCGCCGAGCTGCGGGGTGAGGAACTGCGTCCCGACGATCGTGGGCTGTTCTCCCGGCTCCGCGGCGCGTTCCAGCGGTGAGCCTCGCCCCCTACCTCCACCTCGACGAGCTCCTCGAGGACCGCAGGGCCGGCGAGGTCGTGGCGGTACCCGCTGCGACCCTGCACCACCTCACACGGGTGCTGCGTGTCCGGCCGGGGGACGCGGTCGTGGTCGCGGACGGTCGCGGCGGGCAGGCGGCGGGGACCTGGACCGGTGACGCCGTCAGCCTGACGCAGGCGCCGGAGCACCTGCCACCCCCACGGCCGACGCTGGGTATCGCCCAGGCGCTCGCGAAGGGACGCAAGGTCGACGAGGTGGTCCGCCAGGCGACCGAGCTGGGGGTCGATCGCATCACCGGGCTGGCGACGGCGCGGTGCGTGGTCCGACTCGACGCCGACAAGGCCCGTCGGGCGCAGCAGCGCTGGACCGAGGTGGCGCGCGCCGCGGCCGAGCAGTCGCGTCGCGCCACGCGACCCGAGGTCGGTGCGGTCACCGATCTCCCCGGCCTCCTGGCGGGCGCCGCCACCGGCGAGGTGGTGCTGCTGGCCCACCCGCGGGCGGCGTCCCTGGTCGCGGTGCTCGGTGCCACGCCGGACGCACGGCACATCACGATCGCCATCGGCCCGGAGGGCGGGTTCAGCGACGACGAGGTGGCCGTGGCCACCGACGCGGGCGCGCACGCGGTCGGGCTCGGTTCGAGCGTGCTGCGGACCGAGCACGCGGCGCCGGCGGCCGTGGCGGCGATCGCGGCGCTCACCGGCCGGTGGGGCTGAACCGAGCGGTCCGCCTCGGTCGCGGCGGGACCGCCGTCCGTGGAACGGTCGCGCGGTGAACGCGCGATAGGTGCACGTGGAGCGCTGGAACGCTGACCCAGCGTAGGTTCGAGTCACGCAGCGTCGGAACCGCTGGCCACCAGGAGTGGTCAGGCCTACGGTTCGCGGCAGACCGACGGATGGCACGTGGCCGGCCGCGGATGGTGGAGGATGCATCGTGGACGACGACGTGCGGTACGCGGAGCGGCTGGGTGAACGCCTGCGCCGGGTCCGCCAGCAACAGGGACTCTCCCTGCACGACGTCGAGGAACGCAGCGAAGGCGAACTCAAGGCCAGCGTCGTCGGGGCCTACGAGCGCGGCGAGCGGGCGGTGTCGATCACCCGGCTCCACCGGATGGCGGACTTCTACCGGGTGCCGGTCGCCGAACTGCTCCCGGAGCCGAGCCTGCCGGCACGCACGATGGGTGAGCAGCCGCCGGAACTGATCATCGACCTCAACGCGCTCGAGTCGCGCCGCGACCTCGAGCCGGTGCTGGCGCGCTACGTCGAAGCGATCCAGTCCCGTCGTGGGGACTACAACGGCCGCGTCCTGACCGTTCGATCCGCCGATCTGGACATGCTGGCCGCGATCCTGTCGGCCTCCCCGGGGGAACTCCGCGGTCGTCTGAGCGCCATGGGCATCGTGCGCTGATCCACCGTCGCGTTCCGCCCCACCGGTCGGCCGGTCGCGCCCGGTACCCTCGGCGAGCCATCCATGCCCCGTGCCGAGGAGTGGGACCCACCTCGTGTCGAGTACCGAACGCGCCGTCGCGTCAGCGACCGAGGCGCCCACCACCGTGAAGGTCCTCGTCCCGGGCGAGCACGCCATGGTGTCCCTGCTCGGGACCCGTGACGAACTGCTCACCGTCATCGAGGCCGCGGTCGACGCCACGATCCACGTCCGTGGCAACGAGATCACCGTCCGTGCCGAGGACCCGGCCGAGACCGACCGGGTCGTGCAGCTGTTCGAGGAGCTCGTCTCGCTGCTCGAGCGGGGCCAGGCGATCGACGCTGCCACCGTGCGTCAGACGCTGCGCATGCTGGGTGCGGGGACCGAGGAACGCCCCTCCGACGTGCTCTCGGAGGCCCTGATCACCCACCGGGGTCGCACGATCCGTCCGAAGACGCTCGGACAGAAGCGCTACCTCGACGCGGTCAAGAGCTCGACGGTGACCTTCGGGATCGGCCCGGCGGGGACCGGCAAGACCTACCTCGCCATGGGAGCCGCGGTGCAGGCGCTGCGTGCCAAGCAGGTCAACCGTCTGATCCTGACCCGACCGGCGGTCGAGGCGGGGGAGCGGCTCGGGTTCCTGCCCGGGACCCTGCACGAGAAGATCGACCCGTACCTCAAGCCCCTGTGGGACGCGCTGCACGACATGATGGAGGCCGAGGAGCTGATCGCCCACGTCGATCGGGGCACCATCGAGGTGGCGCCGCTGGCCTACATGCGCGGCCGCACCCTCAACGACGCCTTCATCGTGCTCGACGAGGCCCAGAACACCACGCCCGAGCAGATGAAGATGTTCCTGACCCGTATCGGGTTCAACTCCAAGGCGGTGGTCACCGGGGACATCAGCCAGGTCGACCTGCCGAGCGGCAAGCGGTCCGGGCTGCGGGTCGTGCGCGACATCCTCGACGGGATCGACGGGGTGTCCTTCGCGCGTCTGGAGGCCGGCGACGTGGTCCGTCACCACATCGTGCAGCGCATCGTCGAGGCCTACGAGGCCTACGACGAGGCGCACGACGAGGCCTGAGCGTGGCCGTCTTCCTCGCCGACGAGCAGTCCGATCCGGTCGACACCGACGACCTCCTCGCGCTCGCGCGTCACGTGCTGGGTGCGATGAAGGTCCCCGAGGACATGGAGGTGTCGCTGCTGCTCGTCGACGAGCCGACCATCGCGGCCCTCAACGCCGAGCACCTCGGCAAGTCCGGACCCACCGACGTGCTGGCGTTCCCGATCGACGCGCCCGGCGAGACCGTGCCCGACATCCCGGCCATCCTCGGTGACGTCGTGCTGTGTCCCGCGGTCGCGACGGCCCAGGCGCCGAGCTTCGGGCGTGCACCCCACGACGAGCTGCGGCTGCTCACCGTCCACGGGCTCCTCCACCTGCTCGGGATGGACCACGCGGAGCCGGCGGAGGAGCGCGCGATGTTCGCGCTCACCGATGAGCTGCTCGCCTCGTCGCGGACGCGCCCGTCTTCCCCCGATGACCAGGGACGGGACGGGTCGCCGTGATCGGCATCGCGGTCACCTGTCTGCTGCTGTTGGTCCTGACCGCCTACCTCGCGGCGGTGGAGACCGTGCTGACCCGCCTCAACGTCGTCCGGGCGCTGCGCCTGGTCGACGAGGAGGTGCGGGGCGCGCCGGCGCTGCTGTGGCTCAGCGAACGGCGCGCGAGCTCGCTCAACGTGGTGCTGCTGGGCACCGTGTCCGCGCGCGTGGCGCTGAGCGCGCTGGCCGCGGTCGCGGGCTGGGAGCTGCTCGGCGGTCCGCTCGGTGCCGTGCTCGCCGCGGTCGGGGTGATCGTCGCGAGCCTCGTGGTGGCCGAGATCGCGCCCCGGACGCTCGCGTTACGCCACCTCGAGGACACCGGCTGCCGGCTCGCGCCGTCCACCCGGGTCCTGGTCCGCCTCGTCGGGCCGATCGCCACCGTCGTCGTCGGTCTCGGGCGGGCGCTCGTGCCACGTCGGGAGGACGTCTCGGGTCCCTTCGCCTCCGACGACGAGTTGCGGCAGCTCGAGCACGACGACGAGGACCACGACGACGAGCTCGAGCCCGAGGAACGGGCGATGATCCGGTCCATCTTCGAGCTGGCCGACACCATCGTGCGCGAGATCATGACGCCGCGGCCGGACATGCACACCGTGAGTGCGGGCGCGGCGCTCCCGGACGTGATCGCGGTCGTGCTCGAGCGCGGGTTCTCGCGGCTCCCGGTCCACGACGCGCAGGATCCCGACCGCATCGTGGGCATCGTCTACGCCAAGGACGTGCTCCGGCTGGTCGCCCACGAGGTCGATCCAGCGCGACCCTGGGACGCGATCGTCCGCGCCCCGACCTTCGTGCCGGAGTCCAAACGGTGCGACGAGCTGCTGCGCGAGCTGCAGGACGCCACGGTGCACCTCGCCCTGGTGGTCGACGAGTACGGCGACCTCGTGGGTCTGGTCACCATCGAGGACATCCTCGAGGAGATCGTCGGCGAGATCGTCGACGAGCACGATCACGAGGAACCGCTGGTCGAACCGCTCGGCGACGGTCGTCTGCGGGTGGACGCACGCCTCGGGGTCGACGACCTGAACGAACTGCTCGACCGGCACCTGCCCGAGGAGGGCTGGGACACGGTCGGTGGGCTCGTGTTCGCCACGTTCGGGCGCGTGCCCGAGGTCGACGAGACCGTCGAGCTCGACGGGGTCGGGCTCCGGGTCGAACAGATGCAGGGCCGCCGGGTCAGCAAGGTCCTGGTGACGCTCGCCGCCACCGACCGCGAGGATGCCGACACCACCACGGTCCCCGACCCGGACGGAGACGAGGTGGCTGCGGGACACCAGCCCGCGGCACGTCACCGCGCGACGACGGACCACCGCCCTGCACCAGGAGATGACGATGCGACCCGATGAGGTCACCTACGACCCGAACCAGCTGCTCCGGCAGGCCCGGGAGTTGCGTGCGCGCGCCTACGTGCCCTACTCCGGGTTCCACGTCGGCGCGGTGCTCGTCACCGAGGACGGGCAGGTCTTCGAGGGCGTCAACGTGGAGAACGCCTCGTACCGCCTGACGAGCTGTGCGGAGCAGTCGGCCATCACGGGGATGGTCTCCCAGGGGGTCACCGGGCCCCTGCGGGTCGTCGCGGTGGTCGGCGACGGCGCGACGACGGTCACCCCGTGCGGGGCGTGCCGGCAGACGATCCTGGAGTTCGGCCCGCAGGCGACCGTCTTCGCCGCCGGCGCCGACGACCTCGAGGGCTCCACGATCGAGCGCTCGATCGCGCAGCTGCTGCCCGCCGGTTTCGACCGTGACCGCCTGCTGGACGAGGGGCCCTGACCCGGGTCGGTCCGGGTCAGGCGAGGTGGTCGAGCACCTCGTCGAGCAGCCCGGCGAGGGTGGCGTCGTCGCTGCCCGGCGCGTTCTCGTTCGCGATGGCGCGCACGCCCACCCCGTGCGCGACGCTGAAGACCGACACGGTGCGCAACATGCCCGCATCCGGTCGGTTCGGGTCGAACTGGAACTCCTCGGCGAGCACCAACCGACCCGCGGGGGCCGTCAGGGTGTCGGCGCTGAACGACGTGTCCGCCTCGCTCGGCGTGAAGGTGAACACCTCGACGCCGACGCCCGGGAGGGTCCCCGGCCCGCCGTCGTCCAACGCGATCGTCGTCGGAGCGACGCACCACAAGCCGCTGACCAGCACCTGCTCGTAGAGGTCGTCGTCCTCGGACAGGTAGTCGAAGCCCACGCCGGCGAGGCTGAGCGCGCGCAGCCGCGCCTGATCGACGCCGAGGGCCGCGCACACCTCCCGGTCGGCGAGGTCCTGCTCGAGCAGTGCCAGCAGCTCGGCGGTGATGGCGTCGGAGGACAGGGGTTCGCCGTTGACCAGCGGTGGGTCGTCGAAGGAGGCCTGCGGTTCGTCGTCGCCGGTGTCGCCGTCCTCGCCCGCGCCGTCGTCGGCCGCGCCGTCGTCGGCCGCGCCCGCGTCCTCGCGATCCTCCTCGGCGTCGAGGTCGTCCGCGCGGTCGTCCACGTCCTCATCCGCGTCGTGCCCGGCGTCCGCGGCGAGGTCCTCGTCCTCGGCCTCCACGGCCTCGGGCGTGGTCTCCTCCTCGCCCGTCCCGGCGCCACAGGCGGCGAGCAGGATCGCTGAGACCCAGAGCGACCGCCGATGTCCGCCGTCCCCGACACGTACGGTGCATGTGGATCCCCCGATCTCGGTCGCGGGAGCCTCGCCGCCACCTGCGAGCTGATCCGTCGATGCGCCCGCCGATGCGGGCGGCCCCCACGGGCGCGCACCGGCTGCCCCGGCCCTCACTACGCTGGCCGGGCCGCTCCGCCGGAGCCTGCCGAGGAGATCACGGTGACGTCCGACCGTCGCACGACGCCAGCAGCCCCCGACGTGGCCGCACCGTTCCGGTTGGTGGAGCCGTGAGCGGCCGCGAGCTCGACGTCCAGGCGATCCTGGCCGGGGTCGGCGACGAGCTCCCGCCCGGACACCGCGCGGGTCTCATCGCCATCGTCGGCCGACCCAACGTCGGCAAGTCCACCTTGCTCAACCGGTTGGTCGGTGAGAAGGTCGCGATCGTCACCGATGTGCCCGGGACGACCCGCAACACCATCCGCGGGGTGCTCACGCGTGCGGACGCGCAGCTGGTCTTCCTGGACACCCCGGGGCTGGCCAAGCCGCGCACGCTGCTGACCCGCCGCCTCAACGATCTCGTCCGGGACAGCTGGGCCGGGGTCGACCTGGTCATGTTCCTCGTCGACGTCGCGAGCGGGGTCGGCAAGGGGGACGCCTTCCTCGCCGGTGAGCTCGATGGGGTCGACACACCCGTGGTCGCGGTCGCCAACAAGGTGGACCGGCTGCGCGACAAGCACGAGATGCTGCCCCAGCTCGAGGCCCTGAACGGGCTGCGGGGCGAGGGTCGGTCCTTCGCCGAGATCGTGCCGGTGTCGGCCGCGTCCGGTGACAACGTCGAGCACCTCGTCGAGGTGCTCGTCGCGCACCTGCCCGAGTCGCGTCGGCTGCTGCCGCCGGACGCCGCCAGCGACCAGCCGGAGCGACAGCTCGCCGCGGAGATCCTCCGCGAGAAGCTCATCGCCCGGGTCAGCGACGAGCTGCCCCACTCGATCGCGGTCACCGTCGAGGAGGTGGTCCCCGACCCGGACCAGGACGACCTCATCCGCATCGAGGCGGTGATCCACGTCGAGCGCGACTCGCAGAAGGGCATCGTCATCGGGCGCAAGGGCGCCAACCTCAAGGCGGCCGCGACCGCGGCGCGCGAGGAACTCGAGGTGCTCTTCGGTGCGAAGGTGTTCCTCAGCACCCACGTGACGGTGGCCAAGGAGTGGCAGCGCGACCCGAAGCAGCTCGGTCGGCTGGGGTACTGACGTGACGGCCGACCCGGTGGTCCTGCAGACCGGTCCGGAGCACTTCCAGGTGCTGCTCGGCGACGGCATCGTGCGCGAGGCGAACCTCGCGGCCCACACCCGGCGGGCGCTCGGGCCCGGCCGCACCCCGCTGGAGGTGGCGACGACCATCGTGCACCTCGCCCGCGAGCAGGGAACCTGGCCGCGCGAGCAGGCGGGCCCCATCGATCTGGGTCGGCTCGCGGGCACCACCCCGACGGGGATCGAGGAACTGCGTCACCGACTGGGTTGACCCGTCCGGGTCCGGCCGGTCCGCCGATCGAGCCACACAGGAGCGCACGTGACCACGGAGCACACCGATCCGGGCATCGACCCCGCCATCGAGGTCACGGAGATCGTGGAGGGCGAACTCGACGTCCACCTGGGGACCGACCGGCACCGCGTGCTCATCCCGGCGGGGGTCGGGATCCCGGGTGTCGACGACGCGATGATCGCGGCGGCCCTGATCACCGAACTGCGGTCCCGCGGTGCGGTCCCGCCTGCCGTCGTGGACCTGGCGGCGGTGGTGGCCGCCCCCGCCCCGGTGGGGGGGGGGCTGGCGGCCCCCCCCCGGGGGCGCGCCCCGGGCGGGGCGCCGGGGGGGGGCCGGGGGCGGGGGGGGGCGGGGGGGGGGGCGCCCCCCCCCCCACGCCGGGTTGCTGGCGGCGATCGAGGCGCGCGCCCTGGACGAGGACCCGGACGGTGCGCAGGGCTGAGCCTCGGCCGAGGTGGGTCAGGGACCCCCGGAGCTCCCGCCGAGGACGTCGTCGTCCACGGCCGCGGTCCCGCTGCCCGGGCCGAAACGGCGGAGCCCGAGCACGACCCAGAACACGAGCAACGCCGAGGTCCCGAGCAGCACCGGGACCGGACCGAGCTGGGCGATCAGGGGGACGGATGCGGCGGTGAACAGCCCACCGCCGACGACCGGTTCGAACAGCAGCTGCTTGTAGCCGAAGGCCTCCAGGCCGTTGGAGCGGTTCGGTGGATCGGCGATCCGCATCAGGAGCAGCCCGGTGACCGTCATCCCCATCGACTGGCCGAAGTCGCCGAGTCCCCGCTCGTAGGCGTACTCGGGGACGATGCGCGGAGCCAGCAGCAGGAAGGCACCGACGTTCCAGGCGATGCCGGCGACCGACAGGATCACGAACGGTGCCAGGTTCCCGCCGATGGCCTCCAGTGACAGGGTGCCGAGCGCCGCGACGATGATCAGGTCGAGCGCCGCGCCGGAGATGCGGTTGATGAGCGACCGGTCGACCAGCGCCGCCCGGCGGGTCCGGTCGATGATCAGCTGCAGGAGCACGCCGCCCAGCATCGCCATCGGGAACAGGGGCAGGTGCACGAGCAGCTCGAGCCCGTCGTCCCCGCCCCAGGTGGCCAGCTCGAGCGCCTCGAGCAACTCCAGGAGCACCCACCCGATCGCGATCGCGATCGCGACGAACCCGAGGTGCACCGACAGCGGGTCGGTGGAGCTGGTCGTCGGGTCGATGCCCTCGCGGTCGTCGAGGTCGTCGAGGTCGTCCTCGGTCGACGCGCGGGCCACGGCGACCGGATCGCCGTCGCTGTCCAACGCGATGCGCCCCGTGCGCACCCCCCAGTTGATGATGACGGTCCCGATCAGCACGCCGGCGACCAGGCCGATCGTCGCCAGACCCAGCGCCAGGTCCGTGCCCTCGGCGAACCCGAACTCCTCGAAGGTGTCGGCGAGCCCGGCCGCGGTGCCGTGCCCACCCTCGAAGCCGATCTCCAGCAGCGCGCCGGTCAGTGGCGGGAGGCCGAACACCGGGCCGAGGACCAGCAGGGCCAGCAGGATGCCGACGACGTACTGCCCCCAGGCGATCGACTGACCGAGCGCCACCTGTGGTCCGGCGATCCGCCAGATGTCGCGGATGCCGGGGATCCGCTTGCCGATGAACAGCGCCGCGAAGACGACGCTGATCAGCAGCACGGGCAGTTCCGACCACACCTCGAGGACCGTTGGCGGGATCAGTCCGTCGGCCAGCAGCTCGGGCCCGCCCAGCGCCTCCGAGGCACGACCGAGGATCTGCGGACCCACGAGCAGCGCGGCGACGCCCCCGATCACCGATGCCGGGAGGAACAGGCGCTGGAACAGGCCCACCCGCGCCCGGATCCACTTCGCGGCGACCACGAACAGGCCGATCACGAGCAGGGCGGTGAAGACATCGACGACGGCGAGATCCACGGGGCGCGCTTCCGTTGGGCACGGGGCAGGGCTGGACGCGGCGGGAGGCTAGCGAGCAGGCACGGCCGCCCGGCCCGCCGCGGTGGGGTCCAAGGGTCCCGCGGGTCGGGACCTTGGGCGCCTGTCGAACGCAGGGGACACCCCTAGCGTCGATCACGTCCGTCGAGCCACGCCACCGAGCCACGCCACCGAGCCACGCCACCGAGCACCGCCACTGCGAGGAGCCGCATGAGCCCCCAGCCGAGCACCGCCACCGCCCTCGCCACGGCGACCCGCGCCGTGATCGACGGCAACGAAGCCGTCGCCCGCGTGGCCTACGCCTGTTCGGAGACCATCGCGATCTACCCGATCACGCCGGCCTCGCCCATGGGTGAGGCCGCCGACGCCTGGTCGAGCGCGGGGCGACCGAACCTGTGGGGCGCCGTGCCTGCCGTCGTCGAGATGCAGTCCGAGGCCGGTGCCGCCGGCGCGTTGCACGGGGCGGTCACCACCGGATCGCTCGGGACGACCTTCACCTCGTCCCAGGGTCTGCTGCTGATGCTGCCCAACATGTTCAAGATCGCGGGGGAGCTCACCCCGGCGGTCCTGCACGTGGCCGCCCGCACGATCGCGACCCACGCGCTGTCGATCTTCGGCGACCACTCGGACGTGATGGCGGCACGCACGACCGGGTGGACGATGCTCGCGTCCAACTCGCCGCAGGAGGCGCACGACCTCGCCGCGGTCGCCCACGCGGCGACCCTGGCGACGCGCATCCCGATCATGCACTTCTTCGACGGCTTCCGGACCTCGCACGAGATGAACGAGGTCACCCTGCTCGGCGACGACGACCTGGCCTCGCTGATCGAGGACGACGACGTGATCGCCCACCGCGGCCGTGGGCTCGACCCGGACCAGCCGCAGTTGCGTGGCACGGCACAGAACCCCGACGTGTTCTTC
The DNA here is from genome assembly GCA_020832455.1 of Nitriliruptoraceae bacterium. Taxonomy (GTDB): domain Bacteria; phylum Actinomycetota; class Nitriliruptoria; order Nitriliruptorales; family Nitriliruptoraceae; genus PWLR01. The sequence continues at coordinate 14,484 of JAFIEQ010000076.1, forward strand.
CAGGCGCGCGAGGCCTGCAACCCCTTCCACGACGCGGTCCCGGGCGCCGTCCAGCACGTGATGGACCGCCTCGCGGCACGTACCGGACGGGCCTACCGACTCGTGGAGTACCACGGGGCACCGGATGCGGAGCGCGTCGTGGTGCTCATGGGGTCCGGGGCCGGAGCCGTGCGCGAGACCATCGACCACCTGCTGGCGCAGGGCGAGAAGGTCGGCATGGTCGTGATCCGGCTGTTCCGCCCCTTCCCGGTCGAGGCCTTCCTCCAGGCGCTGCCGGCCACGGTCGGACACGTCGCGGTGCTCGACCGGACCAAGGAGCCGGGCAGTGTCGGTGAACCCCTGCTGACCGACATCGTCACGGTGCTCGCCGATGCCCACGCCACCGGCGCACGTCCGGCCATGCCGCGCACCATCGGCGGTCGCTACGGGCTGTCGAGCAAGGAGTTCACCCCGGCGATGGTGGCCAGCGTGTTCGCCGAACTCGAGCGCGATGCTCCGCGACGCCGGTTCACCGTCGGGATCGTGGACGACGTGACCCACCTGTCGCTCGACATCGACCGTTCGTTCGTGCTGCCGCGCCGCGAGGGGGACCTGTCGGTGGTGTTCCACGGACTCGGCTCGGACGGCACGGTCGGCGCGGCCAAGCAGGTCGCCCAGATCGTCGCCGAGCGTACGGGCCGCAAGGTCCAGGCCTACTTCGTCTACGACTCCAAGAAGTCGGGTGCCGTGACCGCCTCGCACCTGCGGGTCTCCGACGAGGAGATCACCTCGACCTACCTCGTCGATGCTGCCGACGTGGTCGTGGTCAACCAGTTCGGGCTGCTCGAGAAGCTCGATGTCCTGCGCGAGGTGAAGCCCGGTGGCACGGTGCTGCTCAACGCCCCGTTCGGTGCGGACGAGGCCTACGACCGGTTGCCCGCCGAGGTCCAGCGGATGATCGTCGACCGGGGGCTCGATCTGTACGTCATCGACGCCTACCGCCTCGCGCGCCAGGCGGGGCTCGGTGGCCGGATCAACTCGGTCATGCAGATGGCCTTCTACCGGGTCACCGGCGTGCTCGACGCCGACACGGCGCTCGAGGCGATGGGTGACGCGATCCGGACCGCCTACGGCAAGCGCGGCGAGGAGGTCGTGACCAAGAACCTCGACGTGATCCGTCGCGCGGTGGACGAGGTCGCCCAGGCACCGGTCGGCAGCACGGTCACGACGTCCTGGCAGCGACCGGGCGCGCTCGAGCGGGCGCTTGAGCTGACCGCGAGCGAGCCGGGCGACGTCCCGGAGCTGTTCGAGCGGGTCACCGCGCGGCTGATGGCCGGCGAGGGCGACCTGCTGCCGGTCTCCGCGCTCCCGGTCGACGGCACCTTCCCGACCGGCACGGCCCGCTACGAGAAGCGCTCGATCGCGACCGAGGTCCCGACCTGGGACCCCGACATCTGCATCGACTGCGGCAAGTGCGCGATCGTCTGCCCCCACGCGGCGATCCAGATCAAGGTGTTCGACCCGTCCGAGATCGATGACGCCCCCGACCACTTCCTGAGCAAGCCCTTCAAGGATCGCAACCTCACCGATCACCTGATCACGGTGCAGGTCGCGCCCGACGACTGCACCGGGTGCGGGGTGTGCGTCGAGTCCTGCCCGGCGGTCAGTCGCAGCGACGTCGGTCACAAGGCCATCGACATGACGCCGATCGACGAGGTGCTCCAGACCGAGCGGGAGCGCTACCGGGCCTTCGACGCGATCCCCTACCTCGACCGTACGAAGGTGCGCCACGACACGGTCAAGCACTCCCAGACCCTGCAGCCGCTGTTCGAGTTCTCCGGGGCCTGCGCCGGCTGTGGGGAGACCCCCTACCTCAAGCTCATGACCCAGCTGTTCGGGGACCGGTCCGTGGTCGCCAACGCGACCGGGTGCTCGTCCATCTACGGCGGCAACCTGCCCACCACCCCGTGGGGCACGGATGCGGCCGGTCGTGGCCCGGCGTGGTCGAACTCGCTGTTCGAGGACAACGCGGAGTTCGGGCTCGGCATGCGGCTCGCGATCGACGAGGTCCGCGCCGTGGCGATCCACCTGCTGCTCGAGCTCGCCGGCGAGCTCGGGGACGAGCTGGTCACCGAGCTCGCGACCGCGACTCAGCTCGACGAGGTCGCCATCGCGGCACAGCGCGGTCGGGTGGAGGAGCTGCGTCGGCGTCTGCAGGACGTCGACGGCGCACGTGCCCCGCAGGCCCGCCACCTCGCCGCGATCGCGCACACGCTGGTCCGCCGCGACGTGTGGATCGTCGGCGGGGACGGCTGGGCGTACGACATCGGGTTCGGTGGGGTCGACCACGTGCTCGCGTCCGGTGAGGACGTCAACCTGCTGGTGCTCGACACCGAGGTGTACTCCAACACCGGCGGACAGGCCTCGAAGGCCACCGCCCGCGGTGCCGTCGCGAAGTTCGCGGCCGCGGGCAAGTCCACCCCGAAGAAGGACCTCGGCGCCTTCGCGATGCAGTACGGGCACGTCTACGTGGCGCGGATCGCCATCGGTGCCAACGAGCAGCAGACGGTCAAGGCCTTCCGGGAAGCCGAGGCCTGGCCAGGCCCGTCGCTGCTGCTGGCGTACTCGACCTGCATCGCCCACGGGGTCGACATGCGCCAGTCGATGACGCGGATGGACCTCGCGGTCAAGACCGGCTACTGGCCGCTGCTGCGCTACCACCCCGGCGAGGCGGAGGACGCGCAGCCGCTGAAGCTCGATTCCAAGGCCCCCACCGAGTCCATCGATGCGTTCCTCCGGACCGAGGGTCGCTACGCGGTGCTCGAACGCAGCGATCCGGACCGCGCCGCGGCGCTGCGTGCGCTCGCCCAGTCGGACGTCGACGAGCGGTGGCGCTACTACGAGCAGCTGGCGGGCCTGACCCGCACGCAGCCGAGCCCGGACGTGCCGTCGATCGACGAGGCGCCCACCAGCGACGAGGGAGAGCAGGCATGAACCCGGACCCGACCTGGCAGGACGAACTCGACGTCGAGGAGGCGATGGCCGGACCGGGGCGGGTGATCCCGAGCGGCCCGGTCCCGGACGGTCCCACGGACCTCAGCACGACCTACCTGGGGCTCACCCTGCGCACCCCCGTGGTCGCCTCGTCGAGCCCGCTGACCGGCGACCTCGGCTCGCTGAAGGCGATCGCCGCGGCGGGTGCCGGTGCGGTGGTCCTGCCGAGCCTGTTCGAGGAGCAGCTGCGTGACGAGGCTGCCGCGTTGGATGCGCTCGACGGGCTCGGTGGGGAGGCCAACCCGGAGGCCATCTCCGGCTACACCGCCCCACTGGACGACTACAACGACGGCGCCACGCGCTACCTGGCGCTGATCCGCGACGCGGCCGCGGCGATCGACGTGCCGGTCATCGCGAGCCTCAACGGGGTCACCGAGGGCGGCTGGACCCGCTACGCACGGCTGATGGCGGACGCCGGCGCGTCCGCGGTCGAGCTGAACGTCTACCGCGTCGCGGCCGACGCGCAGGTCAGCGGCCGCTCGGTCGAGGACGAGACCCTGCGGCTGATCGAGGCGGTCGCCTCGAGCGCGGGCGTGCCGATCGCGGTCAAGCTCTCCCCGTACTGGTCCTCGCTCGCCCACCTCGCGCCCCGGTTGGTCGACGCGGGCGCGGCCGGGCTGGTGCTGTTCAACCGGTTCTACCAGCCGGACATCGACCTGGAGACCCTGCGCGTCGGACCGCATCTGGTGTTGTCGTCCTCCGACGAGCTGCGCCTGCCGCTGCGGTGGTGCGCGATCCTGCACGACCGGGTCGGTGCGGCGTCGTTGGCGGCGACCTCCGGGGTCCACACCCCGGCGGACGTGTTGAAGGTGCTGCTGGCCGGGGCGGACGTGGCCATGACCACCTCCGCGCTGTTGCGGCACGGCCCCGACCACGTCGAAGTGCTGGTGGACGGGCTGCGCGACTGGATGCAGGACCGCGGCTACGCCAGTGTGCACGAGCTGTCCGGTTCCGTCTCCCAGCGCTCCGTGCAGGACCCGGCGGCGTTCGAGCGGGCCAACTACCTCAGCACGATCACGACCTACGCGAGCACGTTCCTGCGGTAGCGCTTCACAGCTCACCCCGTCCGAGCAGGCGGCGCACCTGCGTCGCCCGCTCGCGCAGCTCGTCGAGGTCCTTGAGCTTGTCGAGCGTGTGGTACTGCCGGCCCATGCGGTGGTTGCCCGCGAGCTGGCCGCGGTGACGGTCGAGGAAGTCCCAGTACAGGGTCGTGAACGGGCAGGCGTCGTCGCCGACGCGCTTGGTGCGGTCGTAGCGGCAGTCGCCACAGTGATCGCTCATCTTGTCGATGTAGGCGCCCCCGGAGACGTAGGGCTTGGTCGACATCCGCCCGCCGTCGGCGAAGGTGCCCATCCCGATGACGTTGGGGACCATGACCCACTCGTAGGCGTCGATGAAGGCGCCGTGCATCCAGTCGGTGAAGCGGCCCGGGTGCACGCCCGCACTGGTGGCGAGGTTGGCCAGCACCATCAGCCGTTGGATGTGGTGGGCGTAGGCGTGGTCGTGGATCGAGGCGACGGTGTCCGACACGCACGCCATGTCCGTCGACGCCTCGCCCGTGAAGGCCGGTGGCACGTCGAGCCGTGCATCGAACACGTTGTGCTCGGCGTAGCCGGGCATCCACCGGCGGTACACGCCCCAGATGAACTCGCGCCAGCCCAGGATCTGGCGGACGAACCCCTCGACCGCGTTGATCGGCGCGTGCCCCGTGCGGTAGGCGTCCTCGGCCGCCTCCACCACCTCGCGCGGGTGGAGCAGGCCGAGGTTCAGCGCGTGGCTGATGAGCGAGTGGTTGAGCGACCAGGCCCCGGTGACCATGGCGTCCTGGTGGTCACCGAAGCGGGGGAGCGCCTCCTCGACGAAGTGGTTGAGCCGGGCGAGCGCTCGACGTCGGGTCGTCGCCCACGTCCCGTCGGGCGCCGCCCCGAACGCGGTGTCCGGCAGCCAGTCGAGGGTGTCGCGGTCGATCCCGTCGGGGCGCGAGCGCACCGGCGTCGGCGCTCGCTGCGCCAGGTCGTCGGATGGGGGCTCGCGGTTGTCGTGGTCGAAGTTCCACCGGCCCCCAGCGGGCTCGTCGCCGTCCATGAGCACGCCGGTCTCCCGTCGGCGCCAGCGGTAGAAGTCCTCCATCTTCACCCGGTCGCGATCACCCGCCCAGGCGTCGAAGTCCCGCCAGTGGCACAGGAAGTGGTCGTTGTCGACCACCTCGACCCCGAGGTCCTCGAGCAGTCGCAGGCCGGGCAGGGACGCCGGCTCCATGGCCCGGACGGCATCGGGTGCGTGCTCCGCGACGTGTGCCTCGAACCCGGCCCGCATGCTGTCCGCACGCCGCAGATCGACCGCGTAGCCCAGATCGGACAGTTCCGCGGCGAAGTGACGCATCGCGGAGACGACCAGGTGCAGCTTCTGCACGTGGTACGGCCGCGAGGTCAGCTTGCGCTCGCTGACCACGAACAGGACCCGGGTCTGCGCCGGCTCCGTGCCCCGCAGGTGTGCCAGGTCACGGTTGAGCTGGTCCCCCAGTACCCACACGGTCTCCATGACGACGCCCCCTGCCCTCGCTCGGTCGGCTGGTGAGCCTTCGGAGCACCGGCAGGGGGCGTGGTGGCGTCGAGCCGTCGATCACGGCT